>CAYXRS010000019.1:0-34489 GCA_964467195.1 uncultured Gemmatimonadaceae bacterium
CCCCTGCGCCCGCGCCTGCACGTGCCGATGAGATCACCGCCGTTGCGGCTGGGGGAACGCACAGCTGCGCTCTGGGGGGCGGCGGCGAGCTCTATTGCTGGGGCGGGAACGACCGGGGTCAACTCGCCGCTCAGGGACCACGGCGCTCCACTCCGGCCAGCAGCGTCACCAACCAGCGGTTCGCCTCCATATCGGCCGGTCTTGGCCACACCTGTGCCGTAAGCCGGTCGGGAGAGGCCTTCTGCTGGGGCGGCAACGCCAGCGGTCAGCTGGGGAACGGCTCGGCGGCGGCAGCCAGCACTCCGGTCAGGGTTGCCGGCTCGCGCGCCTTCCGGCTGATCAGCGCCGGAGTGAACCATACCTGTGCGGTTGCCCGAACAGGGGAGGCGTACTGCTGGGGAGGCAACGGCTCCGGGCAATTGGGTGACGGCACCACGGCCAGTCGTACGGTGCCGGTGCGCATCGCCGGAGGAGGGACGTTCGCGGATGTCGCTGCGGGACGTGGTCACAGCTGCGCCGTCAACTCGCAGCAGGTCGTGTACTGCTGGGGGAGCAACTCTCACGGCCAGCTGGGCGACGGCTCAGATGCGTCACGCCCCTATCCGGGTCCCGTGTCCGGAACCAGCCGTTTCACTGCCGTAGTGGTCGGCCATTCCCATAGTTGTGCCCTTTCGGCATCTGGAGAGGTGTTTTGCTGGGGGGATAACGCAGGGGGGCAGCTGGGGGATGGGACGACGGCCAGCCGGTCGGCGCCCGCACGTGTGGCTGGGGATCTCCGATTCACCGCTCTGGTGGCCGGCAGTATGCATACATGTGGGCTCACCAGAGGTGGCGAGGCGTACTGCTGGGGGCGAAACAGCTATGGTCAGCTCGGAGACGGCAGCAGCGCCGACCGGGTTACTCCAGTGCGTGTTCGTGGTGGACACGGCTTCCGTGCAATCAACGCCACCGGCGCACACACCTGCGGGGTATCGACGGGTGGGGACGCGCTTTGCTGGGGGTACAACGTGGAGGGCCAGCTCGGCGATGGCTCGCGCAGCCACCGTGCGACGCCGGTCGCGGTGGGGCGACCCGCTGGGTGAACGGCCGCGTGCGCCGTTCTCCTCCTGCTCGCCGAGGAAGGTGAGATGTCTTACCGCAACGCAAACTTATTGATTGCCATCGGTGTGCTCACCGGACTGGGAGCGGGCGCGGGACTGGCCTGCAGCGGCGCGCCGGTGGAGAACCGACAGGACGCCGTAGCAGCAGTGATCGTCTCTCCTGAGGCAATGACGCTGCAACTTGGCCGCAAGGAGCGGTTCGAGGCGACAATCATCGATGTTCAGGGTGAGCTTACCAACGGACAACAGGTCTTCTGGGCCGTGGAAGACACCAGCATTGCCCGCATCGCCGCGAGCGGCGAAGTAGAGGGACGGGCATTGGGCGAAACACAAGTGGCGGCCAGCGTTCAGGGACGGCATGACGTAGCACGGCTCACCATCATACCGCGCCAGGTGACATCGGTGCTCGTGTCTCCGTCAACCGCCGAACTGTCCGTGGGAGGGACGGTGCAACTTCAGGCCCGGGCACGCGACGCGTGGAATGATGAAATCCCCGGACGGACGTACGATTGGAGCTCGAGCAATCCAGCACGGGCCACGGTGTCGTCGTCTGGACTGGTGAGGGGCTTCTCCCCCGGACAGGTTACGATCACAGCCGCAACGGGAGGCCGCAGCGGCACGGCAGCCGTGACGGTGGTCGCGCTGCCCGTCGCTTCAGTGACTGTGGAGCCGGCCGATGCTCTCATGATTCGAAACTCGCAGCGCCAGTTTACGGCTCGGTTGTATGATGCCAACGGGGGTGAGTTGACCGGGCGTCAGGTAACCTGGTCGAGCAGCAGTGACAGGCTCGCAACGGTGTCGGCTAGTGGGGTAGTCACGGCGCGCCGCCGCGGCATCGTCACGATAACTGCCAGATCGGAGGGCGTGTCGGGAACGGCACGTATAACCATCTTTTGAAGTCGCTGTTCGCATTCAATTGCGACCTGGGGCGTGCTCTGGTCGCAGGGAGCGCACTTCTGATCGGACTTGTTCTTCCAATCGAAGGTGCGGCGCAGCTGACGCCGAAACGAAACATTGGCGGATCGAGCGGAGCATCCTGTCCAGCGCAAAGCACACCGGCCCAGCCGAACGCGCAGCGGCGGGCAGCCGCTCGCGATGCGTTCGCGCAAGGGCAGGAGGCAGCGATCAGCGGCGACAACCGCTCGGCGCGGGACTTCTTCCGGCGCGCCGCGGAGGCAGACCCCACGGACCCCACCACCGCGTATCACCTCGCCCGTTCGCACGAGGCGCTTGGTGAGGTGAACGACGCCGTTCGCGAGTATTGCCGGTTCCTGTCGCTGGCACCGGGTGCGGCCGACGCCGCGGAGGCGAGGGACCGGCTTACCGAGCTCGGCCCGCGGCGCTCGCAATCGGAGCTTGCCACGGCGCAGTTCAGGGCGGGGTTGCTGCACTACGAAGGCCAACGCTGGCGCGACGCGCAGGTGGCGTTCACGCGGGCAATCAGCCAGGCGCCGGACTGGCCGGAGACTCACTTCAACCGGGCCCTCGTGCTGGAACGCCTCGACCAGACCGAGCAGGCGGTAGCGGACTTCCAGCGGTACCTGGAGCTCGAGCCGGCAGCGACGGACCGTGAGGCGGTCGTTCGGCGAATCGTCTCATTAAGGCGCCAGGCCATGAACCCGGGGTCAGCCCTGACGCGCGGTCTGCTCCTGCCAGGCCTCGGCCAACACTACACGCGGCGTCCGGTGCTTGGCTTCCTGGTTCTGGGTGCAGCCGGTGGTGCGGTCGCCTTTGGCTTCGTGCCCAAGGATGTGGATGTCATCGAGATCCGCACTGGCACGTTCATCGATCCGTTCGGCAACGAGCGCGAGTACGAGTACGAGTTCGCGTACGTTGACCGACAGTATCCCAACCGCACCGCAGGTATCGCGGCAGCCGCCGCCATCTCGTTTCTTGCCGCCTTCGAGGCGTACAGCCACGCACGCTCGCGCACCTCTGCGCCGGCACTGCGCACCACGGCGAATCCGCGCGCGGCCGTGCCGCTGATCGAGTATGACTGGGCCCGCGACGAGAGTCGGGTGGGCGTGATGGTGAGATTCTAGGGCCAGAACCACGGAACGCGGAATTCGTATCCGGGCCCGAAGGCCGCCTCAAGGCGCCACGTCGGAGAACTGCACGCCGCTGTCGTCGGCCTCGAGCGCCGAGCGAAGAGCCCAGGAATCGGCGAACAGTATCATCGGTTGTCCTTTCGCATCGTAAACGCGCATGCGGCCGTGGCCCCGCGCCATACGCTCGATGTCCTGTTCTGCGCCGGTTACCCAGCGAGGCGAGCCATAGCCGAACCTCTCCAGTCTTGCAGGTACGCCGTACTCGTGTTCCAGCCTGTGCAACAGAACGTCGAACTGGAGCAGCCCGACGGCGCCGACAATCGGTGAGGACGCGCCGGCATCGCGCTCGGCGAAAAACACCTGTGCCGCACCCTCTTCGGTGAGCTGGCGCAGCCCAGTGTCGAGCTGTTTTCGCCGGAGTGGGTCGGCGAGCGACACACGGGCGAAGTGCTCCGGCGCGAAGCGAGGTATGCCGACGAACTCCAGTGTGCCATCGACACTGAGCGTGTCGCCGATCCGCAGCGCTCCCCGGTCGTGAATGCCGATCACATCGCCCGGCCACGCTTCTTCGACGGCGCTCCGCTCGCGCGCCATGAACTGCTGGGCGGAGGCCAGGCGGAGCAGCTTGCCGGTGCGGACATGCGTGACGGTCATTCCGACCTCGAAGCGACCTGAGCAAACACGCACGAAGGCAACCCGGTCGCGGTGTCTGGGATCCATGTTCGCCTGGATCTTGAACACGAATCCGGAAAACTCCGGGCGTGCCGGGTCGATGGCACCGACACTCGACTCGCGCGGCTGCGGCGCGGGCGCCAGGCGCAGGAACTCCGCAAGAAACGGCTCGACGCCGAAGTTGGTGAGCGCACTCCCAAAGAACATTGGCGTCATCTCGCCGGCCAGAAACGACTCGGCGTCAAACTGTGCCGCGGCATGATCCAACAACTCGAGCTCATCGACAAGGCGCGCGTGCGCGTCTGCGCCGATGCGGTCGACGACCCACGCGGCGTGGAGATCTGCTACCTGCATGGTTACTCGCCGCGCACCGTGGCCAGCGTCCTTCTGGAAGAGTCGGATCTCCTGCGTACGGCGATCGAAAACACCCACGAAGCTGTCCCAGGTGGTGATTGGCCACGTGAACGGTACGCAGCGAATGCCGAGGTCGCTCTCCACATCATCCAGCAGCTGCAGCGGGTTGGCGCCGGCCCTGTCACACTTGTTGACGAAGCTGACGATAGGCATGCGTCGGCGCTTGCAAACGCTGAAGAGCTGGCGCGTGCGCTCCTCCACACCCTTCCGGTTGTCGAGCAACATCACGGCGCTGTCGGCGGCAATGAGTGTTCGGTAGGTGTCCTCGGAGAAGTCCTGGTGACCCGGTGTGTCGAGCAGGTTGACCTGCCGGCCCGCATACTCGAACTGCATCACGCTGGAGGTGACGGATATGCCGCGCTCCTGCTCGAGCTTCATCCAGTCCGAGGCAGCGTGGCGCACCGCCCGGCGCGCCTTCACCGAGCCGGCCAGATGGATGGCGCCGCCATAGAGCAGCAGCTTCTCCGTCAGCGTCGTCTTGCCGGCGTCCGGATGACTGATGATGGCGAACGTCCTTCGTCTCTCTATCTCCTCGCGCAGACGTCCTTCAGGATTCACTCGAGCGGTTCCCGACGCATGGGCAGCGGTTGCGCGAGGGTGAGGCGGCGCCACAGCCATTCCGCCGGCCCATGGCGATAGCGACGCAGCCACCAGGCACTCACCGGCAGCTGCACGACGAAGATCGCGATCGCGACGCCGATCGCTGGTGTAGCACCCACACGCCCGAAGAAACCAAGGCCAAATCCGTAGAAGATCAGCAGCGCGATGACCGTCTGGAGGAGATAGTTGGTGAGCGCCATCCGCCCCACCGGTCCCAGCGCCCCAAGCACGCGTCTTCCCCGAAGATTGCGCCAGGCAATCACCACCAGCCCCGCATAGCCGATCGCGAGGGTGGGAACCCCAATGGAGTAGAGCACGGCAAACGCCAGCCCCCGCGGCTCGAGGCTGTAGTACGAGTGCTCACCGACCATCGCGAGGAGCGCGTTGAGCGGCAGGCCGATGAGCAGTCCAACGGTTGCCGCCCGCCGGATGGTGGCGCGGCTGGTTGGCGCGTCGATCAGCAACCCCCGTCGAACAATCCACAAGCCGAACAGAAACATGGCCAGAACCTTGAAGAATCGCCCCGTAAAGAACAGATCCCCCCACCGGTACATCAGCCCCGTGAGGTTCACACGCACGGCCTCCAGGTAACTTCCCGTGGTCAGGGTGGCGATCAAGGAATCCAGCGGATTGGTCGCATCGGCAACGCCATCAGGCGCGGCTCCACCACCCGCGAGCAGCACACCACCCAACATGAGTCCATACTGAACGAGCGGCACGAGCAGGCAAATGAGGGCTGCCGCCAACACTCTTCGATCACCACGACTGCGGAAGGGAAGCAGACAGAAGCCCACCAGCGCGTACAGGAAGAGTATGTCGCCGTACCAGAGCAGGAGCGAGTGTGCTGCACCTATCAGCATCAGCACCACCAGTCGCCGGCGAAAGCGCCGCGCGGGATCGACGCGCGCCGCGGCCGACCGCTGGAGCTGGACAGCGAAGCCGATCCCGAAAAGAAGCGAAAAGATCGAGTAGAACTTTCCAGCCACGAGCATCTGCAGCAGCAGCATAGTCGTCCCGTCGACCGCCGCCGTGGGCAGCGCCGCGCGTTGCGCATCGGGCATGAGCACATAGCCGGAGAACACATGGATGTTCGCCAGCAGAATGCCGAAGATCGCAAATCCCCTCAGGACGTCGAGTGCCTCGATGCGCTCACCCGTGAACAGGGGAACCGCGGGGGTATCGGCGAGGGAAGGAACGTCAGGCCTGGTGAGTGGTGTCATACGGGTTGGTGTTGTAGGCTTGCGCAACATAGCCGGGCGTCACGCGACCGCCTATTCTTTGCTCCTCGCATCGGGAGAAGCGTATGTCGTCTGTCTGGAAAGTTCTAGCGATAATATTGGTGGTAGCGTTCATTTCCTTTCTGGCGTGGACGACCATCTCAGCGCAGCGGGTCGAGTGCCAGGTCTGCGTGGAGTTCGGCGGTCAGCGGAATTGCGCCACGGCAACGGCTAGTTCGGAGGACGAGGCTGCACGTTCAGCCCAGACGACGGCGTGCGGTCCGCTCGTGCGGGGGATGGACGACTCGATCGCGTGCAGCAACCGCCCTCCGGTCACCCGGCAGTGCCGCGTCCCCTGAGCAGGGTGGTGGGCCCCCTGCTTTCCTCGGGCGCGCTACCGCACGGCGACGCCTGCGATGTGCGGGCCGACTACGGGCAGCGGCGCCCGGAAGCGCTCGATGCGCACCTCGGAGAAGCCGCCGGCGGCAATCAGGGCGGCGGTATCCTGATCCGGCCGACAGCCATTGCCGGCAACGCGCCAGAGGGGACGCAGGAGGCGTTGCACACGCCGCGTCCAGCTTCCCGGATCCCCCGCAACATGCTCCACGAAAACAAAGCGGCCGCCGGGCCGAAGCACACGTCGTGCTTCCGCGAGTGCGGCTGCAACGTCGCTTACCGAGCACAGCACCAGCGTGCCGACGACGCTATCAGCGCTCGAATCGGGGAGTTCGGTTCGCTCAGCGGTTCCAGTGCGCAGATCGATGCTCAGTCCCAGGCGCTCCGCGTTGGCCCGGAGGTACGGGTGCATGTGCAGGTTCGGCTCGATTCCGGTCCACGCGATCCCGGGCGAGTAGTAGAAAAGGTTGGCGCCGCTCCCAGGCCCGATCTCGACTACGTACCCATCGAGCGAGCCCAGCAGCCTTCGCTTGTACGGCGCCACCGCATCTTCATGCCGCCGGCAACCACGCGCGATCCCGGCCGCATGGATCCGGTGGATCAGGCCGCGTCGCCCTTTCACCCCACGACTTCGCTCGAGAGTGATGACAGCACCCGCCCGGCTCGCTGTGCCGCCTCTGTAATACGCTTTGGAGACGTTACGAACGAGATGCGGAAAAAGCCCTCACCTCCCGCGCCAAAGCCCGAGCCAGGAATCGCTATTACTCCTTCATCGTCGGCGAGTCTGTCAGTAAAAGAGCGGCTGGATGCGCCGTCAGGAAGCGGGATCCAGAGGTACATGGATGACTTGGGCGCCACACAGGCGAAGCCGGCGGCACGGAAGGCCGATACCGCCGCGTCGCGGCGGGCGCGAAAGACGGCCATGTTTGTGGGAACGAACTCCCCCCAGCTCTCGAGCGCCGCCACACCCGCAGCCTGGATCGCCATGAACGCTCCAGTATCCAGAAAGCTCTTCAGCTTGGCCAGCGCGCCGGCAATAGCCGGCCGCGCCACCGCCCAGCCAATCCGCCACCCTGTCATGTTGTACGTCTTGGACAGCGAGTGGAACTCGATTGCGATCTCGCGAGCACCATCTATCTCGAATATGCTCGGCGCCACATAGGCGTCGTAGCCGAACTCCGAGTAGGCGTTGTCGTAGATCAACAGAATGTCGAGCTCCCGGCAGCGCTGGATGACTCGCTCGAGATAGGAACGGGGCGCGATGGCCGCAGTGGGATTGTTGGGGTAGTTGAGGAACAGCACCTTCGCCCGCTCGAGCACGCCCACGGGGACGTCGTCCAGCTCGACGAGAAAGTTCGTGCGCGGGCGGAGCGGATAGTAGTAGGGCTCCGCTTCTCCAAGCAGTGTTCCGCCGATGTACGCCGAGTATGCCGGATCGGGCACAATCGCCACATCGCCACGCTGAAGATAGGCGAGCGCGACGTGCGCTATCCCCTCCTTCGATCCGATCAGCGGCACGATCTCAGTAATGGGATCGAACTCGATTCCAAAGCGAAGGTTCATCCAGTCTGCGACGGCCTCGCGAAACGGGATGTGTCCCAGCCCGAATCCGTATCGCCAGAAGGCAGGCTCGCGAATCGCCCTGCTCATGCGCTCCAGAACGGCCTCCGGCGGAGCCAGGTCGGCGTCGCCGGCACCCAGATCGATCACGTCCACTCCGCGCGCCAGCAACTCGCGCTTCTTCAGCGGAACGTGGGCAAGTGGGTATGTGGGAAGGCTCGAAAAGCGATTGGCGAAGGGAGGCATTAAAAGGCCGAGTTCGGGATTCGTGCTTCGGCCTTCGGGGGCCGGAGCGAGGGCGCGGCATCGGAACGGTGAGGATTGTGCTCGAACGGTGCCGCGGGATCAGGCATTCGCATGAATGATGCGGGCATGCCCGGAGCCATGTCATGACCATCCGAAGTTATCGCGAGCTCGATGTATGGAACGTCGCCATCCAACTCACCGAGCGATGTTATACCGTCACACGAAAATTCCCTCGTGATGAGATGGATGGGATCACGAGCCAGATTCGTCGCAGCGCCGTATCGATCGCGGCCAACGTAGCGGAAGGACATGGTCGCATCTACGTGCGGGAGTATCTCCGACACCTGGCTGTTGCCAAGGGCTCCGCGAACGAGCTGCAAACCCTGATATTCATTGCCTTTCGACTGAAGTACCTGGGGGAGTCCGACTACGCCGAGCTCATGAAGCTGCAGGAGAGAGTCATGCAGATGCTCAACGTTCTCCTCAGGCGCATAGAAGCTCGGGGCTCGATGAGCTCCCGAGCCCCGAATCCGGAATTCCACCCGCCAGACATCGAACCTCCGGCGCCGCTCACGACGTCGGTGGGTTGAACTGCGCATGCTGCGCGTCGAGCCAGCTCTTATGGTAGCTCGGGTCCTCGATCTCCACGGCAGTCTTGGCCACGTGAAGCGGACGGAAAGAATCCATCATGACCGCGAGCTCCTCGGTGTACTTCGCCCCGATCGATGCCTCGGCACGTCCGGGGTGGGGACCGTGCGGAATCCCGTCTGGGTGGTGCGTGATGCTGCCGAACTCGATGCCCTTGCGGCTCATGAACTCGCTGGAGGCGTAGTAGAGCACCTCGTCCGAGTCGACGTTGCTGTGGTTATATGGAGCCGGCACCGCCTCAGGATCGAAGTCGTAAGGGCGCGGACAGAAACTACAAATCACGAACCCATCGCCCTGGAACGTCTGGTGCACCGGCGGTGGCTGATGTACGCGTCCCACGATGGGCTCAAAATCGTGGATGTTGAAGATCCACGGATAGAAGTACCCATCCCAGCCGATGACGTCGAAGGGGTGGTGATCGAGGATCATCTCGTTGATGCCATCGTACTGCTTCACGAGGATGCGATGGTCCCCGTCCTCGTCGTACGTCTTCAGCTCGGTGGGGCGGCGGATGTCACGCTCCGAATAGGGTGCGCCTTCTATGAGCTGGCCGAACTCGTTCCGATAACGCTTCGGCCATCTCACGTGCCCCCGGCTCTCGAACACCAGCAGTTTGGGCGCGTCGCCAGTCATCTCGAGCTTGTAGCGGTGCATGATCCCGCGATGGATGACAATGTAGTCCCCCTCGCGGAAGGGAAGGTCGCCATACTGCGACTCGAGCGTCCCGTGCCCCTTGCTCACGTACACCACTTCATCGCCCTGCGCGTTACGGTAGAAGTGCGCGTCCTGCTCGTCGGGCTCCACATACAGCATGGCGATGTCGCTGTTGTAGAGCAGTGGAATTCGGTCGAGGGTGGGGCTGCCGCCCCGCTTCACGAGCGACGTCTTGAAATGGCGGTGGCGCAACGCGTCGTCGTGGTCGCGCTCATACCTCGTTTCGCGCAGCCGCCGCACTGACTTGATGGTCGTGGGTGGATGGACGTGGTAGAGCAGCGACGAGGTCCCCGTGAACCCCTCGTGCCCCACGAGCTGCTCGGCATACAGGCCGCCGTCCGGCCGCCTGAACGCGTAGTGCCGCTTGCGCGGGATCTTGCCGAGTGTGTGATAGATGGGCATGTGGAAAGCCGGTCTGAGTTCAGTGTCCAGGTTTGCGGGTTCGGGTTCGGGCTTCGGAATCCGGGGGAGCAGGAACCCGTACTCTTAACCACCGTTTCCGAGCTCCGGTCGTCTACAGATTTCCTCTCGCCTCCTGCTCCCGCTCGATCGCCTCGAACAACGCCTTGAAGTTACCCTTGCCGAAGCTGCGGGCACCCTTGCGCTGGATGATCTCGTAGAAGAGCGTGGGCCGATCTTCAACGGGCTTGGTGAAGATCTGGAGGAGATAGCCATCCGGGTCGCGGTCCACGAGAATGCCAAGCTCGGCCAGACGGTCGACTGGTTCGTCGATCTTGCCGACCCGTTCCTGCAGCTCGTCATAGTAAGACGTTGGGATGGTGAGGAACTCCACGCCCTGCTCACGCAACGCGGTAACCGTGTGAATGATGTCATCCGTCGCCAGCGCAAGGTGCTGAACTCCCGGGCCGCCGTAGAAGTCGAGGTACTCCTCGATCTGTGACTTCTTCTTGCCTGAAGCCGGCTCGTTGATCGGGAACTTGATGCGGTCGTTTCCGTTCGCCATCACCTTCGACATCAGCGATGAGTATTCCGTGCTGATGTCCTTGTCGTCGAAGGTGATCAGGTTTCTGAAGCCCATTACGTCGGCATAGTATGCCACCCACCGGTTCATCTGGCCGAGCTCGACGTTACCCACGCAATGGTCCACGTACCTGAGACCGACCTCCGGTGGCCTGTAGTGCGGCGTCACCGCGCGAAAGCCCGGGAGAAAGAGGCCCTTGTAGTTTCGCCGCTCGACGAGCGTGTGAATCGTGTCTCCGTAGGTACCTATCGCCGCGATCACGACTTCGCCGGCGTCATCGCGCATCACTTCCGGGGGCTGCACCGGGATAGCGCCTCGGTCTACCGCTGTCTTGTACGCAGCGCGAGCGTCATCCACCCAGAGCGCGTAGTCTCTCACCCCGTCGCCGTGGGCCTTAATGTGCTCCGCGGTGGGCGAGTCGGCGGACAGGGGCGTTGTCAGCACGAACCTGATCTTTCCCTGCTGCATCAGGTAGCTGGCGCGATCGCGCACCCCCGTCTCCGGGCCGCGGTACCCCACCAGCTGGAAGCCAAATGCGGCACGGTAGTAGAGGCTGGCCTGTTTGGCGTTCCCGACGAAAAGCTCGATGTAGTCCGTGCCGTTGATCGGAAAGGCATCGGTGGTTTCCTGACGCGTCGGCATGGTTGCAGTGGCCATCTCGTCGCTCCTTGGATCATTCCTGGTATTACTGCGGCCCTCTGCCGCGGCCCGCAGGCTCACGCCGCCCGGTTGTCCCGGAAGTTCGCTACGACCGCGCCGGCCCCGCCAGCACTCAAAAGATAGCATCTTGCGGCTATCACTGGCAGGGTCAGTAGTAGCTCCAGCGCACTGCAATCCCTTCGCCAGACAAAACTTACGTGCACGGCTCGGGAGCTCCCGTGGCTCGGCGCTGGTGTCTGCGGGGACGGCACCTTATCCTCAGAACGACGTTCCTGGCGCATCCGGCGCGCAATCTACGACCCATGACTACCCCCAACCAACCAATCGCAACGTATGGGGACTCGAGCGGCTCGGGACTCGCTCTGGTGCTCACCGGCGGCGGCGCCCGCGGCGCCTACCAGGTAGGCGTGCTACGAACGCTGGCGCGGCGCTTCCCAAGACTCCAACTGCCGATCCTTACCGGTGTGTCTGCGGGCGCTGTAAATGTGGCCTTCATCGCGCAGCACCCAGGGACTCTGAGGCAGGCCGTCGAGGACCTTTCGCGGCTCTGGCGCGACCTCTCCCCCGAGGCGGTTTTTCGGGTGGATGCGGGCTCGCTCATCGGCAACATGGCACGATGGGGAACACGCCTGGTGGGCGGTGGCAGGATTAATGGCCGTCACACGCGAGGGCTGGTTGACACCGAGCCACTTCGAGGGACTCTGATGCGGGGCATGAGTTCGACCGACGGCTCGCTGCCAGGGATTCAGCGGAATGTGGATCGCGGTACGCTGCACGCTGTCGCTCTCGGTACGACGAGCTACACAACTGGTCAATCCGTGGTCTGGGCACAGGGGCGCGAGATCGAAGCATGGGAACGACCGATGCGCCACGCCGTCAGTACCGAGCTGCGCGTGGAGCATGTGATGGCATCGGCGGCATTACCGCTCTTCTTCCCGGCGGTCCGGATCGGCGAGGCGTGGTACGGTGATGGCGGCATCCGCCTCTCGGCCCCTCTGTCGCCAGCGCTCCATCTGGGCGCGCGCAAGTTGATCACAGTTTCGACCCGATACGATCGCTCTCGTGACGAGGCGTCTCGCGCAGCCGTCAATGGCTACCCGCCGCCGGCGCAGGTGCTTGGCGTTCTCTACAGCTCGATCTTCCTCGATCTGATCGACCAGGATGTCCTCCGGTTGCGGCGCCTCAATCGCGTGCTGGAAGAGCTTCCGCTGGAGAGACGACACGGTCTGCGCATCGTTGACGTTCTCGTGATACGTCCGTCGCAGGACATGGGACGCCTCGCCCGCGAATACGAGCCGAGACTGCCGGGTTTGTTCAAGCTGCTCACGCGTGGGCTCGGCACGCGCGAAACGGCGAGTCCCGACGTGCTCAGCCTGATTCTCTTTCAGGCCGACTACGTGCACCACTTGATGGAACTTGGCGAGAAGGACGCCGAGTCGCAGCTGTCGGAGCTGGCGGCCTTTCTGGGCGAAGTCGCTGACCCTGCTCAGATGACCAGCTCGGGGATGGCTCGGTAGAGCTCCAACGCCTGCGGATTCGCCAGAGCTTCCACGTTGCGAACCGGGCGGCCGTGCACCACGTCGCGAACGGCCAGCTCGGTGATCTTGCCGCTGATCGTACGAGGGATGTCGGCCACTTGCACGATTACCTTCGGGACATGGTGCGAGCTCGCTCCATCGCGGATCCGCTGGCGTATTCGTGCGCGCAGCTCGTCGCCCAGCACTTCGCCCTCGCGGAGCCGCACGAACAGAACGACGCGCACGTCCCGTTCACCCTCGCGCATCACGTCCTGCCCTATGACGAGGCTCTCCAGTACCTCCGGAAGCTGCTCGACCTGCCGATAGATCTCCGCGGTGCCAATGCGTACCCCGCCCGGATTGAGCGTCGCGTCGCTTCGACCGTGAATGATCATGCCGCCGCTCGGTGTGAGCTCGGCCCAGTCGCCATGTCTCCAGACGCCTGGATAGTGCGTGAAGTACGCGTCCCGGTATCGCGCCCCGTGGGGATCGTTCCAGAACGCCACGGGCATGCTTGGGAATGGCCTCGTGCAGACCAGCTCGCCGGCGTGACCGACCAGTGGCTGGCCGTGCTCATCGAACACTGCGACTGCCATGCCGAGGCCGCGCACCTGGATCTCGCCACGCCGGACCGGCGTGATCGGACTGCCGAGCGCGAAGCAGGATATCAGATCCGTGCCGCCGCTGATGCTGCTCAATCGCACATTCCGCTTCACCGAGCCGTAGACGTAGTCGAAGCCGTGCGCGGGGAGCGGACTACCGGTGGAAAGGACCGTCCGAAGGCTGGACAGATCGTGTGTCCGTGCTGGCGCGAGCCCTTCCTTGTCGATGAGGGCGAGGTACTTGGCGCTCGTTCCGAACACCGTGATTCCCTCCGCCTGGGCCATGTCCCACAGCATGGTCGCACGCGGTGCAACGGGTGACCCATCGTAAAGAACCACAGTTGCGCCTGCCGCCAGCGCGCTCACCAGCCAGTTCCACATCATCCACCCGCAGGTGGTGAAGTAGAAGATCCGGTCGTCGCGGTCAACGTCAATGTGCAGCACCAGCTCCTTCAGATGCTGTAGCAGTGTGCCACCGGCGCCGTGAACCATGCATTTCGGCAGTCCCGTCGTGCCGGACGAATACATGATGTAAAGGGGATGATCGAACGGCAGCCTTTCGAATGCGAGAGGTTCGTCCTGACCGCGTGCCAGGAAATCGCCCCAGCCGATTGCACCGTCGAGATGCGCATCGGCACGAAGGTACGGTATCAGCACCAGCCGCCGCAGTTCGGGGAGCGCGTCGGCGATGGCGTGGGCGCGCTCCCTGGTGTCGATCTCCTTGCTGGCGTAGCAGTAGCCGTCGGTGCAGAAGAGCACCTTTGGCGCGATCTGTCCGAAGCGGTCGAGGACTCCCTGCGCACCGAAATCCGGCGAACAGGAGGACCAGATGGCACCGATGCTTGCGGCTCCGAGCATGGCGATCACCGCTTCGAGCGAATTGGGAAGAAATCCGGCGACCCGGTCGCCCGGCTGCACGCCTTCGGCTCTGAGCGCCGCAGCCGCCGCACCAGCCTGAGCGGCCAACTCGGCGTAGCTGATCGTGCGCTGGTGACCCTGCTCGTTCCAGGAAACGAGCGCCGGCCGGTCGTCGCGATAGCGAAGGAGGTTTTCCGCAAAATTGAGCCGCGCTCCGGTGAACCAGCGCGGACCGAGCTCCGGGTCGGGCGGCTGCATGCGGCCCCCCCCAACCAGCACGCGCTCCCACGGCCCTCTCTTGCCGCGCTTCTCAGCGATTACACCACAAAAGCGCCAGACCGCGGGCCAGAAATGCTCCGGTTGGTCCACGGACCATTGCCAGAGAGCGTCATAGTCCAGGGCGTCGACGCGCGGCGGCTCGAAACCGCTGGCGCGTGCCTGCTCCATGAAGTCCGCCATGCGCGAGCGTCGGGCTCGCTCGTCGCCGGGCTCCCAGAGGATCTCACCAATGGCGGGGCTACTCATGCGCGTAATGTGCGCTCAGGCGTCGTCAGTAAGGAAGGTGGGAATACGGATCGGACCGACGTCCGGGAATCCGGCAGCAGGGACAACAGCTTCAACCGCGGCGACAGAGACGAAGAGGTTACTGGAGCGCGATCGGCAGCTTTCATGTACGGAATCTTGCCCTTCTCGACACTCTGTGTCTCTGCGGTAAATGCCGTTCACAAAGCTAGCCACTACGTTTGACTTGTCTGAAGCGGGACTGAACGTTAGCGCCCAGGACTGCTGCAGAAACAGAAACCCGCACGCTCCAGCACCCGGAGAAACCTGGCATCGGCGCACTCGGCACCCGGCACGCACTACCGCGTCCCCCCCGGACTCCGCTACATGGCGCTGGGGGCGTTCTGGTTCAGCGTGATGAGCCTGCTCGTGAAGCTGGCTGGTCAACGGTTGCCGAGTATCGAGATCGTGCTCGTGCGTGCGGCGCTAACTCTCGTTCTCAGCATCGCAATGCTGCGACGCGCGCGTATCCCGGTGTGGGGAACGCAGAAAAGGCTGCTCGCCCTCAGGGGTCTGCTTGGATTCGTCGCGCTCACGGCATTCTACTTCTCCGTCATCCACCTGCCACTGGCAGAGGCCACGGTAATCCAGTACACCAATCCGGTTTTCGCTGCCATTCTGGCGGCGTGGCTTCTGCGCGAGCGCTTCGGCGCGCTCGAGGCGAGCTGCATCGGGCTCGGATTGTTGGGCGTCGTGCTGGTAGCGCAGCCGGCGACGCTGTTTGGCGGCAGCGCCTCGCTCGAACCGCGCTACGTTGCCATCGCGCTGCTGGGCGCGATATTCAGCGCTGCCGCCTATGTCTCCGTGCGACGGCTGGGAAGGACGGAGCACCCGCTGGTCGTCGTCTTCTACTTCCCCCTGGTCACGGTACCGTTGGCGCTACCCTTCGCTGTCGCTGGCTGGATCTGGCCCACGGGAGTAGAATGGCTCTTGCTCCTCGGCATTGGCGTGAGCACGCAGATGGGCCAGGTCTGGATAACGCGCGGGCTTCAGCTGGAAGCCGCGGGACGAGCTACCGCGGTCGGGTATCTCCAGATCGTCTTCGCGGTAGTCTTCGGCGCAGTCGTTTTCCGGGAGATCCCTGGACCGGGCGCCGTCATGGGAACGGTGCTGGTCGTCGGGAGTACGCTGGCGCTCGTGTGGAGATCGCAGAAGCAGCCACCCGAACGCCGGGGGCAAGCAGGACCGGGCCGTTCAACATCGGGAGCCTAGCGTATGCTGAAGAAAGTGGCGTCGATACTTCATCTCGCACTGCTTCTTGCCGTTTCGGCCGCGTGCGCAACGCGCGGCACCGCGACGACCGCGAGCACTGAAGCCAACGAGCCGCGGTCGGCCAACAGCGCCGCGGAGACTCCGCCCGTGGAAGCGCGCTCGCTGCTCGGCACACCGCTTCTTCGGCCGGTACCGAGGGAACCGGGCCGATCGCAGATGGAGGCGCAGCTCGATTCAGCAAGACAAAAGCTTGCAGCGGATCCCACGAATGCCGATGCGCTGATCTGGGTCGGCCGACGACTTGCCTACCTCGGCCGATACAACGATGCGGTGGATGTGTTCTCGCGCGGAATCAGAGAGCATCCGCGCGATGCGCGCTTCTTTCGCCACCGCGGCCATCGCTACATCACATTGCGTCGCCTCGATGCCGCTGTGGCCGACTTTCAGCGCGCCGCGCAGTTGATCGCCGGAACTGAAGACGAGATCGAACCTGACGGCATGCCTAACCCACTGGGGATCCCGACGAGCACACTGCACTTCAACATCTGGTACCACCTGGGACTCGCACACTACCTCCGAGGCGACCTCGAAGGCGCTCTCGACGCCTATCAGCGGTGCATGGCGGTTTCCACGAATCCGGATGCCATCGTCGCGACTGTGCACTGGAAGTACATGACCCTGCGCCTGCTCGGACGGGACGCACAGGCGCACAAACTGCTCGACCGTGTGAGCCGCGAAATGGAGGTAATCGAAAACCACGCCTACCACCGGCTCATATTGCTGTACCGCGGCGAGCTGCCGGTGGACTCCATCTGGCACGCTGATGCAGGCGCTTCCGTGGAGGATGTTACCACTGCCTATGGCGTTGCCAACTGGCACATCTACAACGGGCGCGCGACAGCCGGTGTCGACCTGTTGCGCGCCATCATTACGCGCGGACAATGGCCGGCGTTCGGCCATATCGCCGCCGAGGCAGACCTGGCGCGGCGGTGACTCAAACCAACGCGGCCGCCTCGGTCGGCGACTCCAGAGGCTCGCCGGCAACAGGATCCGGAAGCACGAGAACCGACTGGCGCGCGTGCCGCAGTACCCACGCGGCGACGCTCCCCACTACGCGCCGGAAGATGGCACCACCACCACCGTGGCTTCCCATCACGATCAGGTCGGCGTGCTTCTGTCGCGCCATCGCGAGAATCTCCTGGCGCGCCTCGCCAAACGCGACGGCCAGATCCGCGTCAGCGCAGGGCACTCCAGCGAGCCGGAGATACTGGTCCAGCCAGAACCTGCTCTCGGCAAGCGCCGCCGATCGAATCTTCGTCCCGTCGGCGGAATGGAGAACAGACAACGCAGCATAGGTGGCAGTGTCGTGCACGTGCAGCGCGATCAGCTTCGCCTCGAACTGTGAGGCCACGCCGTGCGCGGAGGCGAGAATGCCGTGCGTAGTGGCTGATCCGTCCACCGGAGCAAGTATCACCTGCGGTCGTCCCTGCGGCGGATTGCTGACGAGCAACACGGGAATGTGAGCTTCAAGCATCAGTCCCTCCGCCGTGGTTCCGAGCAATCCATGGAATCCGCCACGATACGCGTGTGGTCCCACAACGACGAGGTCGGCGCTATGGGCGCGCGCCACCTGGGCCAGCACTACCGAGGCCGTTCCCGTGTGCGCTTCCGCCGTAACACGACCCTCGGGCAGCTCCGCCGCCAACTCCTCAAGCCGGGCCCTGGCCCCACAAACTGCCACCTCGGCCAGCTCCTCTGCAGTGACGAACCGACGCCCCGGTATGCGGGGAGGAGCCGGGCTCGGGCACGCATGCACCAGCACGAGCTTCGCCGATGGGGCAAGGCTGCTCGCGATCCAGTGGGCTGCGGCAGCAGACTCGGGGGTGAAGTCCACACCTACGATGATCCTGTCCATCCGCATCGATCCTCCCGGTTGAGCCTGCGGGGGAGATGTCCCCTTCGCGTGCCGGAGCATGTTCACGAAGGAATGATGGCGTGAGGAAAAGTCCCCGTCTGTCGGAAAAACCGCCGGTTGCTGTAGTGGATTGCCCGGATACAGGTAAGTGGCTCCCCTGCTGGAGCGCGCTCAGTCGCGCCTGGACGTCGCTGTTCGTGCGGGTGCCGGTGGGAGTTGCAGCACGAAGCTGGCGCCCGGGCCTGCCTCCAAGTCGACCCAGAGGTCGCCGCCCATGAGCCGCGCGAGCTGCCGCGACAGCGGCAGACCCAACCCGCTCCCGCGGCCGCGCGCTACACCCGTGACCTGTTCGTATGGCTCGAAGATCCGCTCTGCAGCCTCCGGCGCCACACCCGGCCCGCTGTCGGCAACGACCACGCGGGCACCCGCCTCATGCGGATCGATCGCCAGTCGAACCTCTCCACCAGCGGTGCTGAACTTGATCGCGTTCACGGCGAGATTCACGAGGATCTGTCGGACGCGCACCGGATCCTGCTCGAGAACTATCTGGTCCGAGCGTTTCGCCGCAAGCGTGAGCCTGACGCCAGCCGCCTCCGCTTCAGGGCGCAGATCGTCCAGCGTCTCTTCCGCGAGTGTGAGTACGTCGAAGGCCCACGGACTGAGGATCAGACGGCCCTCCTGGATGCGGGAGAGACTGAGCAGATCCTCCACGAGCCGACTCGTCTGCTCGGCCGCGGTAAGCACCTTGTTCATCCCCTGGCGCCACCCTTCCTGGCTGTCAGGAGGATTGCTGAGCAGGTACCGGGACCAAAGGCGTACACCCGCCAGTGCGTTGCCGAGCTCGTGGCTTGCGGCGGCGAAGAACCTGTCTCGGGCACGCCGAAGCTGAGCATTCTCGATGGCAATCGCCGCTTGTGCAGCCAGCGCCTGCACGAGTACTACGTCCTCCTCGCTGAACTCCGCCGCAGTTTGCTTTTCTGTCAGGTACAGATTCCCGAAGACTCGCCCTCCGGACATGACAGGAACGCCGAGGAAGGACCGCATTGGTGGATGGTTTGCGGGTACACCATACGAGGCTGGGTGGGCGGTGAGGTCTCCCAGACGAAGCGGTCGTGCCTCCCGAATCACCACGCCGAGAATGCCGTGCCCACGCGGCGGGTCACCTATCCTCGCTCGTTGCTCGGCCGTCATCCCCGAGGTGATGAAGTCGGACAGGGCCGTTCCTTCCGCGTTCAGCACGCCAAGCGCAGCGTAGCGTGCCTCGATCAGCTCACGCGCCACGTCCACCAGCACGCGAAGGACGTGCTCGATGGACAAAGCAGACGCAAGCGCGAGCCCGGCATCGACAAGTCCGCCAGTGATCCGCCGCGCGTCGACGCGCGCCTGGTTGTCTTCTTCGCTCACTCTTGTCAGCTGGCGGGCGAGTATGCGGTCCGTCCCGTCAGTTCCGAGATGGCGATACCGAACACTATCGTACGCTCCGGAACGGGATCCTTCTCCGAAAGCGCGCCTGGAACGAGGCCGCCGAGTAGCTTCCTCGCCCGCTCCAGGTGCTCACGGTTGTGTGGCGACGCCCCGGCGGTGAGCAGTGTAAGCGTGCCCGCAGCCACCACGCTGCTCCAGTCGAACAGCCCCCGCACTTCGTCCACCTCGAACGCCACCCACGGGTTGTGCAGCAGTGTCGTGATCTTCTCCCCCGGCGAGGTGCGGGCATAGATCCAACCGTCGGAATAGACGTAGTGAAGGGGCAGAATGTTCACACGATCCCGCCAACTGTAGGCGATCCGGCCCACGTGATTGCGGGCGAGCAGGGCGCGCGCCGCCTCTTCCTCCATCGCCCTAATGCCCGGACTCATGTCAGTCATCATTCGGCAGGCTGTTGTTCCATCCCTCCGTGACAAAGGTACGCACTGGACACCCCACCGGGAGCCTCCTGCGTCCGGTTGGCGGCTTCGCCGTGCCGTCAGGTAGATCCCCACATTCGCCGTCGGGTTTTTTCCGACGGCGGTCCGCATAATGCCCGCCAGCGGGAGGGTCCTCCCCGACGTGACCCGGACCGACCACAGAATAGCTTCCTTGGAGCCACGACCCGGAACTTGAACTTGGACAGAAACGGTAGCTTCCCTTCCCTGAGCATCCTCGGCCCAGCGCGCCACCGGTCCGCACCAGCGAGCCGGCTGGGCGGCGTGGGGGCCCTTCTTGGCGCACCACTCGTAGCGAAGCTGCTCGGGGCGAATCTGCTGGTTGTGGCCACGGTTGCGGCGGTGGCCTCCTGGCGCCACCTGTCCCTGGGCATCTCGGGCGAGGGATTGTTCCTGCTGATCGGCGCGCTGACGTTTGGTTTTGCGGTCAGTGTCGCGCTGGTTCTGGTGGCCCTCCAGCCGATCCGAGAGTTGGACCGAGTCGCCGCCAAGGTGGCCTCCGGCGATCTTGACCATGAGATCGTTCCAACGCCCCTCTTTGACGAGCAGATCTCGCGCGTCAGTCGGGCACTCAACAGGCTCGTGAGCGATCTGCGTGCAGACCGGTCGAGAATGCGCCGCTTGGCGATGCAGGTGATTCGGGCCCAGGACGAGGAGCGAGCACGCATCGCCCGCGAACTGCACGACTCGACAGCTCAGACCCTGGCGGCTCTGCAGCTGCAACTGAGCGCGACCTCGCGCGAACTGTCGGAAATCGGGATGTCGTCGGAGGACCTCATCGAACGCTTCGACGGGCTCCGCGACCTCGCGGGAACGGCGGTCGAGGAAGTTCGCCTCCTGTCGCATACGGTCTATCCGCGCATCCTGGACGATCTTGGTCTTCCGGCGGCACTCGAATGGCTCAGCCGTCGTTCGCGAGAACAGGACAGCATAGACGTTGGCTTCGAGGTGGTGGGGGAAAGGCTCCCCTCACCGGCGCATTCGGCGGCTCTTTATCGCGTGGCCCAGGAGGCGATTCGGAACGCGGTACGCCACTCGGGCGCCACCCAGGTACTGATCCGGTTGACGCTGAGCGCCGATGCGGCCACGTTGACCGTCTCGGACGATGGCCACGGCTTCGATTTGGCCGCCGCCGAGTCTCAGCGGCCTGGCATGGGTTTGTTTGCAATGCGCGAGCGCGTGTCGCTGGTTAATGGATACTTTGCAGTAGACAGCAAACCCGGCCATGGCACGACCGTGCGCGCCGCGGTGCCCTTGGCGGAGAGGGTGTATGAGTGAGGATGTGATCAAGGTGGTGCTTGCGGACGATCACGCGATTGTTCGCGCTGGGCTCAAGGCGGTGCTCGGCGCGGCGCGCGACATCATGGTGATCGGTGAGGCATCCGACGGCGCTCAGGCGGTAGCGATGGCCGAACGGCTCAAGCCGGACGTGGTAGTCATGGACCTGTCCATGGGAGAGATGGACGGGATCACAGCCACCAAGACCATAGCGCAGAAGGGCCCGGTACCACGCATCCTGGTCCTGACGATGCATGCCGAGGAGGAATATCTGGTGCCGCTTCTGGAGGCGGGTGCAGCCGGCTATCTGGTCAAGAGCGCCGCCGACCGGGAGCTGGTCGACGCAGTGCGCGCCGTGTCCAAGGGCGAGGTGTACGTTCGTCCCTCGGCCGCGCGAGTGCTGGCTGGCGGTCTCCAGCGACGGGAGGCACAGACACAGGAACGAACAGTGCTGGAGAAACTCACGGACCGTGAGCGTGCCGTGCTACAGTTGGTAGCCGAGGGGTACACCGCTCCGGAGATCGGTGAGCGCCTGTACATCAGCCCCAAGACGGTGGATACGTACAAGCAACGGATCAACGAGAAGCTTGGCCTTTCCCATCGCGCCGACTACGTGAAGCTGGCTCTCCGCCTCGGCCTCCTGTCGTCAGACGGTCCCACGCCGCGCTGAAAACCCATGCGGGTCGCGGTATTCAGCAGCAGACCCTACGAGATTCCGTTCCTCGAAAACGCTAACGAGGGGACCGGACACGATCTCCATTTCCTCGAGCCACGGCTCACAATGGAGACGGCATCTCTGGCTGCGGGCTTCGATTGCGTGAGCGTCTTCGTGAACGATCAGCTCAACGCGGACGTGCTCGCCGTGTTGGCGTCCTCGGGCACACGCATGCTGGCGCTGAGATCGGCGGGCTTCAATCACGTGGACGTGGCGGTCGCCGAAGCGCTGAACATCACCGTCGCGCGCGTACCCGCCTACTCACCGTACGCTGTTGCCGAGCATGCGGTAGCTCTCATATTGTCACTCAATCGCAAGCTGCACCGCGCCTTCGCGCGCGTGCGGGAGATGAATTTCTCTCTCGACGGCCTGCTCGGCTTCGATCTCCATGGCCAGACGGTAGGAGTAGTGGGGACCGGGAAGATAGGCACGGTCTTCTGCCGTATCATGCTTGGATTTGGATGCAGGGTAATCGCGAGCGATCCCTACCCGTCCGACGAATGTCGCGACATGGGCGTGCGCTACGTGGAGTTCGAGGAACTGCTCAACGAGGCCGACATCATTGCGCTTCACTGCCCGCTTACCCCCGAGACATACCACATGGTGAACGCCGGCGCCCTTGCCCGGATGAAGCGGGGCGTGATGCTGATCAATACGAGTAGAGGAGCGCTGGTGGATACGCCAGCCGCGATCGCGGCGCTCAAGTCCGGAAAGATCGGGCAACTCGGTCTTGATGTGTACGAGGAGGAAGCGCACCTGTTCTTCGAGGACCTTTCCGGCGAGCTGATCCAGGATGATGTCTTCGCGCGTTTGCTGACCTTCCCGAACGTGTTGATCACGGGTCACCAGGGGTTCTTCACTCGGGAGGCTCTCGAGCGGATTGCCGTGACCACCATCGCCAACATCACCGCGTTCGAACGCGGCGCGGGCGAGCTTCACCGAGTCACGCTGGCACAGTTGGCGTAAGGACCGTCGCTAGATCTTGGCCGGCCGGTAAACCATTAGCGGACACTCCGCCCCGCGCAACACCTTGTCCGCCACGCTGCCGATCACGAGTCGGCGCAGCCCGCCGTAGCCACGCGTAGCCATCGCTATGGCGTCGGCCTGCGTTTCGCGCGCGGCATCGAGGATTGCCCGGGCCGGTTGGTGATGTGCCATGAGATGCTGGCGCACGTTGATCCGCCTGCCCTGGAGACGCAAGATCACGCCATCCAGATAGCGTTCGGCCCGCTCGGCCTGCCTGGCGAGATCTTCCTCGTCTACTTCCACCGCTGGAGCGGTCACGATGCGCGCCCGCACGATCAGCGGCTCGACTACACGCAGCAGCACGATTTCCGCGCCATAGGCCACGGCCAGGGCAGTCGCCGGCTCCACGACACTCTCTGAGACAGCGGACTCGTCCAGGGGGACGAGCAGCCTGCGGAGAGCGAACCCTTCGACGGGTTGCTCCTGGTCACGAGGTCGGCGTAGCAGAACAGGTACCGCTATCTCACGTACGATCCGCTCGGCCACGCTGCCAAGCCATAACCGGCTCACACCGCCGCGGCCGTGGGTCGTCATCACGATCATGCTGGTGCCGGTCTCCGCAGCACGAGCGATGAGCGTCTCCGCGATCTCCCCTTCCAGCACGATGGCGCTGACAGCGGAAACTCGCGCCCGGGCTCGCACTGCCATCTCCTCGATATAGGCATCGAGACCAATGCGCCGCTCGCGATCCGCCTCCGCATCGGGCGGCGGCGTCTCCGCAAGGACGTAGGGCGGAGCACCATGCTGTCGCACGATCGCCAGTTCGAGCCTCGCGCCCGTCCGCTCAGCGATATCGAGGGCAGTGGGCAGTGCCTGTTCGCTGGCCGACGAACTGTCGAGGGGGACGAGGATGGATTCGATCATGGCGTGTCTCCAGTTGGTGATCGGCGTCCGGAAATCTGCAATGGTCTGCTCGTGCTCGCCATCGGCGGCGCCAGCTGCGATCTGTAGGGGTTCCGCCGACAGCAGCTGAGGCGCGACCCTACGGCGGCATCGAGAATGGCTCGTAGCTTCCCCAGCAGCCGTTCACTCTGGAGAGATCGTATGTCAGAGATGCCGCCTGGCCTGCCAAGACACCCAATTGGCACTTTCGCCTTCGTCGGCGCCTATGCCGTCATATTCGTGGTGCTGTGGTTCGCCATCTACCTGTTCATATTCATGGCTCGCCAGCCGGTGACACCATGAAGGTCGATCTCTATGAGAAGATATGGATGTGGGGTGTCGGCGTAATGCTGGCTCTGTTCTTCGCGAGCACGGCCTGGGCCGCGATGCGCAGCTCTGCACACCCCCCGAGCCATGTCGAGACCATCGACCCGGAGAAGGTGTTCACCGACTCCCGGTTCGCTCGGCAGGGCGTCTCCGTGGCGGCGGACGGCAGCGTGCATGTGCGCGTCATCGGCCTGACGTTCGCCTGGCTTCCAGCCGAGGTTGTCGTTCCAGCGGAAACGCCGGTGACATTTCACCTGACCGCCCGCGACGTGGTGCACGGCTACCAGATCGTTCGCAGCAACGGTCAGGCAATGGTGATCCCCGGATACATAAGCCGGTTCACCACCCAGTTCGATGTGCCAGGCGAGTATCTGGTGGTGTGCAACGAGTATTGCGGCGTAGGGCATCACGTGATGTTCGGGAAGCTCGTGGTGGTGCCCAGGGATCGATGGCAGGCGGACGGGGACCAGCACTCCCCGCCAGCCGGCGAAGCAGCCGAGGATGGAGGTGCACATGCCGGTCACTGATCGCGTAGCGGCGCCGCTTCGCGTCGAACCCGGCGCACCTGAACTGACAGCGGCAACCGCACCCGCCAGCACCACCAATCGCCTGATCCTCGCCCATGTCTGGGTAGCCGTGCTGTCCTTTGGTGTGGCATCGGCGATGGCGATGATGCAGGCAATCAGTCGCGCCAACCTCGAGCTGCCCTACCGCTCGGCGCGAATGTACTACATGTCAGTGACTGCGCACGGCGTGCTCATGGCACTCGTGTTCACGACGTTCTTCATCATGGGCCTTGGCTATGTCGTTGCCCGAAAGGAGAACGGCGAAATCAGATGGCCGAAGCTGGCGTGGGCATCGTTCCTGGTGGCGCTGTTCGGTACGATAATGGCGACGTGGGCCATCCTCACCTTCCGGGCGAGCGTGCTGTACACGTTCTACCCGCCAATGCAGGCGCACCCCACGTTCTACATCGGGCTCACACTGGTCGTGGCAGGCTCATGGGGATGGGCGGCAAGTATGATTGGGTCGTGGCACCAAGCGCGCCGAGCGGCGGCAGGACGCCCGGTATCGCTGGCGATGCACGCGACCACGGCCAACGCGATGCTCTGGCTTCTCGCCACAGTTGGAGTCGCCGCGGAGATGCTGTTCCAGCTGATACCGTGGTCGCTCGGCCTCGTGGACAAGATCGATCCGCTGCTTGCTCGTACGCTCTTCTGGTATTTCGGACACCCGCTCGTATACTTCTGGATCCTGCCGGCGTACACGATCTGGTACGTGGTGTTGCCACGCGAGGCCGGCGGCAAGCTGTTCTCGGAGCCGCTCGGACGCATAGTATTCACGCTCTTCCTGATCTTCTCCACGCCGGTCGGATTCCATCACCAGTTCCAGGATCCCGGGATCACCGCCGGCTGGAAACTGTTCCACACCTTCAACACCATGGTGGTCTCCTTCCCCAGTCTCGTCACCGCCTTCACCATCTGCGCATCACTGGAGATCGCCGGGCGTCTGCGGGGTGGGAAGGGGCTGTTCGGATGGCTACGCACGCTCCCGTGGGGTAATCCGGTGGTCTCCAGCATCCTGCTGGCAATGCTGCTCTTCCTCGTCGGAGGATTCGGTGGGGCAGTGAACGCGGCATACGCACTCAACTCGGTCGTGCACAATACGGCGTGGGTTCACGGGCACTTTCACCTGACCGTTGGCAGTGCCGCTGCGTTGACTTTCATGGGCGCGCTCTATTGGCTCGTCCCAAAAGTGAGCGGTCGCGAGCTGGAGCTGGGGCTCCTCGCCAGAGTGCAGCCGTACCTCTGGTTCATCGGGATGGTGATCTTTGCGTTCACCAGCCACATAACCGGGCTGATGGGGCTGCCGCGGCGCGTATTCAGCACCAACTACGGCGACCTGCTGCCGGCGCAGTCATGGCAATCACTGACGAGCCTTTCGGCGATGGGTGGTATCATCCTATTCGTCAGCGCCGCTTTCTTCGTGCTGGTGATGCTGGGAACGCTGCTGGCCGGGAGGAAGCAGGCCCAGCCTCCAGTGGAGTGGGCCGAATCTCTCGGCGAACCGTCCGAGGGTTACCGCGCTTCCGTCTGGGACCAACTCTGGATCTGGCTGGCTGTCGCGGTTGTGCTCGTTCTGATCGCGTATGCGATCCCGCTCAAGGATCTTCTCCAGCTCGAGCGGTTCGGCAGCCCCGGGTTCAAGCCGTTCTAGTACGGGCACGGCTCCTGCGCGGAAGGTTGGAGACTTTCCAGGGCGCCATGGAATCGAGCGGAGAGACAGGTTACAGAGGCGTGGGGAGACCAGATGACGGTGTCGGGCATCAATCGGGTGAGTAGTCACCCGGCCGATGCCCGACACCGTTTATTTCTGCTGTTGCTCAGGACTGCCGCTCGAATACCAGCCGCCGCACATCGAGCTTGTGCTCCGCCACCGCGCGCACAACATCCATTGTGCTCACGATCCCGACGAGCTGGCCGTCGTCCACGATCAAAATGCGGTGAACGCCCGTGCGGCGCATGTAGTCGGCAACGGCAGGTACGTCACTGGTCGATGGCATGGAGAACAGAGACTGTGTCATTACGTCCTCCACCGTGCGCTCATCCAGCTCATCGCGCTTCCCTTCGCGCACGATGTCGAGCAGCTGCGTGAGATCCTCGTCTCCGTCGTCATCGCGGATCTCGAAGAAGCCGGCTGGCCCATCATCTCCGTCGATGTCGGCCCAGTCCTCCTCTCTAGCGCGCTCGACGTCGTCCTCGCGCTCCGCCACGAACTCGAGGATGTCAGAGGCGGATATCACGCCCACCAGCCGAGGTCCCGCCACCACAGGAGCGCCGCTTACCTTTCGCTCCGTAAGCAGTTCCGCAGCTTCCCGAAGCGTCATGCCGGGGGCAAAGGTGAGCAATTCCCGTGTCATGATGTCGCGTGTTTTCAGCATGGGTCCTCCCAGCAGCCTAAGTGGGTGTTGGCGTCGGCGGTCCGCGGCAGGGTCGGTGTAGTCTTGCCCGGTCACCGTTACTCTAGCTGAGCTCGAGACGGAAGTCTGTCCGCGCCTTCCGGTCATCGTGGTCGGGGATTCCCTCGCGGTGCGGCCGGCCCGGCAGAAGCGCGGCGGTGCCGATACGATCGGCTCACGTCTCCGCCGCTCGCGCGGGCACGTCGGACCAACTTTCCAATTCCGCGTCCCCCCGCCCTGGCCCCTGTGCAACTCCACGCGACGCGAGCCAGAGATGGTGCTCGGCACGCCATATGTGATAGCCAATTCGGTCAATGCGCCGCATTGCATCCAGGTGCGCGAGCCCGTCATCGGGATCGAGCACGCCGGCGGCGGTCTGTTCCATCACGAGGGGGCGCCGGGCACGCCGCAGTTCAGCGATGCGCTTCGAGAGCACGGCCAGCTCCTGAACCGGTGCCTCGCTGGCTGGCCGCTCTGGCCACTCGGCATACGTCCGAAGGCGATCACGGAGTTCGTCCGCCGTGGATCCCAGCTCTTCCCACACCAAGCGCGCGAAGGCGGGGTCCTCGTTTCCGATGGCATCGGCGAGCCTCTCCAGATGGTCCACGGCATGGAGCACGCTCAAGTGCCGGTCCCGGTTCGGAGTGGTGTCCTCCCCGGAGCGCACGCCGCGCAGAAAGCTCCGGGTTTGAGCAAGGGCATCGAGTGCGCGCTTTGAGATCTCTTCCAGCCCGCGTGGCGGACGCGAACGATCGAGTAGTCGGTCCACTGCCTGCACCAGAAGAAGGGCCACGCGGGCGGCGGTCAGTCGCGCCGATTCCACCGCTACGGGGGCCACGCTCGCCACCGACGGGTCGAGATAACGCGTCAGCTCTGGCCCCCGCTCCGGAACCAGCCTGACGATCAATCTCGAGAACGGGGTCACGAAGGGAAGGAGAACCGCGACACCCAGCACGTTGAAGGCCGTATGGAAGGCAGCTATCCCCGTGGCATCGGCATCCCCCGGTACCAGCCCCGCCACCAGTCTCGCGAACTGAAGGAACAGCGGCAGCAGCAGAAAGGCGATGGCGGCTGTCGCCACGTTGAAGACGATGTGCGCAACGGCGGTCCGCCGTGCCGGCGTGGAGGCGCCAATCGCGGCGAGTACCGCCTTTACCGTGGTACCCACGTTCTGGCCGATTACCAGCACTGCAGCATCCTCGATGCGCAGTGCACCTGCGTGCAGCGCGGTGAGCGTTGCTGCCACCGCTGCGCTGGAGGACTGCATGACGACGGTCATGACCATCCCAACGAGCACCAACAGCAAACGACCATTCAGATCGTGCGCCTGAAAGCGGCCAGGATCGACGCGCGTCGCCAGCTCCGCCATTCCTGCCTGAAGCGTGTCCACGCCAACGAAGATGAGCCCGAAGCCGGCTAGCGCGAGACCGAGGTGAGCGCGCCGCCCCGACGCGAGCAAGCGCATCAGCGCGCCGACACCGATGAAGGGCAGCGCAAGCGCGCCGACATTCATTCTGAGGCCGAGTACGGACACGAGCCATCCGGTGCTCGTGGTGCCGACGTTTGCACCGAGGATGACGCCCACGCCCTGCGGAAAAGTGAGCAAACCGGCGCTCACGAAGCCGATGGTCGATAGCATCGTGGCACTCGATGATTGAACCACCGCGGCGACGACTGCTCCGGAAAAGAATGCCTTCAGCGGCCCGCCGGTCAGGCGCTCGAGGACTCCCCGGAGTGCATGTCCGGCGGCAGACTTCAGCCCCTCGGTGAGAAGAATCATCCCGAGGAGAAAAAGCCCGATGCCTCCGATGAGTGTGGAGAGCATCGTCACGAGGGTCGGCTCAGCCGGGCTCGTTCCCGACCAGGAACAATGGTCCGCTTCCGTTGCGCAGGACGGAATTGGCAACGCTTCCGAGGATGAGTTCACCCACTCGGCCACTTCCGCTTCTACCCATTACGACCAGGTCGGCGTCGTCCGCCTGCGCCAGCGTGAGGATCTCGTGTGCGGCATCACCCACGAGAACACGGCGCTGCACGTCCCCGGCAAGGGCGTTCGCCGCGACTAGCTGGTCACGCAGCCAGATTTCAGCGGATTCCACGAGATTGGCCGAGGCGCCTCGAATCTCCGGTTCTGTCCCACCGATCCTCAGCGCCCCCATCAACGAGTCGGATACAACGTGCACCGCTGTCAGGCGCGCCTCGTACCGCCTTGCCAGCGCCGCAGCCCAGCGAAGGACTGGCTCGGTGAGCTCCGACTCGTCGACCGGCACTATGATGTTGCGAGGAGGGTGATCCGGCAGCCCTCGGGCCACCAGCACTGGCACCCGCGATCGCCGCGCGATTCGCTGCGCCGTTCCGCCGATCAGTCGCCATACCCCGGTGCGGTCGTGGTGAGGTCCCACTACGATCACGTCCGCACCGCGTTCCGTGGCGAGAGCCTGGAGCTGATCGGCGGGCTCACCTTCACGGACAACGACCTCGGCGCGCTCCAGCGCCAGCGTGCCGATCGTTTCACGCAGGCGGTCGTCCGCACCGCGGCGCGCGTTGGCGACCAACTCCTCGCTGGAGGGAAACCGCCCCTGAATGAATCGTGGCGGCTCCGGCACGCGAATGCAGTGGACGATCAGGAGGCGCGCCTCCGGGGCAAAATGGCGCGCCGTCCAAGCGACTGCGTCAACCGAGGGCTCGGTGAAATCGAGTCCCACCACAACAGTTCCTATGCGCATGCCGATGTGGAAAAGGGTGAACTACGCAGAAGCTAGCGTGACCCGGCGCCCTTCGCCATCGGCAGTAACTGACTTCAAGGTTTCAAGGGGAAGGGCAACTGTGCCCAAGCTGTGAGCAGTAAAACGATGCGGGTTCTTCAACTGCCCCCCCGTCGCGCCGTCCAACGCTCGCCAGTACCCTCGACCGTACCTTCCATCGTGCCGTCGCGCACGCGCCCGCGGAGCTGCTGCTGCCGCTCCTGTCCACCTTCCCGGCGCATCAGCGTGAGCGTGATCTCCTCGCCAAGCATGCGCCCAGTCACGGTGGACGGTCTCGGACCTTCGGTGCGCCCACCCAGCATCTGGTATTGCTGGTCGATGTGCAGCGGCGTCGACGCGCCCGATAGGAGTGTGAGCAGCCACGGCCCCTCCACCCACGCCGGAATGACCCAATAGAACACCCGCGCGTGGGCACCATTGTAGGGCACGTAGAACGTCGAGTCCGGCTCCCAATCGCCCATGTCGAATGCGTGCGATACCACCCGCGTGCCCGGCCTGAGCTGCCTGAACAGTTGCGGACGAAGGCGGCGGTTCACGTCTGTGAGCAGGTAGAGCGTGATTACCGAGGCCGGTGACAGATCAAGCTCGAAAAGGTCTCCCTGGCGGAATTCCGTCAGGTCCTCCACGCCAGCGCGCCGCGCGTTGCGGATCCCCTCCGTCACGCGCTCCGGATTCAGATCCACGCCCAGCCCGCGCGCGCCACGGTCACGGGCCGCCGCCACCACTATTCTGCCGTCACCGCTGCCCAGGTCATAGAGCAGGTCGGTGGAGTCGACGCGAGCAACCTCGAGCATCTCTCGCACCACTTCGTGCGGGGTTGGAACATAGGGAACGTCGAGCGGACGCTGCGCCCCGAGCGCCGGCGCGATGACCGAAAATGACAGAAGCGTAACTACCACCCTGGTTGCTACTCTGAGCACGGTATGTCCTCCTCGTCAGGCCACGGACGAGCGCCGCGCTTCGGGCGAGGCTGGCTCGCGCGCGGCGAACAGCAATGGAACTCCCAGCAACATCACTACCACACCTAGCACGGCGCCAGCGCCGGCATAGCGCAGGCTGGAGTACATCATGAGCATGGCCACGGCCATGAAGAATATCGGCGCAATCGGATACAGAGGCATGCGGAAGGGACGAGGCCGCTCCGGGTCGCGACGTCTGAGCACGATGACTGACGCGCCTACCAGCGCGAGGAAGAACCAGAACACCGGAGCGGTATAAGCCACCATCGCCTCGAAGCCATGGCGTGCGAATCCCCCGAACACTACGAGCAAGAGCGCGATGGCACACTGCACGAGAAGTGCATTCACGGGAGTGCCGCCACGAGCGCTCCATGCGCCAAGCACCCGCAATATCGTGAAATCCGTACCGAGCGCATAGTTGCTTCGTGCGCCAGTGATGATGGTCGCGTTCGCTGAACAGAGCGCCGAGATGGCGACGATGACACTCAGCAGCGCCGCGCCCCAGTCACCCACCGCCGTACGCAGCAGTGCTGCCGCTACTACGGGCGTGGCGGCCACGCCGCTCATGCCAAGCGCGCGAAGATAGGCGAGGTTGACGAGCAGATACAACGCCGTGACGGCGGCAATACCAACGAGCAGTGCACGCATCATTGCTCGTCCTCGCGCTCCGCCACGCACCTCCGCCGATAGATAGGCCACTTCGTTCCAGCCACCAAAGGTGAGCAGTACGAATACCATCGCCAGGCCAAGTGGTCCGAGCCCGCGCGGTTCAAGTGGCGCGGCCGCCTCGGAAGCGGCGGGTACGCCACTGATCGCGAGCCAGCCTCCTGCCGCGATCACCGCCAGCACACCGAGCACCTGCACGACCGTAAGGGTGTTCTGCGCGCGACGGCCATGGCGAATGCCGGCGGCATTCAGCGCGGTCAGCACGATCACGGCGCCGGCCGCCAGGAACACCGTTGGCGCGGTCCCATCACCCAGTCGACCGGCAAGAAGCTCGGCCGCGTAATCCGCGAAAACGTACGCCAGCAGCGCTATGGAACCGGTCTGGATCACGACGGCGCGCGACCAGGCGAACAGGAAGCTCGTTCCCCGACCAAACGCGCGCCGCAGGAAGTGATATTCGCCACCCGCACTCGGGTAGGCCGTAGTGAGCTCTGCGTAGCACAGCGCGCCCACCAACGACACCAGGCCGCCCAGCAGCCATGCACCGAGGTACAGCGGCGTCGAGCCCGTGTTCTCGGCCACTATCTGAGGCGCCCGAAAGATCCCGGCGCCAACCACAATGCCCACAATCACCGCCACGGCATCGACGGTGCGCAAGGAGGGCAGTGGGCGTGGTGAAGAAGCGGTCATCTCGACGGCAGACGCCTGGCGCTGGGGACGGGCCAAGCGTTACGCGAGATCCGAACCATCACGAAACAGCCGCCCAACAGCGTGCCGGTCAGTCCGCGCCTGCCTCGACCCCTGCCGGCACCCTTGGCGCGCTCGGACGCCCGGTGACGAACACGCGCAGCCGCTCCGCGCCTCTATTGAAGATCACGTACGCGCTCGGAACCACGAACAGCGTGAGCAGCCCCGAGAAACCAAGTCCGCCGACCACCGCCACGGCAAGGGGGCGCATCATCTCCGATCCCTCGCCCAGCCCCAGTGCCAGGGGCATCATGCCGAACATCGTGGTAAGGGTGGTCATCATCACGGGCCGCAGACGAACGGCGCCGGCCTCCACCACGGCCTGCTCCATGGGGACTCCCCGTTGCGCGCGGAACTGTTCCACGTATTCCACCAGCAGAATAGCATTGTTGACGACAATTCCCGCGAGCAGTATCACCCCCAGCAGCACCGGCGCACTGAGCGGCATGCCCGTCAGTCGCAAGGCGATGCCCACGCCGATGAGCGCCAGCGGCATGGCGAGGATGATCACGAACGGGTTCACGACACTCTCGTACTGAACGGCGAGCACGACAAAAACCAGGAACACCGCCAGGAAGATGACGATCGCCAGCTGCCGGTTGTTGTCGCGAATCGCCTCCTCCTCTCCGCCAAAGATGATGGCGAAGCCCTCCGGCAGATCGATGCCGGCGAAGCGAGCGCGGAGCGAATCATTGACTACGCTGACCGGTGCGACGGCGGCATTGACGTCGCCGGTGAGCCGGACGATCCGTGTCTGGTTCTCGCGCGTGATGCTCGTTGGGCCGAGGGATGTGGTCACATCCGCTACATCACGCAGGTGCACAGGAGGTCCGCCACGAGCGCCAGGGAAGAGCGCCACCGCGCCGAGATCCTCGGCACTGGTGAACTGCTCGCGAGGCAGGCGCACACGCACGTCGAACTCACGGTTCCCTTCGGTGTAACGCGTCGCGATCGTTCCGTCGAGCGCCGTACGGAGCGTCTGGCCGACAGTCGCCGCGTTCAGTCCAAGATATCCCGCACGCTCGCGATCGAGGGCAATGGATAGCTGCGGGCTGGCCTCGTCCGTGCCCATCTCGAGCCGAGTGAGCCCCGGTACATCGCGCGCCAGCATCACGAGCTCGTTGCCGAGCCTGCGCAGATCGCCCAGATCCTCACCTTGCACGGTTATCGCGACATCGGAGCCCGATGTGGAAGTGCGCAGACCGCGAATCCGCGGCGGACGCACGAACACACGAGCGCCGGCAAATCCACGTTCGTCGATTCGCGCCTGAAGTGTGCGTACCCACTGGTCCGCAGTCATCTCCCGCTGCCTGGCCGGCAACAGCCGGATGTCGAGGGATCCACGACCTGACCGCTGGGCCGTCGCGCCGCCGAACAGGAAGCCGCCTGCGGTGGTGAAGACTCCTTCCACGTCGGGCATTTGGGCGATCATCTGTTCTATCTCGAGCGCAATCCGGTTGGTCTGCTCCGGTGCCACGCCCGGCGGGAGGCCGATGAACACCGACACACCGCCGTCGTCCACCTGCGGAAGGAACTCCGATGGGAGCCCGCGTACCAGCAGGAAGGAGACGATCAGCATCGAGAACGCTCCGCCCAGTACCCAGCCCCGCCGTCGGACGGCCGCCGCTGCCCAGCCGCGATAGCGAATGCGAAGTCTGCCCAACCCTTCATCGAACGCTACCAGCGGTCGCGCCCGCCCGACACCGCTCGTGAATCGCACCTTGGCGAGCTGAGCGGTGAGCATGGGCACGAGCGTGAGTGCAACCACGAGCGACGCAATGATCGCGAACGAGATCGTCAGAATCAGCTCGCGGAAGATGAGTGCGGCAAGCCCGCTGATGAGCAGGAACGGCACGACCGCGGCGAGATTCGTCGCCGTGGATGCGACGACCGCACTCTGCACCTGAGTCGCTCCCTCGTGCGCTGCCTCCTCCGGATCCTCGATCCCTTCATCGCGTTTGCGGAAGATGTTCTCGAGCATCACGATCGAGTTGTCGATCAGCAGCCCCACGCCCAGGGCGAGACCGCCCAACGTCATGATGTTGAGCGTCAGGTCGAACAGACCCATCAGCATGAAGGTGGCGAGCACGGCAAATGGAATCGCCAGACCTATGATCAGGGTCTTGCGCAACGACTTGAGGAAGATCAACACGACCAGCATTGCCAGCACCGACCCGAGCAGGGCCGCATTCCGCACCGACGCAACCGAGTTGCGTATGAATCTGGCCTGGTTCTGAATTACACGATAATGAACGTCGGCGGGGACGAAGCTGCTCGATTCCAGGTGTGCGAGGCGCCGCTCGGCCGCGTCGGCCACCGCC
>CAYXRS010000020.1:0-33447 GCA_964467195.1 uncultured Gemmatimonadaceae bacterium
GACGGCCACGGAACATCATGGTCACCTTGACCTTGTTCCCCTCGCTCAGAAACCGCCGCGCGTGTCTCGTCTTGGTGTCGAAGTCATGGTCGTCGATGCCCGGACGATACTTGACTTCCTTCAGCTGGATGACGTGCTGTTTCTTCTTCGCCTGACGCGCCTGCTTGGCCTGATCGAACTTGAACTTCCCGTAGTCCATGATCCGGACAACCGGGGGTCGGGCCATCGGTGCAACTTCAACGAGATCGAGACCCTGTGCCTCAGCCGAGGCCAACGCCGTCTCCAGATCGATGATCCCCATCTGGGAACCGTCCGGCGCGATGACACGCAAGGGACTGATGCGGATCTGCCGGTTGACGCGTACGCGCTTTGTGCTGTCCTGAATGCTGTGTACCCTCCGCGCGGGGAAAACAAAAATCGCGAACTCTCACCCTGGAGTCCGCGACGCGAGCCGGCCTCCCTATCCTTCAGGAGGCGTCTCCCTCGATCGTGAACGCCTACAGCACCAAACCACGCGCGGAGGCGGGAGGGCCGGAGGGTGAGAGCGCAAGGCCTTACGCTCTACTTAGCGTGTTGTCGAGACGAAACTTAGGGGGACAAGCGGTGGGAGGCAAGTGCCCTGTTCCCGCCCCCGGCCACGGACCGATGTAGCATGTCCCGAGGCCGCCGAGCTCAGCCCTGGCCCGCCAGCGCGTAGGCCTTGCCGTCGTGCAGGACCCGCCCCCAAGCGACGCTGGCGTCGTGTTCGAAGATCAACAACCACTCAGACGCCGCCGCCTGGCGCAGCAGTGTTCGCTTCGATTCGAGCGTGACGAGGGGCTCAACGTCGTAGCCCATGATCCAGGGCAGCTGAAGATGCGCCGTGGTCGGAATCACATCTCCCAGGAAAACCGCGGTCTCACCAGCCGACTCCAGTCGGACACTCTGGTGCCAGGGAACGTGCCCTGGCGTCAGCATGACCGAGATCCCCGGCAGAATCTCCGGCTCTCCCCTAATCAGGTCCAACTGGCCGCTTTCCCGCAGAGGTTCGAAGTTGCGCGGGAAGTAGCTCGCGGCCGTCCGCTCGTTGATTCGCGTCGCGAACTCGTACTCACCCCGTTGCACAAAGTGACGAGCACGTGGAAAGCCGGGGCGCAGGATTCCCTCGCCGTCCACGTACGTATTGCCGCCACCGTGATCGAAATGCAGGTGTGTGTTAATGACATGAGTGACGTCGTCGGGGCCATAGCCGGCGGCGCGCAACCCATCCTCCAGACATGTTCGCCCATCGGCTCCCGCGTTCTCGATCCCGTAGATGTCGTGAAACTTTTCACTCTCCTTGTTGCCCGACCCGGTATCTATGAGGACCAGGCCGTCCTCATGCTCAACGAGCAGACAGCGCATGCCGAGGGCAATGCGATTGCGTTCGTCGGCGGGGATTCTGCGCTGCCAAAGCGGCTTGGGCACGACGCCGAACATGGAGCCACCATCGAGCTTCTGCCCTCCGGCTTGGATGGCATGCATCCGCCAGTGGCCGAGCACGCGTGTCTGGATCAGCGGATCCGGCGGGCTCATGCAGTAGTGTCGCGGGAGACTGGTCCGGGCATGGCGCTTCGCCGGCGCGCGGCACGGCGCGGCGCCCGCATGAGCAACTGAAGGTCGTCCCAGGTGCAGCACTCCCGGTCGCGCGCCGCCGCCAGCAGTCGCAGGAGGATCTGCGCTGTGGCCACTGCATCGCCGCCGGCCCGGTGTCGGGCTGTGATCTCGATCCCATAGTAGTACGCCAACGCGTCGAGCTTCCGACTGCGAAGCTGTGGAAGGAGCCGCCGCGCCAGACGAACCGTGCAGAGACGCCGGCCTGCCAGCCGTCGGCCGGTGGCGCGCTGCACCTCTGCCGCCAGAAAGCGCCAATCGAAGTTTGCGTTGTGCGCCACGAACACGTTGCCCGAGAGCAGATCGAGGAGGTCATCGCACACGTCGGCGAACAGCGGTGCCGACTTGACCATGTCCCAGCTGATGCTCGTGAGACTGGTAATCATTGGCGGAATCGAGCGCTGTGGATTCACGAGCGTTTCCCATCGCCTCTCCACGCGGCCGTCACGTACCACAATGGCTGCAACTTCGGTCACTCGGTCGTCACCCCAGTGCCGCGTGCCGGTGGTCTCCACGTCCACTACCACGTATGAAAGCCCGTCCAGCACGGAGCGACCCGCCTCGCCCGCCGCTGAAACTGCGCCAGTAACGCCCCCGGGGGGAAGCAGCCGCCACCGGCCGTCAGCGCCGCGAACGAAGGCGGTTTCCCTCGCGCAAAGCGCCGCCGCAAGGCGCTCCGCTACTCGCGGCGGCGCACCCGGCAGATCGCATACGTGGGAGATGAGCGTGACATCGTCCGCATCACCCACCCGGGTCAGAAAAGCGATCGCCTTCTCCGTCAGAACGGTACGCGCATTATCGCTGCGCACCCCCAGCGGACCATCCCCGTGACGGCGGCCTAAGTCCATGGATCCTCTCGGTACAGCGGCAGCGTCATGCACCGCGGACCACCGCCGCCGCGCACCAGCTCGCTCCCCTCGAATACGATCACCAGCCGATCGTCGTCGCTGATGCGTTCCTCTCCAGTGAGGAAGGGCACGGCTGATACCACCCGGAAGCCCATTTTCTCCATCTCCCGCAGGGTCGCTTCGTTTCGTGCGTAAGACAGCACCACGCCAGGACGCATTGAGGTGAAGTTGCAAGCCGAAGCCCACTGCTCGCGCTCCTGTACGAACCGCTTGTCGCCACCGCAGAAGACTGGCTCCATTGGGAGACCGACGTTCTGAAGTGCCGCAAACATGTTTGGCATTTCGCGCATCTGTCTCTGTCCTTTTTTCCTGTGCAGAATCGCCAGACGCTCAGGGCCGACAAAATGAGGCGGATAGATGGCGCACAACTCCCTGTCCACCTGAGTGAAGATCATGTCCAGATGGATAGCCGTGTTCTCGCCAGGCATGACGACGACCACGACGTCTGTGATCGGAGTCTTCGCGAACAGGACTTCCGTAAGGTTGTCAATAGCCGCCGGACTGGATCGCTCGCTGAAGCCAATGAGCATCGTGTCCTCGCGGAGTGGGTGGACGTCGCCGCCCTCCAGGGTATAGTTGTGACGCCGCTCGGCAGCGCCGTCGTAGAGGATGCCGGAGTTCGTCAGCTTCGGGTGGTGGAGGAAGAGTGCCTTCATGATCAACTCCTCCGACCAGCGGACATCGTGTCGCATGGAGCCGATGAGCACGTGCTGCCCGAGTACCATGGCGATGTCGCGAGTGAAGAAGAGGTTCGGGAGCGGGGGCAGCATGTAGCCCGTTTCGTTGAGCGTTTGCGCCAACGGCCCGGGCGCCTCCTCGCGCCCCTCGATCAACATGCGCACGAGCTCGGCCGAGGGCGTCTGTCCCAACTCCCTGGCGATCTCTCCAGAGGGAACGATGTCGAGCGTTTCGCGAATCAGCAGGTCCCGCACGGAAGCGTCGCCAGCCACCTCGCCGAGGAGATCGCGCACCTGATACACCTGAGCAAAGCGCTCCAGGATCGCGACGAACCGATGGTGCTCGCGCTGCGCGATTTCGGTATCGATGATGTCATCGTAGAGGTAGTCCTCGCGGGTGCTGGGGGTGACGGCGAGGAGCTCGGGACCGGGCGTGTGGACCAGCACGGCGCGAAGCCGCCCGATCTCCGAAGTGACGTGAACGGACATGTGCCGGAAGATAACCGCCGCTGTGATGGGGCTCTAGCGGCACTGCTTCCCTTGTCGAGGAGCCGGCAGTAGCTTTGTGAAGAAATTCACAAGAGCCCGCAAGACGGATCGCCCAGTGAAACGGATCGCCGACTCCACAGTAAGACGTCTGTCGCTCTACCTGCGCTTTCTCGAGGAGTTCGAGGCGCGCGGGCTCTCCACCATCTCCAGCGAAGAGCTTGCAGAACGTGGCGGAACCACTTCCGCGCAGGTCCGCAAGGACCTCTCGTTCTTCGGCTCCTTTGGTAAGCGCGGGATGGGCTATGCCGTGCCAGAGCTGGCGGCGCGCATGCGACAGATCCTCGGCCTCGAGCACGACTGGAACGTGATCATCATCGGGGCCGGCAAGATCGGCAGCGCACTCGCTCAGTATCGTGGCTTCGCACAGCGCGGATTCCGGATTACCGCCGTCTACGACAGTGATCCGGCCAAGGTTGGCACCGTTCTCAACGGGTGCACGGTGCGACTTCTCCAATCACTGGAGAGTGACGCCGAGGCGCGCAACGCCGACATAGCCGTGATCACAGTGCCGGCTGAGGCTGCACAGCAGGTCGTGGATCGCGCGGTTCGCGTCGGCATCCGCGCGATCATGAACTTCGCCCCCGCTCAGCTTCGCGTCCCGGAGGGAGTCACCCTCAAGACCGTAAACATGGCAATGGAGCTAGAAGGGCTTTCGTTCGCCCTTGTGAACCGGGACTGACCGCCTGCTGCTCCGCGTCAGGCGCCTGGGCAGAGAGTGCGCGCATACGGGAACCGCACCACACGCTCGCGACCGTTGATCGTACCCTCGATCTGCGCTATCAACGAGTCCGTCTCCGTGCGACGATAGCTGATGCGCTGCGGGAAGTCATGCGCGGGGTTCTCGAAGACCACCGACGAGCCGCCGAGTGCCACGAGAACGAACAGGGTCCGCGGCTGCCCGTGCGGGAGCACCTCGAAATTGAGCCTTCCTCCCACCGCACGTATCAGCATCATCTCGTGCGTGGTCGTAATGTCGGCGCGGACTGTCCGGCTCAGACCAATCAATGAACCACCGCGTGGCGACGACCAGTACTCTTCGACGGTGGACGGCCCTGACCGAGCTTCCCAGCATCCTCCCAGCCAGCCTAGCAGTTCCACGGCCGGCTCTTCAGCCAGCGAAGCCGACGACGTAATCGCCGCGATGCGAGCGCGTGCCGGGAGGTGAGGAGCACAACTCGGCAACAGGAGAAGCGCGAAGACGAGCTTCAGCACCTCCGACCTCCGACAGTGAGACCGGGGCTACCGCGCCTGCTCTCATGAGGAGGCGCCAACCCACGCCGTGGGGCCAAACGAGCATACGGATGACCGGCAGGAAGGGCAAGTCAGTGCGCCCAGTCGATGGAGTGATCAGGCGATTACCACCAGTCGTTCCCCAGGCGGCCCGGTATGGAACTTCCTGGCGGCCGCGGAGTTGATGGTGATATGGCGTGCGCCGTGCCGCCAACCCCAGGGAGATCGCGATCCATGAACCCGATGCGCGCTGGCTCGACCATCCTGCTTACTCTCACCGTCATGGCGCTCGGTGCCTGTGGGCAGGACGCGGCAGAAGCCGCCGGGGCCAGTGCCGAGCCAGCGATCAGGCAACGAATCGACACTGCGACCTTTGGCGGTGGTTGTTTCTGGTGCATGGAGCCGCCGTTCGACACGCTGCCCGGCGTGCGGTCGGTGATATCGGGATACATCGGCGGCCATGTGGCCAACCCGACTTACGAGCAGGTGAGCGCGGGCCGCACCGGGCATGCGGAAGTCGTGCAGATCGTCTACGACCCCGCGGGGGTGAGCTACGCCAAGCTGCTCGACATCTTCTGGCACAACGTGGATCCACTTACTCCCAATGCGCAGTTCTGCGATCAAGGGAGTCAGTACCGCTCGGCAGTATTCCACCACGGCGACGAGCAACGTGAATTGGCGGTCGCCAGCCGTGATCAGTTGCAGGCGCGATTCAATCGACCAATCGTCACCGAGATCGTACCGGCTACCACGTTCTATCGGGCCGAGGAGTACCATCAGGGCTATTACCGCAAGAATCCGGGGCGATACAAGCTCTATCGCTGGAACTGCGGACGGGATCGCCGGCTTCGCGCGCTGTGGGGCGACGCGGCTGGACGCGGCACGCACGGTGCCGAGTGAGGTAACGATATGACGATCACATCACGACGGCTGGCTTTTGTATGCATGATGGCCATCATTTCCATGGCCACGGCGTGCGGCACGCCGCGGACGAGCGAGGGACAGCGCGTGAGCGAAAAAAAGCAACGGGACACCGAACTGCGGCAGCGGCTGACACCAATGCAGTACAAGGTCACACAGCGGGATGGGACTGAGCCAGCATTCAGAAACGAGTACTGGGACAACAAGGAACCGGGTATCTACGTGGACATCGTCTCCGGAGAGCCACTCTTCAGCTCGCTGGACAAGTACGACTCCGGCACCGGCTGGCCGAGCTTCACGCGTGCGCTCGAGCCGGAGAACATCGCCTACAAGGAAGACCGGAAGTTCTTCATGCGGCGGACAGAGGTGCGTTCGCGGAACGCGGACTCACATCTCGGTCACGTTTTCGACGATGGTCCCGCGCCATCCGGACGACGCTACTGCATGAACTCGGCAGCGCTCCGCTTCATTCCGGTCGATCGCCTCGAGGCGGAGGGGTACGGCAAGTACCTGCACCTGTTTCAGAGTGCGGGCCGTTCCACGGGAGGATAGCTCGGTTAGGGTGTGAGCAGTGCGACTAAGGTGTGAGCAGTGCGACCATGCTTGAGCAGTGCGACTAGGGAGTGAGCAGCGCCACGATCCGCGCAAATGCCGCCGGTTCGAGAACCTCCGGTCGTGCCTCTGGACTTACGCCGGCCCTGGCGAGCAGGGTCTCGGCATTCGCCGCACTCATCCCGGTCACCGTGCGCAGCACGCGACGCATTTGCTTGCGGCGCGCTCCGAAAGCTCCGATCACGAAGGCGCGAAAACGGTCCTCCTCTGGCTGCGGCACCACAGGGTCATTGCGGGGTGTGACACGCACGACTGCTGACTCCACCCTTGGCGGCGGAGCGAAGGCCCCGGCCGGCACGCGGAACAGAAGCTCCACAGACGCGACGGCCTGAACATTCACGCTCAGGGCGCCGTACTCCGAACCTCCCGGAGTGCTCGCCAGTCGCTCTGCCACCTCGCGCTGAACCAGATACACCGCTCGCGCCGGACGAGGTGGCCGGAGAGCGTGAAAGATTATCGGTGTCGTGATGTAGTACGGTACGTTCCCGACGAGCAGGTACTCGCCTCCCGCCAGCCCGCCAAGATCGACGTCCAGCACATCAGCTTGAATCACGTCCACTCGGGGATCGTCGCGGTATCGTTCCTGGAGCATGGTCGCCAGTGCCCGATCCAACTCGACGGCGATAACCCGTCCGGCGCGTACTTGAAGCCGTTCCGTCAAGCTTCCGCGACCCGGTCCAATCTCGATGACGGTGTCCTCACCGCGGGCTCCAACGGCATCGGCAAGGCGGCCGAGGATTGCCGGATCGTGCAAGAAATGCTGGCCGAGGCTCTTCCGCACGGGCGGATACGGGTTCGACCCACCATACTCCCGGGCCACCATCAGCTCCGAACGATCACGACGGCCAGGTCGTCTCGCTGCCGAGCGGCGCCGGTATGATCTCTCAGCTCGGCGAACACGGCCTCGAGGATCGCACCGACCGGCTGTTCCCTGTATCGGGAGACGACCTCGAGAACGCGCTCTTCACCCAGTCGTACACCCGCGCGGTTGCGGGCATCGCTTACGCCATCAGTGAACAGCAGCAGGAGATCCTGACCGACGTGCCACGATCGCGACGCGGCTGAAGGCCGCGCCTCTGTCATGCCGAGCGGAGGCGCGAGCGCCGCGAGACGATCCACGCGTCCGTCTCCTGCAACCGCGAATGCGTGTGGATGCCCGGTATTGGCATAACGCAGCTTGCCAGCGCTTCGATCGATCACTCCGTAGAAGGCGGAGATGAACATCTCGGTAGTGAGCAGCTCATCACCCAGCGTCTCACGCAGCGCACCCAGTGTGGCCGCAGGGTCGTTCGACGCTTGGGCATGGATCGCCGACGCACTCATTGCCAGCGCCATGATCAGCGCCGCACGATAGCCATGACTCGATACATCTCCAATCATGACTCCCGTGCGATGCGGGCCCAAGCGGAACAGGTGATAGAAATCGCCACCGACGCTTTCCGCGGGAATGACGCGGGCGGCGACCTGTGCCTCGGGAGCAACGAGGTCCGTGCGAGGCAAGAGCTTCATCTGCAGATCGTGTGCAAGCTCGAGCTCGCGCACCATGCGCTGCTGGCTCAGCGAAGCGCGCACCAGACGCGCGTTCTGAATGGCGGTGCCGATCTGGGTCGCGATGGCTGTAACGAGCTTCTGGTCACCGGCGGTAAACGCCTGCCCGCTGAGCCGTCCGGAGAGGTTGACTACACCCAGCGGTTCGGCACGTCCGCCGGGCGCCGTCCACATGATCGGCACTGAGAGCATCGTACCTTCGCGATATGGCGCTTCTGCTGCGCAGTCCCCTTCCCCCTCCACGATCTGCGACCGCTGCTCCCGGAAGACCCGTGCAGATACGCTGCAGGCATCATCCAGAGAAATGAGCGGGAGCGCCGCGGGCTCGAGCGCCGTTCCCAGTGCCGTGACTGACTGGAGAGTATCCGTGACGCGGTCATGCACCAGAATTGCACCACGTCGTGCACCCACGGTTTCGGAGATTTCCTTGAGGATGGTCGCAGCCGCCTCCTCCAGTGTGACCGTTCGACCCAGTATCTCGGTGATCGTGTATAGGAGATTGATCTCCTCATAGCGCTCCGCGAGCTCGTTTGCGGCGTGCTCCACCTCGAGCGAGGACTGAAGGAACTGGGTGGCGACGGGAAGGAGGAAGCGAAGGAAGGTTTCGAGGGGGACATCGGATCGCGAGCTGGGACCCACCAGGATCCAGGCGGGCTTGGGTCCCGGTATCTGTGTCACCAGAACCACACCACCAGGGGACTTCGCCCGCACGGGAGGGCCGCTCCAGAGCGGCGGCTGCCACCCCTCAAGGGCCTGGGGCGCCGGAACGTCGGGGAGCGCCACGGTTGCTGCCCCGCTGTCATCCTTCGTCCAGACGGACGCATGGCATCCCGTTGCTTCGGAGAATGCCGCGAGAACCCCGCCGAGCTCAGTCATGTCGCCGCAGCGTCATTCGAACGGTGTTGCCGCTGTCCGAAAAACGCTCAACTCGGTCCATCAGCCGCGACATGAGAAACAACCCGCGGCCGTCCTCGCGCAAGAGATTCTCCGGGAGAGTAGGATCCTCCATGCACTCTTCCAGGTCGAATCCCTCTCCCTCATCCACGACCTCCATCACCAGTCGGTCGCGGTCCATTTCGGCGCGGACCTGCACACGCGCTTCAATCCGCTCCCGATTGCCGCGAAGGATGGCGTTCGACAGAGCTTCGGTGAGAGCGACCGGCACATTGAGGGCGCACTGTCGTGGTGGGTAATCGAGCTCCTGACAACGCCGCGTTACGAGCTCCACGACGCTCTCGATGAAGCGCACGTCGCTGGGAATCTCGACTTCGACTGCCAGCCGCATGCCTCGCAGCAAAATGCGAAATTCCGTGGAAGACCCTTCCGCGGACATCGGCCTCCGTGCGTGGAGAATTGGACCCAAGCGGGAGCGACCCGAAGATCCGCTGCCGTTCCCGAGCAGCGGCGTCAGTCAGAAGGTCTCGAGCGCCCTTTCCCTGGTGTCGGCGATCTGGAAGAGCGTATCGAGCTTGGTGAGCTCGAACAGCGTCTTGAGATCGTCATTCAGGTTCGCAAGTCGGAGCTCGCCACCCTGCTCCCTGATCTTCTTGGACAGCGAGACCAGTACCCCCAGTCCCGAGCTGTCGATATAGCCCGTCTGGCTGAAATCGATGAGGAACTTGCGCTCGCCGCGCTCCAGCTCGTCCAGCACCTTCTGCTTGAGTTCCTGTCGATTACCGACGATCAGCTGTCCCTCAACGTCAACCACGACAATCTCTTTCTGCTTCGAGATCGAGAAGCTCATGTCCCAGTACCCCCGTCGGACCCTATCCCCAGTTCAGGAACCGCGTCGACCGACTTCAGTGCGGTGATCGCGGCGACATTGATTATGTCATCGGCAGAGGCGCCGCGCGAGAGATCGTTGCACGGCGCTGCCAACCCCTGCAGCACCGGACCGACCGCCACGCCTCGTCCCATGCGCTCTACGAGCTTGTAGGCGATGTTCCCCGCGTCCAGCGACGGAAATACGAGAACGTTGGCGCGGCCCGCCACGGAGCTCTCAGGCGCCTTGCGGCGACCCACCTCGGGAATGATCGCCGCGTCACCTTGCAATTCTCCGTCCAGCGCTAGCCCTGGTTCACGAGCCCTGGCAATCCCCACTGCCTCTCTAACGCGATCCACCGATTCACCGGCGCCGCTACCATGCGTGCTGAACGACAGAAATGCGATACGCGGCTCATCGCCGACCAGCCGTCGCCGGTCGTCGGCAGCTGACAGCGCTATATCGGCGAGCTGCTCGGCCGTTGGTTGGGGAACGACGGCACAGTCCGCGAACGTCAGCACCTCCTCTGAAGTATCGTCCCGGAAGGGTGGTACCACGAGATAGAAGGCAGAGGACACGGTACTTGCGCCAGGTGCCGGGCCTACGGTCCAGATCGCCGCTCGGAGCACGTCGGCGGTGGTATACACGGCACCCGCCACGCTCCCATGGGCGAGCCCCAGACCAACCAGTCCGGCTGCATGCCAAAGCGGCGTCGCCGCCAGAAGCCGTGCCTCCGGAAGCGTAAGCCCCCTGGCGCCTCGACGTAGCTCCAGGTGGCGCGCAATGGCCTCCACGCGGCCGGACTCGCGCGGATCGATCACCTCGGCGCCGAGGGAGGCAACGGTCTCGTGCGTAGCGGGGGCGGACGGATCCAGTACCAGCACCGGCTCCACCAACTTCGCGTCCACCAGCGCCCGGACCGCGCTCACCGTGCGCGGATCCGCCGTTTCCGGAAAGACCACGCGCCGCGGCCTGGCTGCCGCACGTTGGCGCAGTCTTTCCACGAAGCCGGTGGTCACCACCTTGCCGCGCTCACGACCGGATCAGCTTCCGCTTCAAACCCGCTTCCACGATCGGGTGCACGAGTCCGGTGATCGACCCGCCGAATCGTGCCACCTCGCGCACCAGGCTCGAGCTCACAAAGCCAAGCTCCGGACTGGGGACCATGAAAAGCGTCTCCATGTCCGGGTGCAGGTGCCGGTTCATCAAAGCCATCTGGAACTCGTACTCGAAATCCCCAACCGCCCTGAGCCCGCGTACCGACACGGTCGCTCCGGCGTTACGGGCAAAGTCGACGAGCAGTCCGTCGAATGCCCGGACCTCGACGCGCGAGTCGGCCAGCGACTCGCGAATCAGCGACATTCGCTCATCGATCGAGAAGAGCGGCTGTTTGGACAGGTTGGTGGCAACGGCGACAACCAGTCGATCCACGAACACCAGGCTGCGACGGATCAGATCCTCGTGCCCGCGAGTGATTGGATCGAAGCTTCCCGCGTAGAGGCCGATGGTCGGCATGTGAGCGTAGGTAGGAGGTGAGATGTTAGACGGTATGGCGGTAAAACGAGATGGCCGAATCGCCATACCGGCGCGTATCGGCCTCGCCAGGAAGATGCTCGCGCGCCTCGTGCTCCACCGCCAGCAGGTCGGCAAACGGCGTCTGAAGCCAGCGTTCCACAACGCGCGCGGCCAATGCCATGCCGTACGGGGGATCGGCAAAGGCGACATCGTAGGCACCTGCGCGCAAGCCGCCAATGTACCGCAACGCGTCACCTCGCTTGATCGTAGCGCGGTCGGTGGCGCCCAGCGCCTCAACGTTCTGCCGAAGCGCGTCGAGGCTGCGCGCACCGATCTCGACGAAGTCACAGTGCGCAGCGCCACGCGAGAGCGCCTCCAGTCCGAGTGCACCGGAGCCGGCGAACAGATCCAGCACGGTCGCCTCGGGAAGCTCTCGCTGGACGATGCTCATCCAAGCTTCGCGCACACGATCCGCGGTCGGGCGAACCCGGGGATCACTTGGAGCCTTGATCGGACGCCCCCTCCAACGGCCGGCGACGATTCGCACGGATCAGGCGCGGATGTCCACGAGCACGCCCTGAAGCCGGCGTTCACCGTGCCAGTCATCCTCCTCCAGCCGGAACGCCACATCCACTCGAGACCCGGTCTCCAGATCGGCCGCAAGGGCGGCCATTCCCCACCCGATGAGGTCCAGCGATCCGCCGTCGCGGTGCACACGCAGTTTGAGGTGTCCTTCGCCTACCCGGCGGGGTGGCCCTGTGAGAGACACACCGAATGTCGCAATGACTGGCGCCGGGTTTCCCGGGCCGAACGGCTCGAAGTGTCGGAGCAGCGATACCAGCTGCGGCGTACACTCGGTAAGCGGAATCTCGAGATCGACGCGCATCTCGGGAACGAGCTGATCCACGGTGAGCCGCTCGCGCGCAACGCGATTGAAGCGAGCCGCAAAATCATCCACTCGGTCTGCCGCTATCGTTATTCCGGCAGCAACGCGATGACCACCGAATCGCAGCAGCAGGTCGTGACACTCCACCAGTCCTTCGTGCAGGTCGAAGGCACCAATGGAGCGACCCGATCCCTTCCCTTCCGTTCCGTCAAGCGCGACCAGCACCACGGGGCGACAGATCTCCTCCACCAGGCGGGAGGCGACAATGCCGATCACGCCAGGATGCCATCCTTCCGACGCTAGCACGACCCCGTGCGTGACGTCCAGATCGACTCCCTCGAGCATGCGGCGTGCTTCATCCAGCGTGGCTCGATCGATCTCCTGCCTGCGTCGGTTCAACTCCTCCAGCTCCCGGGCGATCACGTTCGCCGTGCGCTCGCTCTCACTGGTGAGCAGTTCGACCGCCCGAAGCGCGTTGCCCAGCCGTCCCGCCGCATTGAGGCGAGGAGCAAGGACGAATCCCACCCGCCCCGCCGTAAGCGGCTTCCCCTCCAACCGGGAGGCACGAAGCAGCGCGCGCAATCCGGGATTTCGCGTGTCCTGGAGCACGCGCAAACCATAGCGAACCAGCACCCGGTTCTCCCCGCGCAAAGGGGCGACATCCGCGATCGTCGCCAGCGCAACGAGATCCAGCATGCGCAGCACCGCATCGTCTGTCTCCCCGAACGAACGCACGAGCGCAAGGGCGATCTTGAAAGCGATACCTACGGCCGCCAAGTTCTTGTCGGGGTACGAACAGTCGATCTGCCGGGGATTGAGCACCGCCAGGCAATCCGGCAATGCCGCACCGGGCAAGTGATGGTCGGAGATGATCACGTCCATCCCCGCAGCGCATGCCGCCGCAACGGGTTCGAGGGCCTTCGTGCCGCAATCGCACGTCACCAGCACGCTGGCGCCAGCGGAGATCGCCGCTTCGACGCCAGCCATCGTCAGGTCATAGCCGTGCTTGAGGCGGTTCGGAATGAACGGAACCGCCACACCTCCCAGCCGCCGGATGGTCTCAACCAGGAGTGTCGTGGAACAGATGCCATCAACGTCATAGTCGCCATGCACAACCACAATCTCGCGGCGGCGTACGGCTCGGCCCAGCCGTTCGACGGCCCGGTCCATACCAAGCATGTGTTCGGGTGCGTGGAGCTGGTCCAGACGTGGGCGCAGATAGCGCTTGGCAGCATCCGGTTCCCTGTAGCCTCGACGAACGAGGAGCCGACATATCGGCTCGGCAAGGGAGAGCGCCTCGTGAAGAGCGGCGACCGCTGCCGAATCCGGCGGCTCGGGGGCCACCCAGCGGGGCTGTGGTTTTGTGCGAACGGCAGGTGCGGTCACCGGCGTAAGCTATCGGGGCTTCGCCGTCAGGTCCAGCATCAATCTGTTGCGTAGATCAGCACACCGCACCCTTCGCACATCTCTATCGAGCGACCACCCGCCATGGTCTTTCGTCGCTGAATGGGGATTGCCGTGTTGCAGCGGCCGCACGCGCCACCGCGCAAAGGATGCAGCGCCCCCTCCGGATGGCGCGCGCGAATGCGTTCGTATCGCGACAGCAGCGGACGAGAAACCTTGCCCGCGGCCCTGCTGCGCTGGGTGCGAGCCTGCTCCATTTCCGTGGCGAGCTCATTCCTGTCGGCCTCGATGGCTTCCCGTGCCTCGATTTGCCGGGATTCCAGCGCCACGAGCTCGGAGCGTTGCGCCTCCATCGCCGCCCGCAGGTCGACGATGCGGCCCGTGATCCCCTGAAGTTCGCTCTCCTCCTGGGCCAGTACACGGCGGGTGAGATCGACCTGAGACATGGCAGCGGTCGCCTCGCGCGGTTTCCACACCCCTTCGAGCGCGGCCAGGTTGCGTTCCTGCAATTGGCGATGCTCCTGTACCTTGAGCTCCAGGCCACGGCGCCGCTCCTCCTCGGCCTCCAGCGCCTCCCCTGCACGCTCGACTTCGCCGGCTTGTGCGGCGACTTCGGCGTCGAGAGCACGTGTGCGCTCGTGCAGTTCGCGCTCTCGGCGCTCGAGCTCGCGAAGCTGCTCGTCATCCTCCTGTAACTCCAGCAATCCTGCCAGATCAGCGTGCACTCAATCCTCCTGTCATGTTCTGGGTCGTCCAAACGTCGCCCATGCTCCGCCGCTCACCTGGCGCTTCTCGGCGGAAAGCGCCTGCTTCTTCCGCAACAAATCGTCCTTCTCCTGCGCGGACGCAAGCGGCAGCACCAGATCGATCTCCCACATCTCGTGATCCATGTGCCGAGCACGAAGGCGTGATACGGCGTCATCGACCGTTCGCGACAGATTCACCAGTGGCGCCTCCCCCTCTTCGACAAGCTTTATGGCCACGCTGGCAGCCTCCGCATCGAGCGCACCGACGACGGCGGTGATGTCGGAATCACCCGCACGCTGGAGGAGTGCAATGAAAATGCGCCGATAAACCGGATTCAGAAACTCCTCCGACGCGATGCGTTCCGCCACGTACTCCACCTGCGATGGCTGGAGCAGCATGACGCGAACGAGTTCGCGCTCGGAACTCAACGCGGCGACCGACCTGGCATAGCGCTGCTCCTCGAAACCGGGGCCGGCGGGCTCCACCCGCGCGCTCCCCGGTGCATGCCGCAGCCCTCGCTCCCGCTCCGGTCCGAAGCGTCGCGGTGCGCCGCGACCGCGGCCTTCCTCGACCTCGCGAGCCAGCAACTGCTTCCCCACATCTGCAACTTCGGCCACGCGGCTCATGTAAAGCTCCCTCATGAGCGGATCCGCCGTGGCCCGGATTGTCGGCATCAGCTTGTCGAGTGCCTGGCGCTTGTGGCGTAGATCTCCAAAATAGCCACGGCGCGAGAGCTCCTGGATCTTTCGCTCGACCACATCGACCGAGGCGTCCAGCTGCGCCTCGAGGCCCGCCGCGCCGAGCTTCCTGACGAAGGTATCCGGATCATCACCCTCGGGAAGGGACACCACCATGACTGCAAAGCCTTCGCGCAACAGGACATCGCCAGCCCGGAAACTCGCCTTCATTCCGGCGGCGTCACCGTCGTACAACAGATATGCAGTCGAGGTGAACCGCCTCAGGAGCTTCGCCTGATCCTCAGTGAGCGATGTACCGAGCGGCGCCACGACGTTCGCCATTCCGACCGCCGCCACACGGAGTGCGTCGAAGTATCCTTCGACGAGTACGGCTCGCTCGGCGCGGCGAATGGCGTTCTTCGCCCAGTTCAATCCATAAAGAAGACGTGCCTTGCTGTAGACGCGGGACTCGGGCGAGTTGAGATACTTCGGCTCACCGGGGCCGATGAGCCGTCCGCCGAAGCCCACGTGTCGGCCCGACGCATCGAGAATCGGGAAGATGAGGCGCCCGCGGAAACGCGGCCGCACGCTACCGTCACCCTCGCGCCGAAAGAGCAGTCCAGCGTCGAGCAGCACATCATCCGTGAAGCCTATCGTGTGTAGATGCGTCAGGAGCGCGGCACCGCCTCGCGGAGCGAAGCCGAGCCCGAACTGCTCGGCAGCTTCTCGTGGAATCTCGCGCGACTCGAGGTAAGAGCGCGCCTCACGCCCCACGTCATCCTCCCACAGCCGAACCCGGAACCAGTCAGCCGCCGCCGCGTTTGCTTCCCACAGGCGTTCGCGGTCGTCCGGCTCGTTCCTCTGCGATTCGGTTTCACGAACGTCCACGCCAGAGCGCTGGGCTACGTGTTTCACTGCTCCCACGAAGTCCAGACCGAAACGCTTGCGCACAAAGTCGAAGATGTCACCGCCTTCATGACAGACGAAGCAGTAGTACCGTTCGCGCTTCGGCGACACGGAGAAGTTGCGATGCTTTCCCTGGTGAAAGGGACAGGGTCCACGGTAGTCAGCACCGGCGCGCTTGAGATCCACGTATTCGCTAATGAGCTGAACGATGTCGGCGGCCTGCCGCACCTCGTCCACCACTTCATCGGGAATCATAAGCGGGTCAACTCCGCGATGGTCACACCGTTGCCGCCTTCGTTCCAGGCGCCGAGCCGGTGAGAGCGTACGCGCCGGTCGCTCCGCAACAGTTCTGTAACGCGCTGCCGCAATGCCCCCGTGCCCTTGCCATGTATGATGCGCAACTCGTGCAAATCGGCGCGCACTGCATCATCGATGGCTTGCTGTACTGCCGGATCAGCCTCCTCCGCCCGCATGCCGCGAATGTCGATCTCCGTGCGTACACGAACTTCAGGTTCGTCGCCACGCAGCGGTACCGTCACCTCGGGGCCACGCCGCGGTCGCACTTCGAGAGCAACACGTGGCACGGTCACCCGGACGGCACCGACTGCCACCACGGCCGCGTCATCGCGCAGCTCGAGAACGGTGCCCTCCCGCCCGGCGAGCGTTTCCACTGCAACGGTGGCGCCCACCTCGAGGCGACCCGAATGACTGGACGCCGAGCGCACCGGGTCCCGCCGCTCGAGCGCCGCGAGTGCCTCCGCCTGCTCGCGCGCCATCCCTTCCACGCGCTTGCGGCTCTCCCGGATCACATCCTCCGCCGGTATCGCGTCATGCTTCAGTTGGCGAATTACGCGCTCGACCTCGGCGCGCGCCTCCAACAGGTAGCGCCGTGCATCCTGCCGCGCCGCACGATCGAGCTCGCGGCGTTCTTCGCGGACGGTCTCTTCACGCTCGTGCAGTTGCGCCTGGCGATGTTCGAGATCCGCCGTTCGGTCCTCCGCTTCACCTTCACGCGCCGACAGCTCGCGCTCCCGACGCTCGAGGTCGGAAAGAAGAGCCGCGACATCGCGCTCTGCCAGTGGCAGCCGCTCTTCGGCGCGGCTCAGAACGGACTCGGGAAGACGAAGGCGGCGCGCGATACCGAGTCCGTACGAGCGACCCGGAATACCCTTGACCAACCTGAAGGTGGGAGCCAGCGCGGCTTCATCGAACTGGAGCGATGCGTTCACGACGAAAGCATTCTCAGTCGCGAGCAGCTTCAACGCGCCGAGATGGGTGGTGACCACTGTCAGGGTGCCACGTCTGGTGAGCTCCTCGAGGATCGCGCCCCCTAGCGCCGCACCCTCAGCTGGGTCGGTGCCGGAGCCGAGCTCGTCGATCAGGGCGAGCGAGTCAGGAGTGGCTCGCTCCAGTATCTCGCCAAGGTTACGCAAGTGAGCGCTGAAGGTCGAGAGGCTGGCCTGAATCGACTGTTCATCGCCGATGTCTGCAAAGATGTCATCAAAAACCGCGATCCGGCTCCCGACGCCCACTGGGACTGGGACGCCGGCTTGGACCAGCGCGGAAATCAGCCCGATCGCCTTCAGCAGTACCGTCTTCCCACCCGTGTTCGGCCCCGACAAGAGGAGCGTTCGACCGTCGCCGCCCATGTCCAGGTCGAACGGAACGACCTCTCCGCCGCCGGCCACGAGCAACGGGTGCCGACCATCAACTATGGAAAAGCCGTCGGTCGCGGGGCAGAGACTGATCGGAGAACAGCGAAAGTCCCGCGAGAACATTGCCCGCGCCCAGAGCGCGTCCAGCTCGGCGAGTGCATCGAGTGAGTCAGACAGTGCCGCCTGAAGCGGGCGGAGCGTGTCCGTGAGCTCGCGCAGAACACGCTGGCTTTCCTGCGCCTCACGCGCCTCGAGCTCGCGGATCCGGTTGGCGGCTTCGACGGCCGCCGGTGGTTCGATGAAGAGGGTGCCGCCGGTGGCCGACTCATCGTGCACGATCCCTCCCACCTGCGAACGTCCCTCTCGCCGCACGGGGATGACGAAGCGACCGTTGCGCACGGTGACCGACATGTCTGGAGCGCGATGGTGCGGATCCAGGCGCGCCATCGTTCGCTCTAGAAGCTGCACCAGGTCGCTTCGGGTACCCCGAAGCTCCCGTCTGATTCGGCGCAACTCCGGAGACGCGTCATCGCGAAGTACTCCTTCCTGATCGAGCGCGCGGTCCAGAACGTTCTCGGTAGCTTTGGCGGCGATCAGTCGCCCGGTTATCGGCGAGAGAATCGCAGCACCCGCATCGCTGGTGCGGTTCCCGGCCAGCCCCTCCCCGGTTATTCGGGACGACCGTAGCAGGAGCGACGCCTGCAACAACTCCAGGCCACTCCATGTGCTCCCGGCCACATGGAGCTTCTCCAGCGCCAAGCGTAGATCCGGTATGGGCTGCGGACGCCAGGCACCGTCGCCTTCGCCAAGAGCACCAATAGCGGCAACGCGCATATGCTCCGTGTCGATCGCGACTGTATCGGTCTGCGGGCGGAGTGCCTGCACCCGCTCCGCACCAAGGGTGGTGGAGGCGCGCTCCGCTACGAGCGACAGTACGCGGGCGTACTCGAGTACCACCAAGGCGTGGGCGTTCATCCGGATTCCGGCCGTGAGCCACGGAAAAACCCGAACGGGAGAAGCGGTTCTCTCGTTCGGGCTTGGGCGGCGGCAGAGAGGGGCATGATCAACTGGGGCGCGCCAACTCCTCGCGGGCGATCGCATTGATGGTCGAGCCGTCGGCTCTTCCCTTGAAGCGCGGCATGACCTTGCCCATTACGGCGCCAATGCTGCCCGCGCCCTCAGCTACCGCCTCGCGAACGGCTACGCGAATCTCGTCGTCGCTCACCTGGGCTGGCAGGTAAGCCTCGAGTTGACGAACTTCCTCCCGTTCGCGCGAGGCAAGGTCTTCCCGCTTTCCCTTCTCATACATCTCGACTGACTCGCGTCGCCTCTTGATGCCACGACGGAGGATCTCGACAACGTCGTCATCAGTCAGGTCGCGCCGCAGCTCGATTCGCCGGTTCTTGAGATCGGCAAGGATGGTACCGAGGAGCAGCGTGCGCGGCTTGTCCTGCGACTTGCGGGCCGCCGTGAGGTCGCTCTGAAGCTGCGCGTTGAGCTGCGACACTCAGACGTGCCGTGGCCGACGGTTCTTTCGGCGCGCCGCGTTCTCCTTGCGCTTGCGCCGTTCGCTCGGTTTCTCATAGTGACGATGCTTCCGCAGATCGGAGAGAATACCCGCCTTCTCGCACTTCTTCTTGAAGCGCCTGAGGGCGCGCTCGAAGTTCTCATCGTCGTGGATGATGACTTCCGACAAGTTCTTTATTCCCCCTTCGTGGCGCTCTCGCGCCGGTCAAATGTGTCGAGGCAACTAATGCTAGGCGGTGCGGGCGAACACTGTCAAGAACGATCGCATGGAGCATCCGATCGAGGTGAAAGGCGGCTGCTCGAGTCGCCGCGCGTGTAATCCCCAAATCCCGCTGATTGCGTCGGTGATCTGTCGCGACACTCCTGAGTTTCCAGCCGAACCTTGTCAGGGACGCCTAACTACCCGGGCGGCCAGTCCATCTTTCGCCCGCCAACCAGGTGTAGATGCACGTGGAAGACGCTTTGCAGCGCGTCCCGATTCGTATTGATCACGGTGCGATAGCCCGACTCCGCGATGCCTTCGGCCTCGGCTATCCGTGCCGCCATCAACGCCAGTCGCCCGATCGTGGCCGCATCCGTCGCGTCGTTGAGCGAATCGATGTGCTGCCGCGGCACCACCAGTACATGGACGGGCGCCTGCGGATCGATGTCACGAAACGCCACGGAATGCTCATCCTCGGCAACCTTCTGCGTCGGGATCTCACCACGAACGATGCGGCAGAAAAGGCAGTCATCAGCCACGATACTCCTCCTTGCCTGTGAGCGCGGCACGTACGAGACCAATGCCGACGATGGCGGCGGTCTCGAAGCGGAGAACAGCAGGAGCCAACGCCACCGGCGCGAAACCCGCACCCAACATCGCCTCCCGTTCCCCGTCTTCAATGCCGCCCTCCGGACCCACGGCGATCGTGACCGGCGCATCGAGTTGATGCCGATGGAACGATTCCCCTGCCCCATCCAGCAGAAGGCGCGCCCCGGCCGGAAGCGCCGCAAGGGCCCGCTCCACCGGTGCGTCGGGATAGTGCACGGGTAGCCACGTACCGCCGGACTGAGTGAGCGCAGATATCATGCGCGCCCGCAACCTGCCCTGGAACGCGACACCCTCGCCGCGAGGTGCGACGCTGCGTGATCGGCGCCAGAGCACGGGCCGCCAACTCGATACGCCAAGCTCCGCCGCCTTTTCGGCCAGCAGCAGCATCCGCTCCCGATCGGCAACTGGAAGGAGGAGGTGCACCTCGGGCAGCGGTTCCGTGGCCTGGATCGAGCTCAACTCAACTATGGCCGTGGCCCTGGCGATTCGAACGAGCACACCTTCGGCGCTGTGTCCGCGTCCATCCACCAACCGCACGCGGTCGCCGATTGCGAGCCGCCGCACGCGGACATGATGGGCCTCGCTCTCGCCGAGCGCGACCCGCGACTTGTCGCCGAGCAGCTCCTCGGCGAAGAAAGTGGCTAGCGCCTCGCGATCTCCGCTCCCCACCACTCACCCTCCGTGCTCTCGCTGACCAGCCGCCAGCCTGCTGCCCCGAGATGCGACATCAGTGCGTCGCGCTCGACAGCGAGCACCCCCCCTATCACCGCGCGCCCGTCGGCGGTAAGCGCGGCTTGCATTGCCGGAGCCAGCTCCTCGATCACCCTAGGCTGGATGTTGGCAAGAATGACTCGCACCGGCGCCACAAGCGGGAGGAGAACGGTCGCGTCGCCCTCAATGACCTTCACGACGTCTGATACGCCGTTGCGCCTGACGTTCTCCTCGGCGTTGCCAATCGAGGCTGGGTCGATCTCGATGGCAGCCACGCTCACCGCGCCGAGCCGCGCGGCCGCAATCGACAGAACCGCGCTTCCAGCACCAAGGTCAGCCACCCGGTCACCGTAACGTACCACCTTCTGCATGAGAAGAAGCATGAGTCGGGTGCTTGGATGGTCGCCTGTGCCAAAAGCCATGGCCGGGTCGATGACAATGAGATTGGAGCGGTCCGTTTCATCGTCCGCCAGCCACGGGGGCGCGACAGTCACTTTGCCAACCTTCTGCAAACCCACGTTCGCCGTCCAGCTCGTATCCACGGCGATCTCCCCCACATGCTCGAAACGCAGGTCTACTCCGGACACCAGACCGCGAATGGCAGCGTCCAGTGCCACGAAGTCAACGTCATCTCTCAGATAGGTGACGAGCGCTGAGCCGCGCTCCTGCACGCCCGACGCACCCGCCTCGATCAGCAGCGCGGCAATCAGGTCGCGCTCCACCTGGGAAGGCACGGCCGCAGTGATGCTGGTCCAGCTCAAACGCGGCGCGCGACGTCAGGCACCCAGCGCCTCCTTCATGCGCGACCAGAATCCCTTCGCGCGGGCCTGAGGCACCTCACCCTGCAGCTCCGCAAGACTGCGCACGGCGTTCTCCTGCTCGGGCGTGAGCGTTTGAGGCGTCCATAGCTGGACGCGCACGTGGAAGTCTCCGGTGCCAGTCGCGTTTACGCGCGGCAGGCCGCGTCCGCGAAGCTGAAAGACCTGGCCGCTCTGTGTCCCCGCGGGAACGCGCAGGGTAATCGGGGCAACGATGTGAGGCACCTCGACATCGGCACCGAGCACGAGTTGTGGATAGGTGACCAGGACCTCGGTGTACAGCTCGGCGCCTTCCCGCTCGAACCTGGGATCCTCCTCCACCTCGAAGACCACAATGATGTCGCCGCGGGACCCTCCGCGCGGTCCTACGCTTCCTTTCCCGCGCAGAGTCATGTACTGCCCGGTAGCGACGCCTGCCGGAATGTTGATTGGCACCCGATGCTCACGCCGCATGCGGCCGTCACCCTTGCAGCGGCTGCATGGCGTGGACACGGTTCGCCCCTCGCCGGAGCAGGTGGGACATGGTGCTACGCTCACGAACTGGCCAAAGAAACTGCGCTGAGCCCGCCGTACCTCACCCGATCCATTACAGGTGGGGCATCGCTGCGGCACCGTGCCCGGCTCGGCACCACTACCCTCGCAACGGTCACAGGCATCGAGGAGTTTCATGCTGATTGTCTTCTCGACGCCGGTCGCAACTTCGGCAAGTGTGAGCGGAATGGTCACCTTCACGTCCACTCCCGGTCGCACGCCGCCTCGGCCGCCGCGCCCGCTGAACATCTCCTCGAAGCCGCCAAAGCCTCCGAAGTCGCGCATGAAGATGCTCAGCGCCTCCGCCAGGTCAACGTGGTGGAAGCCGCCCGCGCCGCCGCCGCGGAGGCCAGCCTCGCCAAACCGGTCGTAGGCCGCACGCTTCTGCGCATCACGAAGCACGTCGTACGCCTCGGTGATCTCCTTGAATCTCTCCTCAGCGTCCTTCGAGCCGTTGTTACGGTCGGGATGATATCGCATCGCCAGCTTGCGATACGCCTTCTTCACATCGTCATCCGACGCGTTGCGTTCGATGCCGAGTGTCGCGTAGTAGTCCGCCATTCGTCGCGTTCGATTTTCGTTGATAGTGGCAGTCAGTCCAGCAGGTCGTTCACCAGACTCGAGGTATGGGTCACCAGGGAGATGACCTTGTCATACGGCATTCGCGTGGGACCGATGACGCCAATGACGCCGTTCAGCGCGCCCACCCGGTACTCAGCCGTCACAATCGTGAACTCGGTGAACCCGGGGTCGGCGTTCTCCGCGCCAATGGTGACTGAGATGCCAGGTCGGGCTCCGGGTCCGCGAAGCAACTCACCGAGACGCTCCGGGCGATCCGTGAGAGCGAGAAGCCGGCGCAGGTTCTCTCCACTCGCAAACTCGGGCTGCTCGGCCAACATGGACGTCTGTCCGAGCACAATACCGTCTGAGTCGTTCCCCGCCACGCCGAAGAGCTGCTCCCCTTCCTGAATGAAGATGTTGAGGAGCTCACCTGCCTCACCCCTCGACGTCGCGTCGCGCAGGCGCCCCGGAATCGTACCCCGAATCTCACGAAGGGTGAGGCCCGCCAGTCGGTCGTTGAGCACCACTGCCACCTCGGCAAGCGCCTTCTCGGCAATCTCCCCGGGTACCTCGACGAAGATGCTCTGCGCAGCACCACCGGCAAGCCGCAGAACCAGCAGTAGCCGCTCGGACGAGAGACGGATCAGCTCCAGTCGCTCGAGCCTTGCCTCCTCGATCCGCGGCCCCACCGCCACACCGAGTTCCTGAGTCAGCACGCCAAGCATCTGTGCGGCGCGGCGCAGGATGGACTCGATGGCGCTGCCGCCGGTGACCAACTCCTCGATCATGCGCTCACGCGCGTGCTCGTTCAGTGGCCGCACTCGCATCAGCGAATCGACGTATACCCGGTATGCCAGATCCGTTGGGACGCGACCCGCGGAAGTGTGGGGGTGATAGAGGAACCCCTTCTCCTCCAGATCGCTCATCGTATTGCGAACGGTAGCCGGCGACACCCCAAGTCCGAAACGACGCGAGATAAGGCGAGAGCCAGCCGGCTCCGCCGTCTCCACATAGGCCTGGATAACGGCCTCGAGAACACGCCGTTCGCGGTCAGAGAGCTGCGGAAGATTCATAAGTCTAAATATACAAACGACTTGCGACGTGTGTCAAGTCGGAAGCCATGGCGTCGATGCGCAACCAGCCGCGCGGTGTCAAACGGAGTCTCCGCTCATCGAGCACCGCCCACCCCGCCGCTAGCCATGGTTCCACGAACTCGAGATTGTGTGGCAACGGGCGGGTCCCGCTCCTTGCCGGGGCGGGAGCAGCGGCGGCGCCAAACCGGTCGATCGTGATTCCTCGGTCTGTCCGAAGCCCGAGGTATAGGCTCTCCTCTCTGGCGTTCTCTGCTGTCAATCGCTCCTCCCCGCCCTGAGGGCTCTCTCCAGCGAGGAGCCGTCGCGCCCAGTCGACGTACGGCGCGACGTTCCAACACCGAACGTTCCCGTCGAAGGAATGCGCCGATGGCCCAACGCCGAGGTACTCTGCCCGTGACCAATAACAGGAGTTGTGCCGCGAGCGCGCACCTGAAAGCGCATAGTTGGAAACCTCATAGTGCTCATATCCTGACGACGAGAGGAGCTCGTGGGCACGGAGAAACTCCGCCTCGTAGCGTTCCTCAGGAGCTTCGACCGAGCTACCGCGGGCAACCCATCGAGCCAGGGGCGTGGCCGGTTCCACGGTGAGCCCATAGATCGAGAGGTGGTTTGGGCCAAGAGCCAGGGCCTCGCGAAGGTCTCGATCCCAGTCACGGCGCAACGAGTCCGGTAGCGCGAATATCAGGTCCAGTGAGATCGACTGAATGCCGCCGCCCCGCAATCGTTCAACGGCCAACGCGCTCTGCCAGCTCTTGTGTGTTCGATGCATCCACACCAGCGCGCCGGCATCGAACGACTGCACTCCGAGGGAAACGCGATTCACGCCCGCAGCGCGCCAGCCCTGCGCCACCTCGGCGGTGACATCGTCCGGATTCGCCTCCAGGGTCAGCTCGGCGCGTTCATCGATCGTCGCAAACCGGCGGACGATGTCGAGCAGGTGCGAAATCCCCGAAGATCCCAACATGGATGGTGTGCCCCCGCCCAGGTAGACAGTCTCCACCTCGATGGGATCGGGCACTCTCATCGCCAACTCTCGCTCGAGCGCCGCGAGGAACTCGTCCACAGGGATGCGACGCCGTACGGCGATCGCGAAATCGCAGTAGGAGCACCGGCGTGCACAGAATGGCACGTGGATGTAGAGGTGGCGGGCAGGCATGTCCAAGGAAGGTACACTTCCTCGCCGTCCAGGGTGCCGAGTCGACGCTACTTCCTTCTCGCCTCGCCGCCCACGCCAAACTCGACCAGTCCCGCGAGCTCCAGCGCGGACAGCGCCGTCAGGCACTCTCGAGCGGGCAGATCAGCCGACGCCGCCAGGGTGTCCGGATCCTTGGCACCCGAGGCGAGCGCCTCCCAGACCAAGCGTTCGGTAGGATGCGTCAACACCGGCTCGGCCCGCGCACTGGAGACGCCGTACAGTGACAGCGCGTCCGCTAGCTCCGCGATCACGATCGCACCGTCGCGAATGAGCATATTGCTGCCGGCGCTGGTGGCGGAGTCGATCGCGCCGGGGACTGCCGCGACCGTTCGACCCAGCTCCAGCGCGTGGTTGGCGGTGATGAGGGCGCCGCTTCGTATGCCGGCCTCGATCACGAGCGTGACCTGCGACAGCGCCGCGATGAGCCGATTGCGCCGCGGGAAGGAGCCACCGTCAGCTCGCTCGCCAGGGAGCTCCTCGGAGAGAAGCAGTCCCCTCTCGGCAACGTCGCGTTGGAGTGCCCGGTGGCCACGCGGGTAGGTTATGTCGACGCCGGTGCCCAGCACAGCGATAGTGTCGCCACCCACCTCCAGCGCGGCGCTGTGCGCGGCGGCGTCTATGCCGCGCGCCATCCCGCTAACGACAACCACGCCGCGCTCCGCAAGTCCGCCCGCAACTGCTCGCGTAACACGCAGGCCGTAGGGTGTGGCGGCACGCGTTCCAACGACGGCCGCGCACGGCCGCTTCAATAGCTCGACGTTTCCGATCGCGAAAAGCGCCGCCGGACAATGGCTGAGCTCCAGCATGCCGGCCGGAAAGTCACTGTCACCTGGGATCATCACATGGGCCCCGATCGATCTGGCACGCTCGAGCACTTCACTGGCCGCCGAACTGGCTGACTGGCATGCCGGGGAGGAGAAGGCATCCAAGGCACGCTCTGCGGTACCGTAGCGTTCGAGTAGTTCGCGGCGCCGTACAGGCCCGATCCCGGGGATCAGGGAAAGCGCGATCGCGTTGCATCGCGCGGAATGGTCAGGGTTGGAGTGCATCCTCACCGCGCCGCTCCTCCACCTTCCTCAAGCGAAGGAGCTCCGTCCACAGGCCGCTGAGAAGCGTATCCAGCCCCTGCCGCGCCGCCGCGCTGATGGAAAAGACACCAAACGCGTGTGGGGCTTCAATGGGAGGCGATTCCTCGTCGGCAAGCAAATCCATCTTGGTGAACACGACACAGTGCGGCTTGCCGGCAAGTTCCGCAGAGTAGCTCCGGAGCTCGCCACGGAGCGAATCGTACTCTGCCTGCCAGTCCATGGCATCGACAGGGATGAGGAAAGCCAGCACTCGCGTGCGTTCAATGTGCCGGAGGAATTGCAGCCCCAACCCCTTCCCCTCGTGAGCGCCCTCAATTATCCCTGGAATGTCGGCGACAACAAATGTACGGTGGCCGGAAAGCGGCACGACGCCAAGGTTTGGCGATAGTGTGGTAAATGGGTAGTCGGCAATCTTCGGGTGAGCAGCGGAGATCACCGATAGCAATGTGGACTTGCCCGCGTTCGGTTGCCCCACCAGGCCGACGTCGGCAATCAGCTTCAGCTCCAGTTCGACGTTGCGATGCTCACCGTCCTCGCCAGGCTGCCACTCACGAGGAGCCTGATGCGTGGCGGAGGCGAAGAACGCATTGCCCCTGCCGCCACGTCCGCCTCGCGCGACCACTAGCTTGGCGCCCGCCTCGAGCACCTCGCCGATGACCTGGCCGCTGTCTGCATCTCGCACGACCGTGCCCGGCGGAACCGGAAGGACCACATCATCGCCGGAACGCCCGGTCTTGTTGGAGCCCTGACCATGCTGGCCGCGTTCTGCCACCCATCGCGTGCGATATGTGTAGTCGAGCAGCGTTGCCAGATTCGAATCGCCACGCACGATGACGTTTCCGCCACGTCCACCATCACCGCCATCTGGTCCTCCCATGGGGACCCGATATTCCCGTCGGAAAGACGTGGCGCCCGATCCCCCGGTGCCTGCTTCCACGCGAATCACGACGCGGTCGATGAACGAGCTCACGAGCCACTCCGTACACGTTCCCAGAGGCGAACGCTCCGGTTGAGTTCTTCCGGGGAGAGGTGCTCGCCGCAGAGCCGAAGAACTGCTTCGACGGCCTCTCGCGAAGCTCCGGAATGCAGTGCGCCATGAAAGTGCGAGTGCAATTGGCGCTCCTGTCGATGGACGGCGCATGTTGCGACGATGCACAGCTCGCGCCGCGCGAGGTCCAGGCCGTGCCGGCCGAGGACCTTGCCGTACCCTTCCGTGATCATCCACGCATCCAGCGCCGGGTGCAGTTCGCGAATGTTCTGTCGCAGTTTGCCAAACATTGGGCCGTAGACGATCGCGCACGTTCGTTCGCCACGCTCTATCCATTCGGCGATCCTGGCACCATCCCCCCCTTCGTCCTCCTCGGGTGCGATCAGCCCCGACGCGCGTCGCCATTCTCGCACCGCGTTGAGCGCACGAGGGAAGCCAACGAACAGGTACGACTGGAGGAGCAGCTCCTCCACCCATTGAGGCGGCACACCGGCTTCGTGCACGCGCGCCGCTCCGGCACGCAGCGCCGTTTCGTCGGCGACCGCGATCACGATCGCGAAGCGGACCAGCTCCAGAGTCGCGCGATCGAGGATCGGAAGGATCTGCGGTTGAGGTTCGGCGTGCGGCATCAAAGGGTGGCGTGGGGTGGCGAAAGAAAACGGCCCCCGATGCTCATTCGGCTGGCTCCACCTCACCAACTATCTCCCCTCGCGTGTTCTGCACCGGCGTTCGGAGGAACGACGCGAGCGGCGATGCAAGGCCCTCGGGAATGGCACCGAGGTGTTGCAGAAGGCGAAGTACGGCAGGATGCTGCGCGCGAGCGGCGCCGTCTTCCACCTTGACGGCGAAACCGAGGCCGGCTTCAGGAATTGAGCCGCAGTGTACTCCTTCGGCACCGACCTTGGAGATCACGCGTCCACTGGTTTCCTCAATGAGCACCGTGTCGAAGCGATCCGTGCCACCCACCAGAAAAGCTCTGGAGCGCATCGCTCCGAAGATTCGGGCCGGCACCTCCTCACCTCGTGCTGCCGCGGCACCAATCCTGGCGAAGGCACGCGCCATCGCATGCAACGGCAATCCGAAGGCGACCACCCCACAGCCGTCAACGCTCTGCTCCACATCGTGCGGGGCCATACCCGTCCACTCGGCGATGGTCGAGAGCGCACGTTGCTGAACGGGGTGGACACTGCACTGGTATCCGAGTGAGGGCCACCCGGAGGTACGCGCAAAGGCCAGCATCGCCGCATGCTTGCCGGAGCAGTTGTTGTGTAACCGGGTGGGGCGCTCCGCTACCTCGCGAAGGATACGCGCTCCCCGGCGCGACAGGGGCTCGTGAGGGCCGCAGGCGAGGTCGCCCTCCTCCAGCGCCACCGACGCGAGCATGGCGGTCGCGACCGCGACGTGTTCGGGTTCTCCACCATGAGATGCGCACGCAAGTGCGAACTCATCATCGCCCCACCGCAACTCGTCCGCCTTGCCGGCGCTAATGAATGGCAGAAGCTGGAACGGCTTGGCACAGGAGCGGAAGCACGTGAAGATCTCAGGATCGCCGGAGCCTGCGCACCAAGTGCCGCGTTCGTCGGACACGACCGCGTGAACCCGGTGGCGAGACTCGGTGATCCCGCCTCGCGAGACCAGCACGTCCAGAACGTAGCGCTTCATGACGACAAGGCTTTCTCCGGCGCGGCAGACTTGAGCGGCACTGCCCACGCGATTCCTCCGAGCACCAGCAGACCGCCAACGAGAGTCAGCATCGGCGGTACCTCCCGAATCCCGGGAAGCAGTGCGCCCAACAGTGTCGCGCCCACAGGCTCCCCGAGCACGGTGAGACTTACCACGTACGCAGGAAGATAACGCAATGCCCAATTGAAGCCGGTATGTCCCAGCAGCATGGGACCTACCGCCAGGGCGGCGAAGATGGCCAGCTCACGCGGCGGCTGCCTGACCACCGCGACGCCGGCTGCGGCAGCGATCAGGATCAGCGTCACGAGGGCAGCGCCGTAGACAAGCGTCACATACGGCCAGAGGTCCAACTCCTGGCGAAGACGTCGTCCCGCCAGGTAATAGAGCGCGGCCGTAAAGGCACCGAGCAGCGCTAGCGCGTTGCCCAGGTGGGCTCGGCCGCCCATTGCCGCAACCGTGGCAGGGGCTCCTGAGATCGCGATCACCACGGCGCCGGCCATTGCCAGGGAGATGCCACTCCATTGGCGGGCAGTGGGCGCCTCCCGCAACCAGAGCGCTGACGCCACGGCCACGATCAGCGGCTGAACGTTCACCAACACCACGGAAGCAGCGATACTGGTGAGCCCAATGGAGGTATTCCAGGCCCAGAAATGCAGCGCCAGCATCACTCCGGCGAGGAGCGCCATCCCGAGGTACTTCCGGTCCAACCGTGCCCACTGGCGCCAGCCGCGCGAACGAGTCAAGAAAACCAGGATGACACTCAGTGCAAATGCAAGCCGCCAGATCGCGATAACGAGAGGGTGTGCGTCGCTGAGTCGTATGAGTGGGGCCGCGACCGATATTCCCGCGAGAGCGAGCAGAAGAACTACGGCCGGACGTCGCCGCCCAGCAGTCACGCTCAGAACACCCGAACCATGCCGCGCGTGTAGCGCCCGGGATTACGTCGCACGTCCTCCAGAATGGTGTTCAGCTGCGTCAGCGTCTGATTCAGCCGATCGAACATCTCCTGATCTGTGAGCATGCGCGCGGCAAAGCCATCGCCCTGCGTGATGAGTCGGAGGACGGAGTCGGCATGACTCGTCACACCCACCATACGTGTGTATAGCGTGTCATCATGCAGAAGCCGGCCGAGCGTTCCTTGCTGGGAGCCGATCTGGCGCAGCACGGTGTCGAGCGAGGCTGTTGCATCGGTGAGGCGATCGTAGAGCGCCGGATCATCGAGCATTCGGCCGAACGTGCCGGTGGGACGCTGCATTCGTACGATCAGCCTGTTGAGCTCGCCGAGCGTGGTGGACATCTGATCGTAAATCGAGCGATCCACCAGAAGGCGTCCGGCCGTACCCTCGCCACGCACCAGACCCCCGGTGATGAGCTTGAGATCGCGAGTCAGCTCGACCAGGTCACCCACGGCACCGGCTGCCTGCGTAATCACCTCGTCGTAGTCCACGGTTTCGATCAGCTGGATCGTGTCGCCGGGTTGAAGCGGCGCGAAACGAGGCGTTCCCGGGCTTATGTCCACCACGCGATCGCCAAGCAGACCACGAGTTCGCAGACGTACGCGGGAATCCTCCCGGATCTGCTCGCGCAGCGCGTCATCGACCTCGATCAGCACTCGCAGCTTGCGTAACGTGTCAGCGCTCGGGGGCATGAAGTCGATGCGACGGATAGTACCGGCCAGCTGGCCCGCCAGCGTCACGCCGCCGCCGACGCGAACGCCGGCGGCGTCGGGCATGAAGGTGACCAGTTCGTAGCGCGCACCGAACAGCTTGGTGGCGCGGCCAAGCTGAACCACAGCGACGACGAGTATGATCAGCCCCAGTAGCAGAAGGGCCCCCACGCGAAGCTGGTCCCAGGTAATGGCTGTGGATCGTCTCATGATATCACCGTGAAATCAGTGGAGGAAATCTCAGCCGCCACCGAGGAAGGCACTGATGTATGGCTCGTCACTGGCAGTCATCTCTTCAGGGGTGCCGATGAACGCGATCTTGCATTCGTTCAACAGCACAATTCGATGCGCCATGCGGAATATCGTTCGCAGGTCGTGCGACACCACGATACTCGTCACACCGAGTTCGCGCTGCAGCTTGATTATCAGCCGCGTGATGGTTCCGGTGGTGAGTGGATCGAGACCGGAGGTCGGCTCGTCGTACAGAAGCAGCTCTGGATCGTTGGCGATGCCGCGGGCAAGACCGACACGTTTGCGCATGCCGCCAGAAAGCTCGGAGGGGAGCTGGTGCAGCACCCGGTCGGGATCCAGGTCCACGAACTCGAGCTTCTCGCGAACCTTGGCCTCGATCTCATTATCGGTGAGTCCGGTATGCTCGCGAAGGGGATAGGCGACGTTCTCGAGCACCGTCATCGAGTCGAACAGGGCGGCTCCCTGAAAAACCATTCCCATCGTCTGTCGCACCTCCAGTGCCTCCTCGTAAGTGAGCGACTCCAGATCGACGCCCTTCACCCGTACCACACCCCGGTCAGGAGACAGCAGGCGGAGAATCAGCTTGAGAATCGTGCTCTTGCCCGTACCCGACTCGCCCACAATCGCCACCGTCTCGCCGGGATAGACGGCCATGGTGATTCCTTGGAGTACCGGATGATCGAACGCCAGCCAGACATCCTCCAGTTCGACCACGGGCTGCTGCCGATAGCGCCCCGATTGATCCCCGAGCTCGGAGCGAATGGCGCGACGGACCGCGGCGCGCTCCCGGTCCTCGGCCCGACGCATCTCGTGCTGGCCATCGATCTCCGCCGTCGGTGTGTGATCGCGCTCGTCAGCCATTTACAGGAGCCAGAGGAGTAGCTGGGCCATGAAGTAGTTCACGATCAGGATGGTGATGCTGGCTGTTACCACGGCCTTGGTGGTCGCGACTCCCACCCCCTCAGTGCCACCCGAAGTCCGGAGCCCGTAGTAGCACCCGGTGATGGCAATGATTCCGCCAAAGACGAATGGTTTGCTGAGTCCCATGATGAAGTCTGCCGGAATGTAGCGTAGCACGAAGCCGCCACCGGCGATCTGCTCCCACACCGTGCGCCAGTAAAGTGAAGTCGGAATTCCGACGTAGAGCGTCGCGATGACGTTTCCTCCGAGAATGCCGACCAGATCGGTGATGACCGTGAGAATCGGCAACATTATCAACGCCGCGAGCACTCTGGGCGTAACCAGCTTCTTGATCGGATCGGTGCCGAGAGTGTTCAGCGCGTCGATCTGCTCAGTAACCCTCATGGAGCCCAGCTGGGCGGCAATACCGGATCCCACGCGGCCGCCGACCATCAGCCCCGCCAGCACTGGTCCGAGTTCGCGGACCATGGAGGCGGTGACGAGGCGCCCGATGTATATCGTCGCGCCGAACTGCTCCATCTGCACCGACGATTGCAGCGCGAGTACCATACCCGTGAAGAAGCCAGTGAGAATTACGATGACTAGAGACTGGACACCAATGGCATCCATCTGTTGAACAAGATCGGTCGAGTAAAACGGCCGCGCGAAGATGAACCGCAGTGACTTCCAGGCGAGCGTGAAGTAGTCCTGGATGTCCAGGACAGTTGCCTTGGCTGCCTCGTTGATTCGCTTCGTGAGTCCTTGCAAGGAGGAGCCTAGGTGTCGAGTGGCTTCGTCGCCATCCATCACGTCGCCACTGGAAAAGGCAAAGGCTGTGCCGACCGCCGCCGCTGCATTGTGTGCGGAGGACGTGGCCAATAGCTTAGCTGATCATCATGGAACCCAGTATCCAGCGCGATCGCCTCGCCTCCCTCCTCCAGTCCGCTACTGGGCGGCGGGTCGTCATCGTGGGCGATGCCATGCTCGACGTCTATCTGCGTGGCTACGTCGAACGAATCTCGCCCGAGGCCCCGGTGCCCGTTGTACGGGTGCAGGAGCGGCGCTCGGCGCTTGGCGGAGCGGCCAATGTCGCTGGCAACGTGTCCGCGCTCGGAGGGCGGCCGGAACTGGTGGCCGTCGTCGGCGACGACCCCGCCGGGACGACACTCCGCACGATGCTCCATCAGGCGGGCGTGGATGGCAATGGCGTCGTCACCGTGGGCCGCCCAACCACCACCAAGACCCGTGTGCTGGCGCGAATGCAGCAGGTGGTGCGCTTCGATGAAGAAGAGGACACCGAGCTCCCTTCGGAGATTGAGACGCGCGTCATCGATGCCATGCATGGCGCGCTGGCGCATGCGGACGCCTTCGTACTCGAAGATTACAACAAGGGACTGCTGACACCGCGCCTCATTGGCGAAACGGTAGCGGCGGCACGAAGCCGGAACATCCCCGTGGTGGTGGATCCCAAGTATCGGAACTTCTTCTGCTACCGCGGCGCCACCGTGTTCAAGCCCAACCGGCGAGAACTCGAATCCGCGCTCGGAGCTGGCATCGACCTCGAACACCCCGAGGCGCTTCCCGACACCCTTGCGCGGCTCGGGGTCGAGCACATCCTGCTCACCCTCGGCGAGCATGGCATGGTGCTGGTGAGCGCCGGGGGCGAAGTCGTGCGTGTCCCGACGGCTGCAAGAGAAGTGTACGACGTGGTAGGTGCCGGCGACACCGTAACCGCCTATCTGGCGACGATGCTGGCTGCGGGTGGTACGGTGGCGGAAGCCGCCATTGTCGCCAATCTCGCCGCGGGCGTGGAGGTTGGGAAGCTTGGCGCCGCCACCGTCACTGCCGACGAGGTGCTTGCCGCGCACGACTGGTTGACCGGTGCGGGCGCGCGCTGAGCTTGCTTTCATGCTGTCCTCGCGCGAAATTTCATGCTTCGGGGCCCTTAGCTCAGCCGGTTAGAGCAGCGGACTCATAATCCGACGGTCGCAGG
>CAYXRS010000021.1:0-33282 GCA_964467195.1 uncultured Gemmatimonadaceae bacterium
GTACGACATCGCCGGGCAGCGCATCGAGCGCGCCGATGATCCGGGATGATGCGGCCACGAGTCCGCGCGCCTCGGCCACGGCCTCGCCGCACGCCGCGCAGCTGGCCACGTGCTCCTCGAGACGAAGCGCTTCCTCCGGCGCCAGCGCCCCATCCAGCCAGGCGTGAATCGTACCCTCGTCAGGATGCCGCATGTCCCTCTCTCCTTGACTGCTCCCGCTGGAGCGCCTCGAACGCTTCGGCCAGGCGGCGTCGCGCCCGGGCCAAGGTGGTGCCGATCGAGCCTATGGATAGCTCCAGCGCTGAGGCGATCTCGTTGTAGTCCAGTCCTTCTTCACGCATCAGCAATGCGAGCCTGTCGCGCTCGGCCAGCGCCTCCAGAGCACGGCGCGCCATTGCGCGCTCCTGCTCACGCTCCAGCGTCGTCGGCTCCGGCTCCTGAACCTCGTCGGCTTCCTGCTCGCGCAGTATCTCCAGGTGGCGACGCCGGCGCGCATCCTTGCGCGCCTCGTCGCGCACCAGATTGTTGGCGACGGTGAACAGCCATGCACGCTCGTTGGATAGCGGTTCGCGCTGGCGAAGAGCGCGCACGAAAGTCTCCTGTGCCACTTCTTCTGCCCAGTCGCGATCGCCCAGCCGACGCGTCAGGTAGCGCACCAGCGTCACGTTATAAGTGCGAAACAGCCGCTCGACGTCGTCCACTCGATCACCATCCGGCTCGCAGGGCATCCAGCTGCGCCCGCGACAAACGTTCCATGCCGTCGCTCGTCACCACCACCGCTACCGAGCGACCGCTCACTATCACACCCTGTCCGACCCCCGGCGCGCCGCGGAGTTCCGGCAGCGCATCGAGCACCGCAAACCAGGCCTCGGAGTACGGCTTCACCCGTACTGTACGCAACCCCTCACGGTGCCGCGTGTCGGTCCAGACGCCATCGCGCATGATGAAGGTACGGTGGCCAGCCCGGCGCACTGCCGGGGCGGATTCCGCGCCACCAGTCGCGCCCAGATAGCCCTGCATCGCTGCCTCGTCGGCCTTGTCCATCTCCGCAACAGATGATGCAGAGCGTCGCATTGCACTGGCCCGGGCTGCCTCGAAGCGCATCTCCCTTGCGCGCTCCTCCGGTACCGGCGCCGCGGGAGCCCCGCGACCACCGCCCGCAATCATCCCCGGCTCCACGACCAGATACGACGTCAGCTCGGTGGGAATGCCGTATCGCTCCCCCAGCGCGCGGATCTCGTCATCCAGCTCCTGGTTGCGTCCGTGACGGCGCCGCTCGGCGCTCAGGTAGCCCACCCGCTGCGTTGCCCACAGACGAGGTATGAACGCGTTCCCGCGCTCGCGATCGGGAAAGGTGGTCGTTGCACTCCATTGCACCCGACCAGCGGTGCCACGCCCTTCGACGATCAACGTTGCACGGCCATGACCGGAGTATCGCGCGAGCAGGACGAGATCCTGTCCCGCATAGATGTCGATCGGCGCCTCCGGATAGAGGCGCGATAGTCGCACGCCTTCGGCACGGACGCGCACATCCGTGAGGACCGGCTCGGCGATCCGGCGGGCGAGGAGTGATACCGCACGCTCCACGTCCTCCGACGGCGCCACGAAGTGGGCGGTTCCGCGACCGCGCAGAGCCAGCTGCTCCACCAGCGACACGTTCACGTCGGCGCCCAGTCCGAAGGTGAAGATGCGATGCCCCCGGGATAGGCGGGTGGCGAGCGCCGCGATAGTCCCGGGGTCGCGCTCGCCAACCGTGGGCTCACCATCGGTAACGAAGATGATGATCTTCAGGCTCTCCGACCCGTCTCGTCCGGAATCCACCCGCAAGGCCTCCTCGAGCGCACCGGAGATGTTCGTCCCTCCCTGCGCGGAGAGCCCCTCCACATATCGCTTCGCCTCCTGCACGTTTTCACGCGTTGCGAAGACGAAGTCGTCGCGAAACGTCCTTACGTCGCCGGCAAAATCGATCATGCGAAACCGGTCCACTGGTCGGAGAGTGGCCAGCAGGCCAAGCCCTGCCGCACGGGCCTGCTCCATCTTCGTGCCACGCATCGATCCGGACACATCCAGCACGAACGTGACGTCACGCGGACCGGCAACGCCGCTCAGCGGCGGTGGCGTGATCGTGATCAGCGCAAAGCCGTCGTCGCCCCCAGCGGCGTGCGGCAACATGGTGATTGCCGCCACGCCGCGACGCGGCGCAGGAAGCAGGATCGTGAGATCACCGCCAGGATCCTTCGGGACCACTCGCCGAACAGCGCCAGCGGACGTTACATCCAGCGCGTGTGTTGGCGAATAGGGCTGTCCGCTCACCTCGTTTCCGCGAAAAGTGAGAATGAACGAGGTTGCCTCACTGCCGCGCAGGTCGCTGGAAACATTGCCACGCGTGTAGTCCACACGTAGTGCATCACCCTCACGGGGCGCGATCATCTGATAGCGGACCACCACCTGTCGCTCCTCGCCGGCGGCAATCGGAAAGATCCGTGTCCGGAGCATGCCGTAGCCCATCCACTCCACGAGCGCGGGATCACGCTGCCGCCGCACGATCTCCTCGTATATCCGCCGAGCTTCCGCCGCACTCATCGTCTCCCCTGCCACCAGCTTCCCGTCGATCGAAAGCTCGAGCTGCTCGAACGCTGCGCCGTGCCGCAGTGGGAAGATGTAATCGGCCTCACCTATCATCCCGCCACGATTGAGAAACGTCTCACTTACCTCGAATCGCAGCACGCGGTCGCGCAACTCCACTTTCACATGACTCGACGTCCGAACGATCTGCGACCCGCCGATCGGCGGGACCGGGCAGCGCCGCTCAGCCGGACAAGGTCGTGGAAGCAACACACCCTGGGCATCGAGCGCGGCGGGGCCGAGCGCCAGCATCAGCGCGGCAATGACGGTACGCATGACGGTTCTCCGATTGGTTTCGGAGATTAGACGTCCGCCGCGGACAGGTTTGCACACCCGCCGCCAGCCTGCAACGAAAGAGCTCAGGAAGCTCCGCAGTCACCGCCAACGCGGTGTAAGCAGCTTTAGCCGCTGAAACGCCGCGTAAACAGCCTTGCCCATGGAGGCACGGCGCAAACCGCCCTGACCGCAGCGACGCCGCTCCTCGAGAGCCCCTATCCGCGCCGCTCCTCCCTGCTCATGACGCGGATCGCAAGCAGCCGCTCGTTGGCGCGATGCAGAGTCGCGTCGAAGTCCTCGCCCGGCTGGCGCGACGCGAACCCCAGAGAGAATGGCGTGGGCGCGGCGTGGACGGCCGCCTCCTGAAGCCGGCGCGCGACTGCCTGAGTCGCGTTGTCGTCGGCGCCAGGAAGAATGATGACGAACTCGTCGCCCCCGTATCGAAGAACGACCTCGGCGGCACGCACGTGGCTCGCCAGAAAGCGGCTCATGCCCACGAGCACCAGGTCACCGGCCTTGTGTCCGTGTTCGTCGTTGTAGGACTTGAACCGATCGAGGTCGATGAAGATCACGCCCCAATACTGAATCCCCAGCTCCGCCATCGCGGTTTCCATCTCCAGCAGATACCTGCGATTGCGGGCCCCGGTGAGTGGGTCGCGAAGGCTGAGGTCACGGAGCTGGTTCTCGAGCGCCTTGCGCTCCGTGATGTCGACCAGAATTCCATGGTAGATCGTCTCGCCGCTTCCTGGATCCACCACTGAATAGCTGGTGTCGAGAGCGGTGCGGATGCTGCCATCAGCACGGCGGAGCTGCAGCTCGAAATCACGGATCGCTCCGGCCCGCTCGATGAGATCCATCTCCTGCGCGCGCTGCCCGGGGTCCACCAGCAGCCCCTCTACCGCATGCTCCTTGAGCGCCTCGAGCGAGTCGAAGCCAAGCATGTCGAGGAATGCGGCGTTCGCATCCAGAAACGCACCATCGGCAGTCGTGATGTAGATCCCTTCACGAATGTTTCGAACGAACTCACGCAATACGTCCGGATCGGCGAGACTGGCGAAACGGCGCGGTCGATCCGTGCTCATCGCGGCACGGATCGGGCGCCCCTGGGCAACGGTGCGACGAGTCGATTGAGCGTCAAGGTACTCTCCGTGGTGTGTGTCACGCGAAGTGCTGCTCAATGCGACGATGATGATGCTGAGATGCCGCCCCGCGCGCCAGCGTCACAGCTGAGAGCAGCGCACCGCGATGGCTCTGATCCCCTGGCACATCCGTTGCGCCCCCGGATGATGAGAGGAGCGCGGCTCATATCAGGAGGCGACCATGGTCGATCGCGAGAAGGGAAAGCGTGACAAGGAGCAGGCACGCGGAGAGGACGATGGACGGCGCGCCGGATTTGGCGACGATCAGGGCACCCGTGTCGGCTCGCCGGACCCAGATGGACGAAAGGCGGACGTTCCCAGCTCACCGGCGACCGGTGAGGGCCTCGAGGGATCAGTTCTGGAGGACGAATCCGACGACGAGCGGCAAGGCAGGAGCACGGGGGCGGGCACCGAGGCGGCGCGTGGCGCGCACGCATTCGGCAGCGGTGAGACGGCGGATGCGCGCGAGCCCGAGGAGCACTCGCCGGAGGAGGAGAATCTTCCCGGCGCCGATCGGCCCGGCTCTGAGCCGCTGCGTGGCACGCACCGCCAGCATGTGTCGGGATATGGCGGCAGCGGCGATCGCCCCAAGAGAAGCTCCGACCAGCGCGCGCCACTCGACTACGAGGGAAGTGGAGGCGAGGAGGACGACCGCTGACGTCAGAGGGTCGACGGTCGTCTTGTGCAGGGCGGGGGCAATGCTCCCGCCCTTCGCCCTTTCAGTCCGCGGCCTGCTTTGAAGCAGCCTGAACCCTCTCGACCGTCGTGCCGCGAGCCCTCGCCCGCCGATCTCTCGTCGCCGCACTCGCCATGATCAGCGCGACGCTCGCGCTGCTGGCGAGTCCATCGCGCCTGCGGGCACAAGAGGCGATGCCCCTTCGCAAGAGCGAGCTGGTCCGCCTCCTCAGCGGTGGCACGTATGCTCAGGAGGAGATCACCGCCATGGTGATCCGAGCCTGCCTCGCGTTCCTGCCTACCTCCCGGGACCGCGACGATCTGCGAGCGCTCGGCGCGTCGCGCACCCTGCTCGCCGCCGTAGACAGATGCGCCCTGCCGGTGGAGTCCGTCAGCGCTGCCTCTACCGAGCGCCTGTTCGTTGCCGACGAGGTGGAAGTCACGGCAGGCGATACCGCTCGCATCCTGGCGCTCGCGACTCGCGAAGGACGTTTGGAAGGTGCAGTCCTGTTGCGGCTCATCGAGCCGGCTGTCGATGCACAACGTTCGCTTGCCGAGGCTGCCACGGATGTGTACGGTCAGACCACGCTGCTCCTGGCGGCCGGAGAGGTTGCCGGCATACGCACCCTGCAGGTGCGACGCGCGGAGGATACGGGCGACGGACGACCCGTATCGATGGTAGTGCGGCCAGGTCCACCCGCCAGAACGCTCCTCGTACCCGGTGCCATCCGTCTGCCAGCCGGCGCGGACACGACGCTCACCGTTCTGATCCTTCCGAGAGACGCCTTCGGTAACGCCGTACCGGAGCTCGACCTCGTGCTCGGACGCCAGCGCGAGGCAGGCGCGCCGGACACGCTTGCTCGGATCAATAGCGGATCATCGGGACTCGTGCGCCTGGCGCTCGGCACACAGCAGCTGCGACAGGGAGACGTCCTGTATGTCGCGCACGATGGGGTTGTGCTCGGAACTGCCCCGGTGGAGATGGCGCCTCCACGCGCTGCGGCACCAGCGCTGCTGACCGTTCGCGCGATGAGCATGCTGGACGATGCGGAGGAGCGGATGGCACACGCCGAGTTCGGCGCTGCGCTCAGACTGTACGACCAGGTGCTGGCGGCATCTCCAGGTCATCCCGACGCGATGCTCGGCCGCGGCCAGGCGCTCGCCGGACTGGAGCAGCGCGGCGCCGCCGAGCAAGCGCTGCTGGATCTGCTCAAAGTCGAACCGGCGAACGCCGCGGCGCTCACACAGCTGGGGCTGCTCCAACTCGCGGCAGGGCGTGCTTCAGAGGCGGGGGAGATCTTCCTGATGGCGCTCAACGCAGCGCCGGGCCAGTCGCGTGCGGCGCACGGCTACGCGTCCGCAGCCCTTCATCGCGGCAACACAGCGCTGGCCATCCGACTCTTCCGTGATGCGCTCGAGCTCTTCCCCGATGATGCCGAGCTACTCACTGGTCTGGGCGAAGCGCTGCTCGCCGACGGTCGCCTGACTGATGCGGTGGCCGCCTTTCAGCGTGCGCTGGAGCTGGAGCCGCTGCTCGACTCGGCGCGACGGGGGCTGGAGCGAGCGGGACGGTGATGCCTGATGGAGCTCTGACACGGAAATTGGGAGTTCGGGCGTCCTGCCGGTCTCGCTGCCACCACGTCAGTCAGCGCGAATTCTCGAGGCCGAGCTCCGGCCCTTCGGATAGTCGCGCTCTCCCGCGCCCACGTACACCTGTCGCGGCCGCGCGATCTTCTGCTCCTTGTCGAGAAGCATCTCCTCCCACTGCGCCAGCCAGCCAGCAGTTCGTGCGACTGCGAAGAGCACGGTGAAGAAATCGGTCGGGAAGGCCATCGAGCGATAGATCAGCCCGGTGTAGAAATCCACATTGGGGTAGAGCTTCCGCTCGATGAAGTAGTCGTCCTCGAGCGCGATCCGCTCCAGCTCCAGAGCTATCTCGAGATCCCGATCCATACCGACCTGCGCGAACACCTCGTCGGCAAGATTCTTCACGATGCGAGCGCGCGGATCGTAGCTCTTGTACACGCGATGACCGAATCCCATCAGGCGGCCTTCGCCCTTCTTCACCGTCTCGATGAACCCGGGGACGTTCTTCTTCGCGCCAATCTGCTCGATCATTCGCAACACGGCTTCGTTGGCACCGCCATGCAGAGGGCCGAACAGTGCGGCAATACCGGCGGCGATGGCCGAGAAGGGATCGACCTGGGATGAACCGACCGCTCTCACCGCACTCGTGGAGCAATTCTGTTCGTGGTCGGCGTGCAGGATGAAGAGCACCTCCATCGCCTTCACGAATACGGGGTTCGCCTGGTATTTCTGCTCGCTCATCCGGGCGACCATGGAGAGGAAGTTCTCCACGTACGTGAGGTCGTTGTCGGGGTAGATGATCGGCAGCCCCTTCACGTGCCGGTACGCGAACGCGGCCAACGTGGGAACCTTGGCGAGCAGCCTGATGATCGAGATGTAGCGCTCGTCGGCGTCGTAGATATTGCGCGACTTCGGATAGAAGGAGGAAAGCGCCGCCACCGTGCTGCAGAGCATCGACATCGGGTGAGCGTCGTAACGGTATCCCTCCAGGAACTTCCGGATGTTCTCGTGGACGTACGTGTGGAAGGTTATGTCGTGCACCCACTTGTCGTGCGCCTTCTTCTCCGGCAGCTCACCGTGACGCAGAAGATAGGCGACCTCCAGAAAGGTGGAGTGCTCGGCGAGTTGCTCGATGGGGTATCCGCGGTAGCGCAGGATGCCCTTGTCACCATCGATGTACGTGATCGCGCTGCGGCAGGCAGCGGTGTTGAGGAACGCGGGATCGTAGGACATGAGCCCGAAATCGTCCTCGTCCACCTTGATCTGCCGGAGGTCCGCGGCGCGTATCGTACCGTCCGTAATGGGCAGTGAGTAGTTCCGTCCCGTCCGACCATCCCGAACCTCGAAGGCGCCGCCATCCTCGCGCTGAGTCGCGGTACTGCCCCCCTTCGCACCCGCTTCCACCTTGCTCATCCCTTTCTCCTGATTTCCAATGCAGCCGCAGTGGGCGGAATATACACGGGTCGCCGGTTTTCGTAGCCCCCACCACTCGCAGAGCAGGGGTGTCCGGTCGCCTGCGCAAGCGTTAGACTCCCGCGCATGATCGTCGCCACGACTTGCAGACTTCGCGCCGCCAGCCGGGCACGACACCTTTCCTTGTGAATCCGCTGCTCGATCTGGCCGGCCATCCGGTGGTCGCGCACCGTGGCGCTTCGGCCTACGCGCCGGAGAACACGCTTCCCGCTTTCGCACTCGCGCTCGAGCAGGGCGCTGAAGGGTGCGAGTTCGACGTCCACGTCTCCGCCGATGGCGTTCCGGTGGTGATCCACGACCGCACACTCGATCGAACCACCGATCTCACCGGGCAGGTGGCCGAGCTGCCCCTGGGAGCCATTCGCGAGGCGGATGCCGGCTATCGATTCACCTCCGACGGTGGACGCAGCTACCCCTACCGTGGCCAGGGGATACGCGTCCCCACGCTGGTGGAGGTGATCGAGAGGCTCGGCTCCTTGCCGCTGCTCATCGAGCTCAAGACGGCAGCAGCCATGGAACCGGTTGCACGAGTTCTCACGGAGCTGGGGGTGTGCGATCGGAGCGTGGTCGCGTCGTTCGATCTCCGTGCGCTCGCAGCGTTCCATGCCGCTCCGTTCATAGCGGGGGCATCGCGCGGCGAGATCACGCGACTCCTGATTCGCTCCGTATTTGGCATCGGTCGCCCGCGCGTCCCCTACCGCGCAATCGCCGTCCCACCCAGACATGGCGTGCTTCCCGTCTTCTCCCGGCGCATGGTAAAGCTTGCGCGACGACTCGGATGTCCGGTACACGTATGGACCGTCGACGACCCGCAACTCGCGCGCAAGTTCTGGGAGGCGGGCGCCGCGGGACTGATCACGAATGTCCCTGACGTGATTCTGCGCGCGCGAAATGAGGCTGGCCTGGCCCCGGGCTGAGCGTCGGTGCCGCTGGCTGCGTCTCGCCTTGGCATGATACATCGTGCATCGTACTCCCTGGTTCGGCCTTGAACGGTGCATCGATCATCGCGATCTCAGTGAACTCCCCTTATACAAATCCGTGGCCCATTCCGGCTGTTCCCTGCTCGCCCGCCGTGCCGGACTACTGGGTGCCGCCACGCTACTCGCCTGCTCCGTACCCGAATCAGTGCTGAGTCCACCGCCGGTCATCATCGCGCATCGCGGGGCGTCCGCCTACGCGCCAGAGCACACCTTGGCCGCCTATGACCTTGCGGTCGCGATGGGCGCCCACTATCTGGAGTCGGATCTTCAGCTCACCTCCGACGGGGTGCTCGTCGCGCTTCATGATCCCACTCTCGACCGCACGCTGCGCGGGCCGAACGCGCTCTGCGCTGGTCCGGTTGCCGAGCGCACGCTGGCGGAGATCCATCAGTGCGACGCGGGAAGCTGGTTCAATGAGAGCTTTGCGGAACACGCGCGGCCCGAGTTTGCCGGACTGCGGGTGCAGACGCTGGAGGAGGTGATCACCCGCTACTCCGGCCGGGTGGGACTCTACATCGAGACCAAGGATCCACACGACGCGCCCGGCATGGAGGAAGCATTGGTGGAGCTTCTGCGTCGCCATGCGCTCACCGGAGACGCCGCTCGCCAGCAGCGTGTGATCGTGCAGTCGTTCAGCGAGGCAAGCCTCCGCCGCGTTCACGAGCTGGAGCCTTCACTCCCCCTCGTGCAGCTCTTCCGCAGACGCCACCTGTCCTGGTTCGTCCGGCTGCGCCTGGGGCGCGTGAGGCAGTACGCCGTCGGCATCGGACCTGCCGCCAGTCGCACGACGCCCGGCCTCATCAGAGCGGCTCGACGCCGCTGTCTGCTCGTCCATCCCCATACGGTGAACGACTCCGCGCAAATGGTGACCATGCTCGATGCCGGTGCCAACGGATTCTTCACGGATGTCCCGGACATAATGCGACGCCTCCTCGAGCCCGATGCAGGCGCTCCCTTCGAGGCGACGAGCGCTGCCGCGGACGCGGTCGCGACCTGCCGGAGTGGTGACTAGCCGTCGAATTCCAGAACGTCCTCCAGCTCCTCCCTGCAGCGGCGCCCTGCATCAGCCCACACATCGTGCGCTGCGTTGGGAATCGCAGCTGCGCGCAGGTCGGTACGCTCGTCAGCCATCTCCGTCGAGCGGTGCCGGGGTAGCGGCGCCCTTGGCATCCCACACATAGAAGCCGCGCCCGGTCTTGCGCCCCAGTTGCCCGCGCTCCACGAGGCGCCGGAGCAGCACGGGCGGAGCATAGGTATCCTGGCCGAACGTGGTATGCAGGTGCTCGGCAATGGCAAGCCGCACATCCAGTCCGACGAGATCCGTCAGCTTGAGAGGTCCCATGGGGTGGTTGTAGCCGAGCTCCATGGCGCGATCGATGTCCTCGGCACTGGCAACTCCCTGCTCGAGCATTCGGATCGCCTCCAATCCGAGCACCACGCCCAACCTGCTCGTCGCGAACCCGGGTGAGTCGCGCACCACGATCGGCATCTTCCCCAGCGATATGGCGAAGTCGCGGGCACGGGCTACGACATCGTGCGCCGTGCGCTCGCTGCGAACGATCTCCACCAGCTTCATCGCCGGCACTGGATTGAAGAAGTGCATTCCGATGACTCGCTCCGGGCGCCTCAACCCTTCTGCGATTCGCGAGATTGGCAGCGACGAGGTGTTCGTGCCGAGAATTGCATCGGCATCGACCACATCCTCCAGTGATCTCAGCAGCTTTCGCTTGAGCTCGAGCTTCTCCGGCACTGCTTCGATCACGATGTCCGATCCGCGGGCCGCCTCTCGCGCCTCGCCAAAGGGGCGCACTCGCTCCATTGCGGCACCAGCTTCGGCAGCCGTGAGCTTGCCGCGCTCCACACCCCTGGCGAGCGAACCGCGGATGTTCTCGAGCGCCTGCTCCACCACACCCGGCGCCGCATCCGCTAGCGCCACATGGTGACCCGCCACCGATGCGACGTAGGCAATGCCATGGCCCATCGTCCCCGCTCCGATTACGGCAACGTGCAAGGGCATCTGGTCAGGCTCTGTGGACATACCGGCTTCGGGATTCGTTGTTCGTTCCGCGATTCGAGATTCGGGCAGCGCTCCTCATTCTCGCGTCGACACTCTGTGAAAAACAGCATTAACCGCAGAGAACGCGGAGATGGACAGCATCTTGACCAGCCCCCCTCCTCCCCGAACCCGCACCGCGAGCGGCGTTCTAAGGTATCACCGCCGTGGCCTCGATCTCCACGCGGGCGCCTTCCTCCAGGAGGCCGGCGACGATGAACAGCGACATGGCCGGATAGTGCATCCCGATCAGCTCGCGATACACCTGCCCGATCTCGTGCTTCGCCTGGAGATACTCGGCTCGATCGATGATGAACCACGTCATTCGTACCAGGTGACGCGGCTCGGCGCCGGCAGCATGCAGCACTGCAAGCACGTTGAGGAGAGTCTGTCGCACTTGCGGGATCAAGTCGGCGGTCTCGAAGAGATGCGTGCGCGGATTCCAGCCGATCTGCCCCGCGATGAAAAGGGTGCGGCCGCGCGCCAGAATGCCGTCGGCGTAGCCGCTCGCTTGCGCCCACGCCGCCGGTCGCACGAACTCCAGCTCGGTGTCCACCTCACCTGCGTCGTCGTTCACCACCCGCCCACCTCTCTGGATTGCAGGTTCTCTTCGCGGAATGTCGATCGCGCCGGGCATGAGTCAGACCGCCGCGCTACCCCGCACTACCTCACGATTCTCAGCTCACCATCTGGCGCAGACGGAAACGCTGAAGCTTGCCGGTGTTGGTCCGCGGCAACGACTCCACGAACTCCACTCGCCGGGGATACTTGTACGGGGCGATCTCCTGCTTGACGAAGTCCTGAAGCGCCCGCGCCAGCTCGGCGGTTCCTTCCACTCCTTCGCGAAGCACGACGAACGCCGTTACGATCTGTCCGCGCTCCTCATCAGGCGCACCCACCACGCCGCACTCCTGCACCTCCGGATGATCCAGCAGCACCGCCTCCACCTCCGGACCGGCAATGTTGTGGCCGGCAGAGATGATCATGTCGTCGGTCCGCGCCTGATACCAGAAGTAGCCGTCGCCGTCACGCACGTAGGAGTCGCCAGTCATGTTCCAGCCGTTCTCCACGTATGCCTGCTGACGCTCCTCGTCATCCAGGTAGCGGCATCCCGTGGGACCGCGCACGGCCAGCCGGCCGATGGTGCCATCGGGTACCTCCTTGCCTTCATCATCCACCACACGCGCCTGGTAGCCCGGCACCACCCGCCCGGTAGAGCCCGGCCGGATCTCCTTCTCCGGTGAGCTGATGAAAATATGCAGCAGCTCGGTGGCACCAATCCCATCGATTATCCGGAGCCCGGTCTTCTCGTGCCAGGCGTCGAACGTCGGCTTGGGAAGGGTCTCGCCGGCCGACACACACTTACGGAGGGACGAGATGTCGTGCTGGTCGAGCATCCCCAGCATGGCGCGGTAAGCGGTGGGCGCGGTGAAAGAAATCGTCGCTCCAAAGTCCTGAATACCGCGAATGAGCTGAGCCGGGGGCGCCTGCTCGAGCAGCAGCGCCGATGCGCCTATTCGCATGGGAAAGAGAACGAGCCCGCCCAGCCCGTAAGTGAAGGCGAAGGGAGGTGAACCGCAGAAGATGTCGTCCGGCTCCGGCCGCAGGACGTAACGCGGGAAGCAGTCGGTCACCGCCATCACGTCGCGGTGAAAGTGCATCGTCCCCTTGCCTGTGCCGGTCGTTCCGGACGTGAAGGCGATGAGGGCGACATCGTCGGCAGCGGTGTCGACCGCGGCGAACATGTCGGACTTGTGCCCCATGCGCTCCTCGAGCCCTCCAGTGGCATCAGTGCCGAAGCACATGACGCGCGCGCCTTCACGCGAGGCGCCCGTGGCCGTTGACTTCATGGCCTGCTCGCAGTCGCCGGCGATACGTGCGTCGGTGAGGGCGATCGAGATCCGCGCCTTGTCGGCGATGTACACCAGCTCACGAGTGCGAAGCAACGGCATTGTGCATACGACCACCCCACCCGCCTTCAGAATTCCGAACCAGCACGCAACCATCATGGCGTTGTTGAAGCCACGCAGCAGCACGCGGTTCCCCGGCACCAGACCCAGATCTTCCACCAGCACCCGCGCAATGCGGTTGGCGCGCTCCTGGAGCTCGGCATAGTTCCAGCGCCCTCCGGGGAAATGAAAGACCGGGCGGTCGCCGTGTCCGGCCGCCACCATTCGGTCGAGCAGCTCCACGGCGCAGTTGATCCTGGACGGATAAGCGAGCTCGGGAAGCCGATCATATCGAATTTCCGGCCACAGCTTCTGCGGCGGAATCGCGTCGCGGCAGAACGTGTCGAGGTGTGCGGTTGATGCTGCCGGCGGCGCGGGAATCGTTGCGGTTACAGAATGCGCGGTCGTCTTCGCCATCCTCAGTCCTCTCGAAACGCGGCGTCCCCGGACAGGAGCTGTCCGGCGATCACCATCTTCTGTATCTCACTGGTCCCCTCGTAGATGCGCAACGAGCGGACCTCCCGATACAGTCGCTCCACAGTTTCGCCGGCAACCACCCCCCGGCCCCCGAAAAGCTGAACGGCGTCATCGATCACCCGCTGTGCCGCCTCCGTCGCGTACAGCTTGGCCATCGCCGCCTCGCGCGTGATGCGCTCAGCCCCGGTGTCCCGCTGCCAGGCGGCTCGGTAGACGAGCAGGGCGCTGGCATCCACGCGCACCGCCATGTCCGCCACGCGCGCCCGGGTGAGCTGGTGCTCCGACAGCGCCTGTCCGAACGCCTGCCGCGAGCGCACCCAGCGCAGAGTTTCATCCAGCGCCCGGCGGGCGAAGCCCAGGGCGGCAGCTCCGACCGTGGAGCGGAACACATCGAGCGTACCCAGAGCGACGCGAAGGCCGCGTCCGGCATCTCCCACCAGCGCCCACTCGGGCACACGGCAGCCCTCCAGGACGATGGTGCCGATGGGGTGTGGCGCGACCAGCACCGGCCGTTCCGTTACCCTCAGCCCGGGATTGTCCGCCTCCACGACGAATGCCGAGTAGCTCCGCTCACCCATCTCCGGGTGGCGACAGAACACCACGTACTGGTCGGCTATCCCGGCGTTGGAGATCCAGCATTTCTCGCCGTCGAGGACGAAATGCGTCCCGTCGCGACGTGCTGTCGCGCGCATGGCAGCGACATCGGAACCTGCCTCGCGTTCCGAGATGGCGAACGCCGCGATGGCCTGCCCGCTCGCCACGCGCGGCAGGTAATGTTGCCGCAGCGCCTCGTTTCCGAACAGCGAGATCGGGCCCGAACCCAGCCCCTGCATCGCGAAGGAAAACTCGGCCAGCCCATCGCGCTGCGCGAAGATCTCGCGGAGCAAACAGAGCGATCGTACCTCCAGCCGCGGGCGCGCACCCCCATACGCCGCCGGCACCACGTATCGCAGCCAGCCGCTCTCACCATATCGCCGCACCAGCGAGCGGCAGATCTGGTCCACGTCACCGTCGGCCGGACTGGCGTCCAGCTCAGCTGTCGCCCAATTCGCGGCCTCACGGCCAAGTACGCGGTGCTGCTCGTCGAAGAACGGCCAGTGGGTGAACGCCAGCGCTTCCATCAATTCCCCTCGAACACCGGCGTCCCACGATCGGCGAAGGCACGGTACGCGCGCGCGAAATCCTGAGTCTGCATGCAGATCGCCTGCGTTTGCGCCTCGGCCTCGAGAGCTTCATCGATCCCCATCGCCCATTCCTGGTGCAGCGCGCGCTTGGTCATCATGTGCGCGAACGAAGGACCGTCGGCCAGCGAGCGCGCCCACTCGCGCGCCTCGGTGAGCAGTCGATCGGGAGTAACGACGCGATTGTAGAACCCCCACCGCTCGGCTTCCTCGCCGCCCATGAAACGACCGGTGTACAGCAGCTCGGCGGCGCGTCCGCAACCGACGATTCGCGGCAGCATCGAGCACGCTCCCATGTCGGCACCCGACAGCCCCACCCTCACGAAGAGGAATGCGACGCGGCTCCGACCAGTGCCAAGCCGCAGATCGGACGCCATCGCGAGGATTGCTCCCGCTCCGGCACAGATTCCATCCACCGCCGCGATGATCGGCTGCGGGCAGGCGCGCATCGTCCGCACCAGCTCACCCGTCATTCGCGTGAACGACAGGATGCCGTCCGTGTTCCCGTTCTCCTGCATGCCTACCAGCGGGCCGATGATGTCGTGCACATCGCCCCCGGAGCAGAAGTTCTCCCCCGCGCCGGTGAGTACGACGGCGCGCACCTCTCTGGCGTCCTTCAGCGCGCGAAAGGTGTCCGCCAGCTCTCGGTACGACTCGAATGTCAGCGGATTCTTCCGCTCGGGGCGATCGAGCGTGATCGTCGCCACCCGGTCGGTGAGCTCCCAACGGAAGTGCTGCGGCTGGTAGGCGGCCGGCAGTCCCTGGCTCATGTAGGTCTCCAGTGGTGAGAAGCGTCGGCGGTCACATGACCTCCCCACCGGCGACCACGATGGATTGTCCGGTGATGGCCGTGGCATCCGGTGAGCATAGCCAGGCGACCGCGTTCGCCACTTCGTGTGGCTGAATGATGGAGCCGCGTGGAATGGTTCGAACCACCATCTGTCGGGCCTCGGCCTCGGTGTTGCCAAGGGCACGCATGATGGTCTGAACGGCCACGTTGGCCATTTCCGTGTCCGTGTACCCGGGACATACCGCGTTCACCGTGACTCCCTTCTTCGCAACCTCGAGAGCGAGTGCTCGCGTAAGCCCGATGACACCGTGCTTGGATGCGCAATAAGCGCTCGCCTTGGTGACGCCCTTGAGGCCGGCCACCGAGGAGAGATTGATCACGCGCCCCTCCCCCGCGTTGACCATGGCGTCGAGGACTTCGCGAGTGCAGAGCCAGGAACCTGTGAGATTGACGGCGATCATCTCGTCCCAGCGTTCGCGAGTGACGTCGCGAAAGGGAATTCCGGCGGCCTGGCCGGCGTTGTTGACGAGCACGTATGGATCGCCAAAGCTGGCGCGCGCAACCGCGAAGGCATCGCGAACGGAGGCATCATCCGCCACATCACATCGCGTCACCATCACCTCCGCGCCGTGCGCCAGCCGCACCTCGGCGGCGGTGCGCTCGAGCGCCGGCTCATCGCGCCCCATCAAGGTGAGGCGGGCGCCGAGCCTGGCCAGCTCATCGGCGATGGCCGCTCCGATCCCCTTTCCGCCTCCGGTCACCACTGCGTGGCGACCCTCGAGATATCTCCCCCACCCGCCCAAAGATCGCCTCCTCAGATCCGCGCGATGCCGCGCAGCTCGGCTTGACGCTGGAGCGTACGCTCCAGCTGCCGTTTGCCCGTGAGATACTGCACCGGCCACCACTGCTCCGTAAACCCCAGTTCGGCAGCCGCGCGCAGCGTCCAGTGCGGATCGCTCAGGTGCGGACGTGCCAGGGCGCACAGATCGGCTCGCCCGGCGGCGATGATCCCGTTGACCTGGTCCGGCTCGGTGATGTTGCCGACGGCGATCGTCGGCACACCTCCCTCGTTGCGGATTCGGTCGCTGAGGGGCGTCTGAAACATGCGTCCGTACACCGGCTGCGCGCGCGGCGTGGTCTGCCCTGCCGAGACGTGGACTATGTCCGCTCCCGCGCCGTGGAATGCCAGCGCCACCCGTACCGAATCGTCGTGGCTGATACCGTCGTCCACCCAGTCCGTTGCCGAAATTCGAACTGACATCGGTCGGTCGGCGGGCCACACGGCGCGCATGGCGGTGAACACCTCCAGCGGATAGCGGAGGCGGTTGTCGAGCGAACCGCCGTACTCATCGGAGCGGTGATTGCTCACGGGCGTGATGAACGATGACAGCAGGTAGCCATGCGCGCAGTGCAGCTCGATCATGTCGAAGTTGCAGTCGATGGCCATGGCCACCGCGTGCACGAACTGGTCGCGAACATTGTCCATGTCCTGGCGCGTCATCGCGCGAGGCACCTGCATACCGGGCTTGTATGGGAGCGCCGAAGGGCCGATCACCTCCCAGCTCCCTTCCGCCAGCGGCTCATCTTCGCCCTCCCACATGAGACGTGTGGCACCCTTCCCGCCGGAGTGTCCCAGCTGCAGGCAGATCTTCGCCGGCGAGTTCTCGTGCACGAAGCCGACGATGCGGCGCCACGCTCGGGCATGTTCTTCCCGGTACATCCCGGTGCAGCCGAGCGTGATGCGCGCTTCAGGGGAGACGCAGGTCATCTCCGTCATCACCAGCGCCGGTCCACCAAGCGCCCGGGCTCCCAGGTGCACGAGGTGGAAGTCGTTGGGAGTGCCATCCACAGCCGTGTACATGTCCATGGGAGACACGATGATGCGGTTGTGCAGAGTGAGGTTGCGGAGCTTGAACGGAGTGAACATGGGCGGCAGCGGCTTGGGGCCGCTGTCCACCGTGGCCCGACTCGCGAACCAGCGCTCCACGCCCTCAAGATACCGTCCATCGCGCAATCGCAGGTTCTCGTGTCCCACCCGCTGGCTTCGCGTGAGCAGACTGTAAGCGAACTGAACCGGCTCGAGCCGGACGTAGCGCTTGACGTTCTCGAACCAGTCCATGGAGTTGCGCGCCGCGTTCTGCAGGCGCAGCGCCTCCGTACGACGCTCCTCCTGATATGCGGAGAGCGCCTCTTCCAGCGAGCCGGTGTCGTTCAGGCGATTCGCCAGAACGATGGCATCCTCCATGGCGAGCTTCGTTCCCGAGCCGATCGAGAAATGAGCCGTGTGCGCCGCGTCGCCCACCAGAACCAGGTTGCCGTGGTACCACCTCTCGTTGCTGACCCGGGTGAACCGCACCCAGGGCGAGTCTGGCAGGTGAGCTGCGTTGCTGAGCAGCGGATGTCCCTCCAGCCACGGCGCGAACATGCGCTCGCAGGCAGCGAGCGTTTCGCTGGTGTCCAGCCGGTCGAGCCCCGCACCTTTCCACGAGGCCTCGTCGCATTCCACGATGAAAGTCGAGTGCCGTTCGTCGAACCGATAGGCGTGGGCCTGGAATACACCGTGTTCGTTCTCTACGATGATGAACGTGAATGCCGGAAACTGCCTCGTGGTACCGAACCAGACGAAACGATTCGGACGCACGTCCAGATCGGGAACGAGATGCCTGACGTACTTCGCGCGCATGACACTGTTCACACCATCCGCGCCGACGACCAGATCGGCATCGCCCAGTCCCATGGCGCCAAGCTGCGCTTCGTCGGTGATTTCGCATCCGAAGCGCAGATCCGCGCCCAGTTCGGCGGCCCTCTCCTGAAGGAGGCGCAGCAGCGTTACGCGCGCTATGCCACTGAATCCGTGCCCCCCCGAGGTGATCGTTTGCCCCCGGAAGTGGATGTCGATGTCATCCCAGTGGGCAAAGTGCTCGGTGATCGCACCATAGGTGACGGGGTCGGCTGCGCGGAAGTTCTCCAGCGTCTGATCGGAGAAGACCACTCCCCAACCGTAAGTGGCGTCCGGCGGATTGCGCTCGACCACCACGATGTGGTGCGCGGGATTCGCCTTGCGCATGAGAAGAGCGAAGTACAGCCCCGCGGGCCCACCCCCGATCACGACGATTCTCAACCGCTCCTCCAGGCACGTGAATGCTCCCCGCGCAATTCTAGGCCGCCCCCGCGCCGCGGCAAGGCGAGTGGCCGCAGCCGAGCGTTTCGGATCGGGCTGGACTTTCGCGCCAGATGAGCGAATATCCTCGCAGCATTCCCTCACCAGTACTCTCGAGGAGGCACGATGACCGTTCCCCCTGGTCCCGGAAGCCCGCCTCCGGGTGGTCCGCAGCCGATAGGTGGCGGCCCGCTCGATCCGTCGCAGCCCCGCACCGGGATGAGTGGCACGGCCAAGGTTCTGATCGGGTGTGGCATAGCCGTCGTCGTCGTCATCGTTCTGATGGTTGCGGTCATCGGCGGCGGTGCATGGTTCCTCGATCGGCAGCTGAGCGACGAGGATGCGGGGCTCGGCAGGCAGATCGAGGTGACTCGGGCGCTCAACGAGCTGGAGCAGGAGATCGATTTCACCCCACCCGCCAACGGTGTGATCTCTGAGACCCGTGCGCAGCGGTTCTTCGCCGTGACGGATGAATCGTGGACGACGACTCGCGCAGTGGCCGAAGACATCCAGGAGCGCAGCCGCCGGGCGGAAGACCAGGGACGCGCGACGTTCGGCGATGCAATGTCTGCATTGCGGGGCATGGGCCGGGCACGGATATCACTGGCCGAAGCGCTGCAGCGGCACGCGATGCCGCCCAGCGAGTACGTGTGGACGGGTCTTGCGCTGTTGCGCGCACATGAGCGCTCCGGCCAGACACCCGAGGAAAGCGGCGTGCCTGCAGAGAATCTCGAACTGGCGCGGAGAAACGCAGAGCGCCTGGAGGAGATCTCGCGCGGCGATGAGGAAAACCGGATCACGCGCGGCGCCATGTTCGGACTGGCGCACACCTTCATCGTCTCGGAAGGTTCGGGGCGTCGCTTCGCCGGTTGGGATTCGCTGCAAACCTCGGCACCCTGAGGAAGTCGTACACGAAGCGTTCAACACGGGAGGAACAGTGGAGCAGAACCAGCAGACCGGATTCACCGGCGCACCGGGAGCAACCCCGACAACCGGAAAGGCCGACCTCGGCAAGCGGCTCATTGCCGGTATTATCGACGCGGTGGTCGCTGGCGTTCTCGGATTCGTGCCAGTGATCGGCTGGCTGGCTGGCACAGCCTACTGGCTGGTGCGCGATGGCCTCGAGGTGGACTTCATGCGAGGCCGGTCGATCGGCAAGAAGGTGATGAAGCTCCGTCCGGTGCGGCTCGACGGCGGGCCGATGAACATAGAGACCTCGCTTCGGCGCAACTGGCCGTTCGCCATCAGCGGAATCGCCGCCTTCTTCATCTACTCGCTTCCGGTGCTCGGCTGGCTGATCGGTGCGATGATCGGGCTCATCGGCTTTGCGATCGGAGTAATCGAGCTGGTGCTCGTCATCACCGACCCCGAAGGCCGCCGGATAGGCGACAAGACGGGCGAGACGAAAGTGGTCGAGTCGGTGGACTGACGATAGCGTTTCGCTGGCTGGATTGGTCCGACAATCGTTGTTGATCCGCTGCCAGAGCTGCGCAGGACTGGCAACGAGAACGAACGCCCCTCATTTCTGTGGCGCCCGCCCTCAGCCGAGGCAGGAACGCTACGACACGGCCCGGACGCGCGCGTGCAGGTTCACGGGACCCTGGAATCCCGGGTCTTTCCCGACCTCGAACAGGACCTGCGGACCGCGACCCAGCTCCCGCCGGTCGCGGCGGTGCCAAACGATCGTCTCCACCGCGAAGAGGCCGCTGCCAAGGTTCGCCTGAAGGGTGACGTCCAGCTGAAAGGGTCCGCGCGCAGGGAGCTCCACCTCCTCCTGCGCGAGTGTGGTGGCGAACACGACCTGCGAATCTCTCAGTGCCCGCACCGCCACGACGATCGTGTGCCCGGGCTCCCGGCCGGCATTCACCTCGCCATCCACCGTGAGCCGCACCTCTTCACCGGAACCGATCGTCACCGGCGTCAGCAGTGACACCAGCTGGACTGAGATGGGCCCATCCACGCTCGTACTCCCTCCCAGACCGCCGAGCACATAGCGCGAGATGCACGCCTGCGGCGTACCGCGCTCCACCACACTTCCGCGATCGAGCAGCAGACATTCGCCGCACAGCTGAGCTATGCGCTCCAGCTGGTGGGAGACGATCACCACAGGAATGTCCCGCTGCGTCATCTCGCTGATCCGCTCGAAGGCCTTCTTCTGGAAGGCGTAATCACCCACTGCCAAAACCTCATCGATGATCAGCACGTCCGGCTTGAGGTGGACGGCGATGGCGAAGCCGAGCCGCGCGTTCATCCCGCTGGAGAATCGCTTGACCGGCGTATCGATGAACTCTGCAAGCTCCGAAAACTCAACGATGGCGTCGAATTCACGCCGAATGTCGGCGCGGCGCATTCCCATGATCGCGCCCTGCAGGTAGACGTTCTCCCGCCCCGTCAGATCCGGATGAAAGCCGGCGGCAACCTCGATCAGAGAGCCGATGCGCCCGTCCACACGACGGTGGCCACGCGTAGGGCGCAGGATGCGCGTGAGCAGCTTGAGGATCGTGGATTTGCCGGCGCCGTTCGGGCCGATGATCCCCAGAGCCTGTCCCGGCGTCACCGTGAAGGAGACGTCCCGCACCGCCCAGAACTCGTTTCGCGCCAGCGATGTGGATGGTGATTGCGTGACGAGCCGGCGCACCATGGCGGGCACCAGATCGCGCAGGCTGTCGTGCAGCTCGCCGCGCCTGAACTTCTTCCAGACGCCGTGAAACTCGACGCGCCCTTCAATCACCGCGACGGACCGCGCGAGTCATCAGACGTACTCCGCGAAGGTCGACTCGGAGCGGTGGAAGACCATTGCTCCTCCCACGAGCATGACCACCGAGCTCACCATGCCGTACGCCAGATACCACGGCGACCAGACGATTACCTCGCGACCCTGCGCGTCGGCGGTGAGCAGCCACAACGCGAGGTGGTGTCCATCCACCACCACCAGCCGCAGCCCCTCGAGCAGTGGGGCGAGGGGATTCAGCATCATGAGCTGCGCTCCCGCAGGCCCGAACATCTGTGGCTCGAAGAACACCGGCGTGAAGAAGATACCAAACGTGAGGAGCACCTGAACGATGTACTTGACGTCGCGAAAGAACAGGTTTGCACAACCGACGAACAGCGCCGCACCCGCCGTGAACCCCACCAGCAGCAGCGCAAGCAACGGCACCCAGAGCCACGACCAGCTGGGCCAGATGCCCAGCAGCGGAAACGCCGCCAGCAACGCCACCGCTCCGATCAGCGAATCGAAGCCCTGCGCCATCGTGGCAGAGAGCGGCAGTACCTCACGCGGGAAGTACACCTTCTGAACGAGCGACGCATTTCCCACCAGGCTGCTCGTTGCAAAGCTGATCGCGCCGACGAAGAAAGCCCACGGCAGGGCCTTCACCGCCATGCGCGCGACATCCACCGCTTCGAGCGAGACGCCACCCATGTATGCCATCGCGTAGCGTACGAGGGTGCCCGCGGCCACGATCAGCGCCGGCATCAGGATCGCCCACGCGAACCCCATCACCGCCTGCTTGTAGCGAACACGTATGTCACGGAGCGTGAACTGGTAGGCAAGCTCCCTGTAGGACCAGAGCTCGTCCACGGCGATCTCCCGAAGGTCGCCCAGGATGGAATGCCGGGATACGTCCGCTGCGTTGTCGGCAGTGGAATCGGCGGCGGCGTGGGCCGCTAAGGACCCCTGTCTTGCACCTCGATCCTCTGATCCGCGCAAACCCCCTCTCCTCCGCCAGTGTTCTGGCGAGCCTGGACAACCACCACGAAAGAATGAATATGGTGAATCCCCGACCGGCGAGGAGAGACGATTCCCAACCCATCCGGGCCCGGCGCACGGCCAGGCGGCTTCGGCCCTCCCGGTGCAGAGCACTTCGAGCATCCCGTCGCTTCGCCTCCATCGCCGGAGGGGATCAGCACGCTCGCAAAGCTGCTGATCGGATGCGGGTCCGCAATCATGGTTCTCGTGGTCGTCGCTGCCCTGTTCGGGTGGTTTGTGATTCAGCACCTCGAGGACACCGATGCGGGATTCAACCGACAGGTGGAGGCGACGCAAGCCCTGATTGCTCTGGACGAGGAAGTGCGCTTCCAACCGCCTGAGGATGGTGTCGTGGGCGAGGCGCGTGCGGCACGGTTCTTCGACGTAACGGATGCGGCCTGGGGCGACATGCGCGAAGATCTGGATGATATGGATCGACGCGAAGCCAAAAGGTGGCCGATCGTAGCGGAATATCCTGGCCGTCGCTGGCGCCACCAGCCGCGTGCGGCTCGCTTTGGCGAGGGCGCTGCAGCGTGAAGGGATGGCGCCGAGCGAGTATGTGTGGACCGGTCTCGCCCTCCTGCACGCGCACAGACATACGGGGATTGCCCCCCAGGTGAGTGGCGTCCCCACCGCGAACCTTGTATTGGCCGAGCTCTATGTCGACCGCCTGGAGGAGATCCTCTGGGGGCAGCGCGAGGGGCAGCTTTCCACGGCAACAGTGTTCGCCGCCGCGCGCACCTTTATCGTGACCGAGCAGATGGGGCAGCGCTTGGCAGCGCTGGACACGCTCCTGGAGCAGGCCACGTCCCGTCGCGAAGCAGTCGACAGCCTCGAGAAACAGTGAAGTGCCACGCTGAGCCCAACGCTCACGCTGCTTAGCGCGTAGCCCAGGCATCGGGGTACCGGCGCAACCGTCCGCCCCGTAGCATGTGCAGAGGTGCGATCGGGCTCCGCCGGCCGCACCGTCGACCCAACCGTTGGGAGAGCGTCATGCATCTGCCAATGCCGCTGCGAGGCGCCGCCCTGGCCGGCGTCGTCGCGCTCGCCGCGTACCCCGCACGAGCCCAGGAGGGCACCTGGGCTCTCACCAACGCGCGCATCGAGACGGTGACGCGCGGCGTGATCGAGAGCGGGACGATCGTGATTCGCGACGGGCTCATCGACGCAGTAGGGACCAACCTGCGCATTCCGGCCGACGCGCGCGTTCTGGACCTGGCCAACCGCACCGTTTACCCGGGGTTTATCGATCTCACCGCCACCCTGGGCCTGCCAACACCGCCAGCAACCACAGATGGACGGTTCGCTGCGGGCGCTCAGCAGGGAGGCCAGCAGCAGCAATCCGAGTTCAATGGTCTGGATCCGCGCCGACAGGTGGCCCGCGAGCTTCGCATAACCGACAACGACGTGCGTGGCGCGCGCGCGCAGGGGATCGCCGCCGTCCTCATCTCGCCGGCCCGCGGGACCTTCCGCGGACAGAGCGCGCTGGTGCCCCTGCGTGACGGCTTCGATCAGCGCATGATCGTGCGGTCGCCCGTCGCCATGCACATGGGCTTCGAGGGGACACCGGGCCGCTATCCAGCCACGCTCCTCGGCGTGCAGGCATACCAGCGACAGGCGCTGCACGATGCAAGGCGTCACGGCCTCATTCGCGACGCCTACGATCGCGGCGCTCGCGGTATGGCTCGCCCCGAACACGATCCGGATATGGATGCCCTCGTGCCCGTGGTGCGCGGCGAGATGCCCGTGTTCTTCGCCGCCTCGGCCGAGAACGAGATCCGCCGCGCCGTGCGGATGGCGCGTGAGTTCGACCTCGCTCTCACGGTCGTGGGCGCTACTGAAGGTTTCCGAGCCATCGATGCTCTGCGACAGGCGCGAAATGCCGTCGTCACCGTGGATTTCCCATCCTCCACCAGCGTGACCGGATGGACGTACCGGGCCAGCCTGAGGCGCTCGCTTGCGGATAGCGCCTCTGCCGACAGCGCGGTGCAGCGTATGGTCGAGGGAAATGCGGCCGCCCTGCATGCTGCTGGTATCCGCTTCGCGCTTGCGTCAGGATCGCTGAATCCGGCGGACTTCCTCGCCAACGTGCGCAAGGCGGTGGCCGCCGGGCTTCCATCCGACGTGGCGCTTCAGGCGCTCACGATCCGACCCGCAGAGATCGCCGGAGTAGGCGACCGGCTTGGCAGCATCGAGGCCGGGAAGATCGCCAACCTGGTGGTCTCGGACGGAGCTCTGCTCACCGATTCGGCGCGCGTGCGGATGGTATTCGTGGACGGGGTGCGCTACGACAACACCCCAGCAGATCGTCCGCGCACCCGCGAGGGCACCGCGCCGGAAGCCGGCGCCGAGGCACGAACGGCGCAGGTGAGCGGTACGTGGTCGCTCATGATCAACAGCCCGCAGGGTGCTTCGGCCGCCACGCTCACCCTCCAGGAGAGCGCCGGCTCGCTCCACGGCACGATGGATTCTGAGTTCGGCAGCGTTCCCGTGGATAATGGCACGGTTCGGGGAAACACCGCACAGTGGAGCGTTGCGCTCGCGGTCGGTGGCCAGACTATGACCATCGCCTTCAGCGGCAACGTGGACGGTGACAGCATGAGCGGCACAGGCTCGCTCGGCGAGCTTGGAAGCATCACCTTTACCGGAACGAGGCAGCCATGACAGTCCTCCGACTCTTTCGTAGCGGATCGCTGTTCGCGTTACTGGTCGCGTGGGCGCTGACGGTTCCGGCAGGGGCCGACGCTCAGCAGCCACCGCGCGGCGACGGCCAGGTTGCTCGCGCCGCCGCACCTCGCCAGCCCGCGCCTGCCGACACGATTCCCGCTCTCGCCGTGCCGATACCGGCACGCGCCGATCTGGTGGCGATCACCAACGCCACGATCATGACGGCATCTCACGGCACGATCGAGCGTGGCACGATCGTCATACGAAACGGCAGGATCGCCGCCGTCGGCGCCAACGTTGCCGTCCCCGCAGGTGCGCGGGTGATCGACGGTGAAGGCAAGTGGGTGATGCCGGGCATCATCGATGCGCATTCGCACTCGATGTCGGAGGCGATCAACGAGGGCTCCGAGTCCATCACCGCACAGGTGCGCATTGACGACATCCTGCGGCAGGACCCGATCGGCGTCTACCGCCAGCTCGCCGGTGGCGTCACGACGCTGAACATCCTGCACGGCTCCGCGAACACGATCGGCGGCCAGAACTCCGTCGTGAAGCTCCGCTGGGGGCTGCCGGTGGACAGCATGATGTTCGAGGGAGCACCGCCAGGCATCAAGTTCGCGCTGGGCGAGAATGTGCGGCAGACCAATCGCGCTCTTCCGGCCGGCGCACAGCAGCGCTACCCGCGAACCCGACAAGGCGTGGAGGCGCTGCTTCGGGACGTATTCACGCAGGCGCAGGAGTACCGTGCCGACTGGCAGCGCTACGACCAGGAGCGCCGTAATGTCCGGCGCGGGCAGAGTGCGCCGATTCCGCCCCGACGCGACCTCCAGCTGGAGACGCTCGTGGAGATCATGGAAGGGAGGCGCCTCGTCCACGCGCACTCCTACCGGGCCGACGAGATCCTGATGCTGCTGGATGTCGCGAAGGATTTCGGCTTCCGAATCGCCTCCTTCCAGCACGTGCTGGAGGGCTACAAGGTTGCGGATGAGCTTGCCGCGGCGGGCAGTGGCGCTTCGACGTTCGCGGACAACTGGGCGTTCAAGATCGAGGCATACGATGCGATTCCGCACAACATGGCGATCATGTACGAGCGCGGTGTGCGCGTGTCCATCAACTCCGACTCGGACGAGCGCGCTCGCCGCCTCTATCAGGAGGCCGCCAAGGCAATGAAGTACGGCGGCGTGCCCGAGGAGGAAGCGTTGCGCATGATCACCCTCAACGCCGCCTGGCAGCTCGGCATCGACAACCGCGTCGGCTCCATCGAGGTGGGCAAGGACGCCGATCTCGCGATCTTCAACGGCCATCCGTTCGCTCCCGCATCGCGAGTGGAGATGACGCTCATCGACGGGCGCGTGTTCTTCGACAGGAGCACGGCACCAACGCTGGAGGACCTGATGGAGCGTATGCGCACACCCCCCGCACCGGTGGCCGCCACCATGGAGAGTGCGCGATGACTCGACGCCTCTCCTTCCGGCACTTCGCGCTGCTCGGCGCGCTGACACTCTTCCTTGTAACGCCACTCGCGCTGCATGCCCAGCAGGGTGCGGGCACGACGTACGTCATCCGAAACGCAACCGTGGTCCCTGTCGCGGGTCCGCTCATCGAGAACGGCACCATCGTCGTTCGCGACGGGCGCATCGTCGCCGTCGGAGCCAGCGTCGAAGCGCCTGCCGGCGCCACCGTCATAGACGCGTCGGGGCTGTACGTGTATCCCGGCTTCATCAATTCCGGCACGCAGATCGGTCTCACCGAGATCGCGTCGGTGCCCGGTCCGGACGACACGCGCGAGCTGGGTGATGTCAACCCGCAGAACGTGAGTCTCACCGCGGTGAACCCCCACTCCGAGCTGATCCCGGTGACGCGTGTGAACGGCGTGACCACCGTGATCACCTCCGGGTCTGGCGGTCTGGTAAGTGGTCAAGCGAGTCTCATGGACCTGGTGGGGTGGACCCCCGCCGAGATGGGCGTGAAGCGTAGCGCGGCAATGGTCTTCAGCTACCCGACCGCCGGTGGTGGCGTGGGTCGCTTCGGCTTTGCATTCGGCCAGCAACGCTCGCCCGCCGAGGCCGCGCGTGAGCGCGACCGGCGCGTGCGTGAGATATACAGTCTGCTGCATGCGGCAAAGGCGTACGGCGAGGCCAGACAACGCGGCGCCACCACCCCAGCCAATCACCAGTACCAGGCGCTGGTGCCGGTGATCCGCGGCGAGATGCCGGCGCTGTTCGACGTCGAGTCGGCGGACCAGATTCGCGGCGTGCTCGCGCTCGCCGACACTTTCGGCCTCAGGGTAGTGCTCCGTGGCGCACGCGAAGCGTGGATGCTTGCGGATACATTGGCCGCGCGGAACGTGCCGGTAGTCGTGGGACCAACCACATCGCAACCAGGAGCCGCCGATCCTTACGACATGATCTACGCCAACGCCGGCGTGTTGGCGCGTGCCGGTGTTCGCGTAGCCTTCCAGACCAACGACGCCTCGAACGCCCGCAATCTCCCCTACAACGTGGCGCTGGCCGTTGCTTACGGGCTGGATCCGGACGAGGCGATCCGCTCGATGACGATCAACCCCGCGCGGATCTGGGGAGTGGATGACCGGTATGGAAGCATCGAGGCCGGCAAGGTTGCCAACCTGGTGGTAACCGATGGTGATCCGCTCGATGTCCGCACCAACGTCCGTCACCTTTTCATTCGCGGGAGCCAGGTGCCCCTTACCGACAGGCATACGAGGCTGTACGAGCAGTTCCGGGCGCGGCCGCGCCACTCGGAGGGAGAGGCTTCGGGACGGTGAGTTGAAGATCGATCTGTTTCTTTTGACCGCGGAGGCTCAGACGGGCAGAGGGCGTTGGAGTTGAAGGGCGGGGGCTTTCGTTAGTCGGTTGGGGCGATACGCCATGCGACGCGCCTCCAACTCCATCCTTGGAAGGTGAAACTGTTTCTGGCCCTCCTCCCTCCAACGCCGGGCGCACCGCGTTCGATGGCCAGGGCCCGCAGCGCACCATTCCATTGCCTCGCGTGTCCAATGACGAGGCGCTATGCTTCGCTTTCCTCCGGCATACCTGCAACATGTCAGACGGCCTGTTCGAGAGACTGGAGAACGCGCTGGCGCCCGCCTTCCGGCTCGACCGCGAGTTGAAAGGGGGCGGCATGAGCCGCGTGTTCGTGGCCACCGAACAGGCGCTCGGCAGGCGGGTCGTGATCAAGCTGCTCCCGCCCGAGCTGGCCGCCGGCGTCAACTCCGAGCGATTCCGACGCGAGATCCAGCTCGCCGCCCAGCTCCATCACCCGCACATCGTTCCGCTGCTCGCGGCCGGCGAGATCGATGGGCTGCTGTACTACACAATGCCCTTCATCGAGGGCGAGTCGCTGCGCGAGCGGCTCGCCGCGCGCGGCCCATTCCCGGTTCGCGATGTCGTCCGGATGATGCACGATGTGGTCGACGCGCTAGCGTACGCGCACGCTCGGGGGATCGTGCATCGCGACATCAAGCCGGGCAACATCCTCACGCTCGGTGCGCACGCCCTCGTGACCGACTTCGGTGTGGCCAAGGCGATCAGCGTCGCCCTGCCGATCTCGGGTGTCACCACCGGTGGCGTTGCGATCGGGACACCCGCCTACATGGCGCCAGAGCAGCTCGCCGGCGATCCCAATGCCGATCATCGCATGGACATCTACGCCGCCGGACTTCTCGCCTACGAGCTGCTGGCTGGCGAGTCACCGTTCACGGGATCGTCGCCACAGGCCACCATGGCCGCGCAGCTCACGCGCGTGCCCGAGCCGGTAGACACTATCCGCTCCGACGTGCCGGCGCCGCTTGCCTCGATCATCACACGCTGTCTCCAGAAGTCGCCGGAGGCTCGCTATCCTGCTGCCGACGAGCTGCTGGCCGACCTCGACGGCGTCGACACGCTGCAGGCCACCACGGCACTCACACCGGCCGCTGACGTACCGAGCCGCCGGGAGAGGAGGATCAGAGCCGCACTTCTTGGCGGTGCGCTTGCCGCCGCGGCGGCAGGCGGGATGGCCGCGAATGCCCTGCTCTCCCCCAACGAAGAGGCCGCACTCCCCGTGGCCCTCGATACCGTGGGTGCCGATCTCATCCCGCCGGTGGTGATGCGCGACACGGTGCAGACGACCGTTCCCGCCGCGCCACCCCGGACGCTTTCGCGGGCCGAATCACTCGCCATCGCGCGCGCCATAAGGGAGCAGGTCGTAACCGAGTCGCCGCCCACTCGGCCGCAGGAGCACGAAGCTCTCGCCGTCCAGATCGAACGCATGGTGGCCGATTCCATTCGACGGCTTCTGATGCGCTTCGAGCAGATTCACATGCCTGAAGTGCCGTTACCGCCGGGCAGCTCACGCCCGCGCGCGGCGCCCGCCACGTCGGCGCCGGACGCGCCGGTGGCCGGCGTACTCGCCAACCCACAGCTCCTCGTCCGCGTACCCGACGGGCAACGCGTCGTTGCCGTGGCCAACCTCAGCAACGCCACCGGACAGAGGGAGCTCGCGAGCGTGGCGCTTGCGCTGAGTGACTCGCTGCGCGTCGCGATCGACCGGCGCGATCACTTCGTGCTCGTTCCGGCGGGAGGCACCGCCTCGATAGTGTCGGGAAGCCGTGGCGAAGTCACGGTGATGGCGGGCGGACCGGCGTTCACGGTTTCCGGAATGCTGCTGATCCACGACGGACAGGTCTCGCAACTCGTGCGCATCAACGACAGCCGCGGTCAGCTGGTGGGCATGGTCCACGGACCCCTTTCCCCCAGGGACCAGCCATTGGCCGGCGCTGGCGAGTTGACGCAGCTCATTCTCGCGCAGCTCGATCAGCTCGCGCGCTCCGACGGCGGCCGCCGCACCCCGCTGGTGAGCACCAGTCCCTCACGCACACGACCCTGAGCCGCAGGCCACTTCCGGTTCACTGCCCGCGATCCATCTCCTCGATCGTCTTAGTGGAGGGTGGACGCTCTCGTTGCTCGCGTGCCGCCACCTGCTCGGCTCGACGCATCACGCGCAGCACGTTCTCACCAGCCAGCTTTCGAAGATCGGACTCGCTCCAGCCCCGGCGCGACAACTCGGCGAACAGCGCTGGATAGGTAGAAACGTCCTCCAGCCCGACCACGACTGTCTCGATCCCATCGAAATCGCCGCCGATGCCGACGTGGTCAACCCCGGCAACGCGCCTGATGTGATCGATGTGGTCGGCCACCTGCGCCAGCGTTGCGCGCGGTTCCGGGTTGGCGCGGCGCCACTCGGCGAGCGCTCGCTCTACCTGCGCAGTATCATCAGGATGCCGCCGCCGCAGCTCGGCGGTGTGCTGCCGCTCCCGACCCTGGTGATCGATCGCCTGCTGGGAGATGAACACCGGAACGAAGGTGACCATCACCACGCCACCGTTCTCCGGCAGCCGCTGCAGGATCGAGTCCGGCACGTTTCGTACATGATCCGCCAGCGCACGCGCCGAAGAGTGTGAGAAGATCACCGGCGCCGCCGTGACGTTCAGGGCATCGCTCATCGTAGCCGGCGACACGTGCGACAGATCCACCAGCATGCCCAGACGGTTCATCTCGCGCACGACTTGCTCGCCGAATGGTGTCAGCCCGCCGTGTTTCGGCGTGTCGCTCGCCGCGTCCGCCCAGTCGAGCGTCACGTTGTGAGTGAGCGTCATGTATCGAACGCCAAGATCGTAGTAGGCCCGCAACGCGCCCAGCGAGTTCTCGATCGCGTGTCCGCCCTCCATCCCCAGCATTGATGCGATCCGTCCTCGCCGGAAGCTGCGCACCACCTCGTCGGCGGTCAGCGCCCACTCGAGCTCCGGATATCGATCGATCACGCTGCGCGCGATGTCGATCTGCTCGAGCTGTACGCGCGCGAACCCGGAGTCCGCAAAGTCGCCGGGGATGTAGACCGACCAGAACTGGCCTCCAACCATTCCCTGCCGCAGCCGAGCAAGATCCGTGTGTCCCGGCGTGGTCTCCCGAAGGTCGTAACGCGCCACGTCGCGTGGTGCCTCGTCGAATCGGCGAATCACCCAGGGCAGGTCGTTGTGACCGTCGATCAGAGGAGTGGAGCGGAGAACTTTCCGGGCGCGCTCCATGTGCGGGTCGCCGCGCTGAGCAATGAGGGGCGTTCCGATCAGAAGGATGAGGAGTGCACCAAGTAGTGTGAGACGCATGATCGGGGGATTGGTCCAGCGGCGGATCGAAACCGTCCCGGCGGTGGGCTGGTTCTGTCGCCTCGGGAAGAGAAGTTATGGCTCATACACCATTGGCGGGAGTTGCGGTTCGCGTCTGCGGCAACCGCAGCTGGCGGATGGCAAGGATCCCGAGCGCCGGCCCCAGCGCCAGCGCCGCAAACGACCAGCGCCAGCCCGCCAGCTCCACCACTGCCGGCACGAGCTGAATAGTGACCATCGTGAGCAGGAACCCGAGCGAAACCTGAAGTGTCAGCGCAGTTCCGACGGCATGCTGCGGGACGGCGTTCGTCACGAGCGTGCTGAACTGGGCACTGTCCGCGATCACGAAGAATCCCCAGATAAGCACGACCGGGACGAGAATCAGCATCGACCCTCCAAACAACAGGCCGACCACGGCCGCGCAGCTTCCACTCACCGCCATCGCCCGTACTACCAGGCGCTCATGGCCGATCCGGTCGGCGACCAGTCCGCCCCATATGCACCCCGCACCCCCAATGGCGATGGCGGCAAACGCCAGCGTGCCGAGCGCGAGCGGTGGAATCCCGTCTCCCACCCCTGCGCCAGCCGCGCGCGCTTGGGCGCTAGCCGCAAGGAACACCGCTATCCATGTCCAGTAACTGTAGAGCTCCCACATGTGACCCAGGTAGCCACCCGTCACCAGCCGCCAGCGGCGGTTGCCGACCACCGCACCCACCAACCCCCAACTGAACGGCCGCCTCGCGAACGGGAACGGTCCTTCGCGAAATCCGACAAGAACTACAAGCGCCGCCACTATGGCACTGACCGAGGCGGCCAGCACCACCGGGCGCACATCGCTCCCACCAAAGGCATTCACCAGAAATGGCATTGCCTTCCCCACGGTGAGCGCTCCGACGATGGTGCCGATGGCCAACCCTCGCCTCGAACGAAACCATGTCGCAATCATCTTCATCGCGGGAGGATACACCCCGGCCATGCATACCCCGACCGCAAATCGCGTAACCAGCGCTGTTTCATAATCCGGCGCTATCAGCAGCGCCGCGTTCGCAGCGGCACCTAGCAGCGCTGCGCCAACGAAAAAGGCGCGCGATGGGATCAGGTCTGCCATGTTCAGAACCGCCGCCGCCGCGGTGCCGGCCACGAACCCCAGTTGCACGACACTCGTGAGCCACCCCGTGGCCGAGGGTGTGAGCGACCATTCTGCCGCCAGGCGCGGGGCGACTGCGCTGGCGGAGAACCAGAGCGACATGCCCAGCAGCTCGGCAAACGCCAGCAGACCGAGCATGCGCCATCGGCGCGGGTCGCGTTCCAGCTCCTCTTCCCGGCCAGGCTTTCCTGCGGTCGACTCGGTTGGAAGTGCCGACATGAGCTGGAAGGTAGTGGCGTCGGTGAACCGGTGCAGGGACTTGCCGGCCGCACGATCAAAGTAGCTAATTTGCTCGAACTCGTCCCCACTCCGTCCGCCGCACTCATTGGCCACGCTGTCCGCTTTCGCCAAACTCCGCAAACCCTCCTGGCAACGCTACGTTGACCGCTGACCCAGCTGCTGGCACCGCCGAACCACCGTGGAGTCGATGGATCGCGCGGTACAGATGGGCGCCGTTCGTCGCGCTTGCCGTGTTGGCCGCCGTAGTTCTCTTCGTTCGCCTCGGCAGCCAAAGCCTCGACGATTGGGATGAAGCCATCTACGCACAGGTCTCGCACGAGATCCTGGAGCGCGGCGACTGGGTGACGCTGCACTGGGAAGGACGACCTTATCTCAGGAAGCCGCCGCTGTACATGTGGTCGACGGCCGTCCTGTACAGCGTGTTCGGGGAAAGCGAGTTCTGGGCGCGCGCAGCATCTGCGTTGTCCGGCATCGGCTGCGTTCTCGTCACAATGCTGATCGGGCAGCGGCTCTACGGCCGCACGGTCGGCATCGCCGGCGCGCTGGTCCTGCTGACGAGCTATCAGTTCGTCAGCTCTTCCCGCTTCGGCACCACGGATGTGATGCTGACGCTGCAGTTCCTGATCGCGATCTATGCGTACCTGCGCGTGCAACCCGGAGCAGACCGATGGTGGCTGCTCGTTTGGCTGGCCTGTGCGCTGGCATTCATGATCAAGTCCGCGGCCGGCCTGCTGGCGCCGCTCGCCGTCTTTGCCGTGCTGACGCTCGATGGTGGACTGAGGCGTTCTCTTCGATCGCGCTTCTTCTGGACTGGCGCTCTCGTTGCCGCGCTGATCGTGGTGCCGTGGCACGTCTGGATGCTCTGGCAGCACGGCGCGGCTTTCATGGATCAGTACGTCGGGCACAGCATCGTGGAGCGAGCGACGGGCGTGATCGACGGGCACGAGGGCGG
>CAYXRS010000022.1:0-1721 GCA_964467195.1 uncultured Gemmatimonadaceae bacterium
CGCGACAACCCCTTCGAGGTCGACGCGCGGCGCTGGGCCAGCGCGCGCGTGCGGGTGGCGTTGTCGGGAGCTTCCCGGGGAGACAAACAAACGTGATGATTCACACGCCCACCTCGATCGTAACGATCGAGCGGTTCATCATCGAGCAGGAACGGCTCCACCCGGAAGCGACGGGAGAGCTGTCCGGCATCCTGTACGACCTGGCCCTGGCCGCGAAGGTGATCGCCAACAAGGTCCGGAACGCGGGCCTGGCCGACATTCTTGGTGCCACGCACAACCACAATGTGCAGGGGGAGGTGCAGCAGAAGCTCGACGTCATCTCCAACGAGGTGATCATCAAGGCGATGGATCACGGCGGGCGCCTGTGCGTGATGGCCTCGGAAGAAGAGCCCGACCTTATCCATATTCCTGAAGGCTTCAGGTGCGGGAAGTACGTGCTTCTTTTCGACCCGCTCGACGGCTCATCCAACATCGACGTCAATGTGCCGGTGGGAACGATCTTCTCCGTATTGCGGAAGATTACCCCGGGACTGCGCGGGAACATGGAGGATGTGCTCCAGCCTGGACGGCGGCAGGTGGCGGCGGGCTACATCATCTACGGATCCAGCACCATGCTGGTGTACACCACCGGACAGGGCGCTCACGGCTTCACGCTCGATCCGGCTATTGGCGAGTTTCTGCTCTCTCACCCGAACATCCGGACCCCTGAAGCGGGACGATACCTGTCGGTGAACGACGCCTACGATTCGCTCTGGGAGGACTCCGTGCGATCTCTGATGCGTCGTTATCGCGGGCAGGAGGGCGACCGCGGGCCGCTCAGTGTGCGGTATGTCGGCTCGCTCGTCGCCGACTTCCATCGAAATCTTCTTGGTGGCGGCGTGTTCTGCTACCCCGCCAACCGGAAGAGTCCGCGCGGCAAGCTGCGCCTTCTCTACGAGGCGAACCCGCTCGCATTCATCGTCGAGCAGGCTGGTGGTGCAGCGACCGACGGAGCGCGTCGCGTGATGGACATCATGCCAACAGAGCTGCATCAGCGCACACCGCTCTACATCGGGAGCAAGGACGAAGTGCAGCTCGCCGAGGCGACACTCGGCGGCGCCATGAGCGGCGTCGGGGCGTGAGCGTTCCGGACGAGGAGCGCCGTAATACTCCGTCCGGAATCCCCGTGCAGGTCGTCCACCATCCAGCGGATGCGCCGGTGGACTACGAAAGGGACCTCGGCGACCCGGGTCGATTTCCGTTCACGCGGGGTGTGCAGCCGGCCATGTACCGGAAGCGCCTCTGGACTATGCGCCAGTACGCGGGCTTTGGCACCGCCGCCGAGACCAACGTGCGCTTTCGGCACCTGCTTGCAGCGGGACAAACCGGACTGAGCGTTGCATTCGATCTGCCCACGCAGATGGGACTCGACTCCGACAACCCGCGGGCGATCGGCGAGGTAGGCCGTGTTGGGGTGGCGATCGACACCGTTGAGGACATGCATGCGCTGCTCGACGGTATTCCGCTCGACCGCGTCTCCACGTCGATGACGATCAATGCCACCGCGGCGACGCTGCTGGCCATGTACATCGTGGTGGCCGAGGAGCGGCAGATCCCGAGAGCCAGGATCAGCGGTACCATACAGAACGACATACTCAAGGAGTACATCGCCCGCGGTACCTACATCTATCCGCCTGGTCCATCGCTGGAGCTGATCACGGATCTGTTTCGTTTTTGCGCCG
>CAYXRS010000022.1:1731-31620 GCA_964467195.1 uncultured Gemmatimonadaceae bacterium
ATCTCCGGCTACCATATCCGTGAGGCGGGATCGACTGCGGCGCAGGAGCTGGCGTTCACGTTCGCAAACACGATCGAGTATGTATCGCGCGCGGTGACGGCAGGGCTGGAGGTGGATGTGTTCGCACCGCGGCTATCGTTCTTCTTTGCGGCCCACAGCGACCTGTTCGAGGAGGTGGCCAAGTTCCGGGCTGCACGTCGAATCTATGCGCGATTCATGCGGGAGCGCTTCGGCGCGTCGGACGCGAGCTGCCGACTGCGCTTCCATACTCAGACGGGCGGCGTGACGCTCACCGCGCAGCAGCCGCTGACGAATGTGGTGCGAGTTACCGTGCAGGCACTTTCGGCAGTGCTCGGTGGCACGCAGTCGCTGCATACGAACGGCTACGATGAGGCGCTGGCCCTCCCCACCGAGGAGGCGGCCACGCTCGCTCTACGAACGCAACAGGTGATCGCCTACGAGACGGGCGCCACGGCCACGGCGGATCCGCTGGCCGGCAGTTATTACGTGGAGTACCTCACTTCGGCGCTCGAACGTCAGGCTCTCGACCTGATGGCAAAGGTGGATGAGCTGGGCGGCGCCGAGAGGGCGATCGCGGCAGGGTTCTTCCAGGATGAAATCGCCCGCAGCGCGTACGATTTGCAGCGCCGTGTGGAATCGGGAGCCGACGTAGTGGTAGGCGTCAACCGCTTCGATGATGGTCGCGATCCCCCAGTGATCCCGGCGCCCGACTTCTCTGCACTGGAGCGCGGACAGGTGCGCCGTCTCTCCTCCATTCGCGCGGCGCGCGACGCCGAGTTGGTCGACAAGGCGCTTGCCGCTCTCGCTCGCGCCGCGGAACCGATCGCTTCCGGAGCGCGGCCCGACGCGCCGCTCATGCCGCTCATCATCGACGCCGCGAGGGTGCGCGCCACCGTGGGCGAGATTGCCGGAACACTCGCGGGGAAGTGGGGGGCATACAGCCCGGTTTAAACTGGCGGTCGTCGTCCGCTTGTTCGTCCAGACGCTGCCCACTAGATTGCTTTGGCCACTTAAGTTCCCAATCCATGCCTACTTACGAGTTTGCGTGCCCTTCAGGGCATCGCTTCGACCATTTCGTCAGAAAGATCAGCGAATCCGTCGCCGAGCTACCGTGCCCGGAATGCGGCGCCACGGCGACGCGGCAGCTTTCTGCGGGGGCGGGGCTCATCTTCAAGGGATCCGGATTCTACATCACGGATTACGGCAAGGACGGGAAGAAATCGCCGGTGGCGCCTGCGAGTACAGGAGAGAAGAGCGACGGCGCCAAGCCGAAGGCCGGTGATGCGGGAGTGGACAAGGGCGCGGCGCCCGACTCGAAGGAATCATCGACCGGCAGCGCCTCGGACAAGTCTTCCGGCAGCGGCGGGAACTCATCGAGCGGTGGTAGGTCGGGCGACAAGTCAACGGGCGGTGGGAGCTCACGCGGCAGTACGAGTAAGGAATGACTGCTCGCGACCGGATTCGCGAGTCGCTGCTCGCAGCGGCGCGAGCCATCGGCGCGCCGGGCTCGACGGAGCCGCTTCTGGAACGCCCGCGTGATCCCGCACACGGCGAGTGGGCAACGAATCTCGCAATGATTCTCGCGCGGCCGCTGCGTCGCAAGCCACAGGAGATCGCGCGCGACATCGTCGCGCACTTCAATCTCGAAGCGGCCGGGGTGGACCGGGTGGAGATAGCGGGGCCAGGTTTCATAAACTTCCGCATCTCCGCCGCCGCAAATGCCAGCGGCCTCATTGACATCGTTGCCGCCGCCGACGCATACGGCCGCAGCGACGCCGGACGTGGGCGGCAGGTGGTGGTCGAGTTCGTTTCCGCGAATCCTACTGGTCCGCTGCACGTTGGCCACGGGCGCCAGGCGGCGCTCGGTGATGCCGTCGCATCTCTTCTCGAGTGGACCGGGTGGAGAGTGTCGCGTGAGTTCTACTACAACGACGCGGGCGTGCAGATCGAGAATCTGGTGCTGAGCGTCGAGGCGCGACTGCGGCAGCTGGATGGTCAGACCGTGGAGATTCCGGAGGGTGGGTATCATGGCGAGTACATCGCCGACATCGCCGAGCGATTTCGCGAGAAGCATGGGGACGCGCTCGACTGGCGCACGGAGGATGATGCAACGACACGTCGCCGTCAGCTGATCCGGGTCTTCGCCGTTCAGGCGCTGCGCGAGGAACAGGATCTGGACATGCGCGCTTTCGGCGTCACCTTCGACACGTACTTCCTGGAATCATCGCTGCACGCCGACGGAGGAGTCGACGAAACCGTGCAGGCGCTGCTCAAGAGCGGCTTCGCCTACGAACATGACGGTGCACTCTGGCTTCGCACGACATCGTTTGGAGACGACAAGGATAGAGTGATGCGAAAGCGTGACGGCACCTTTACGTACTTCGTGCCCGATGTCGCCTATCACGTGACGAAGTGGAGACGTGGCTTCGAGCGCGCCATCAACGTACAGGGTGCCGACCATCACAGCACCGTCACGCGGGTTCGCGCCGGACTGCAGGCGCTGAGCATCGGCATCCCCGAGGGGTATCCTGAGTACGTGTTGCATCAGATGGTAACGGTCATGCGTTCCGGCGCGGAAGTGAAGATCTCGAAGCGCGCCGGCAGCTACGTCACGGTTCGTGACCTGATCGATGAGGTGGGCCGGGACGCAGTTCGCTACTTCTTCCTGATGCGCCGCGGCGACTCGCAGCTTCAGTTCGATGTGGATCTGGCGCGGTCACAGTCGGAGGAAAACCCGGTCTACTACATCCAGATGGCGCACGCCCGGTTGTCCGGTATCTTCAGGGTGGGGGGAATGGACCCCGCCGCTATCGATGGCACTTCCGTGGAGTTCGACGCGTTGGGTGAAGCGGAAGAGCAGGACCTCATCCGCACGCTGGTGGATTTTCCTTCCCACGTGGCAGGGTCCGCGGAATCGCTCGAGCCCCAACGGATCGCAGGCTACCTGCTCGAACTGGCGCGCTTGGCGCACCTCTGGTACCACAAGCATCACGTCCTCAATGAACCGGCGCGGCTCATGAACGCGCGGCTCCTTTTGGCGCGCGCCACCCGCATCGTGCTGCGAAATGGACTCACCATCCTCGGCATCACTGCGCCGGAGCGCATGTAGCGCGCCGGTGTCCGGTACCAACCACCGCTCACTCAAAGCGCCATGACCGTCCTCGTAGTCGGCTCGGTGGCCCTCGATTCGGTAGAGACGCCTTTCGGCAAAGCGGAGAACGTTCTCGGCGGTTCCGCCACCTTTTTCGCGGCGGCGGCGAGTCTGTTCACACCGGTTCAGCTTGTCGGCGTGGTTGGCAACGACTATCCAGTCGAGAAACTTCAGCAGCTTCGCGAGCGAGGCGTCGATCTCGAGGGGCTGGAGCACGCGGACGGCGAGTCGTTTCGCTGGCGCGGACGCTACCGTCACGATTTGAACAGTGCGGAGACGCTCGAGACCAGGCTCGGCGTGTTCTCGCACTTTCGTCCGAAGATTCCGGAGCGTTTTCGCGGAGCACCTTTCGTCTTTCTCGGAAACATCGATCCTCGGCTACAGCTCGAGGTGCTCCGGCAGGTCGAGCGCCCCCGGCTCGTAGCTTGCGACACGATGAACTTCTGGATCGAGAGCCGGCGGGATGACCTGATCGAGCTTCTGCGGCACGTCGACGTCATCACCCTCAACGATGCGGAAGTCCGCCAGCTCACCGAGCAGTTCAACCTCGTGAAGGCGGCGCGATGGATCATGGCTTTCGGGCCGCGACACGTGGTGATCAAGAAGGGCGAACATGGTGCGTTCATGTTCACTCCCGATACCGTCTTCTTTGCTCCTGCCTATCCGCTGGAGTCGGTCTTCGATCCCACGGGTGCCGGTGACGCCTTCGCCGGCGGTTTCATCGGCTACCTGGCCCGCAAGGGAGTGCTGGACGAAGGGCATTTTCGTCGCGCCATCGTCTACGGTTCGGCTATGGGCTCGTTCGCCGTGGAGCGCTTCTCCATCGAGCGCCTCCTGGAAATTGGCACGGACGACATCGCTGCGCGCGTCCGGGAATTTCACCGGCTCGTCACGTTCGAGCAGGACCTCGTGGGAGAATGACCGATTCGCTCGATTACGCCAGTGCCGGCGTGAACGTTGGCGCCGCGGATGCCGCCAAGGCTCGCATCAAGGCAATCGTGGAGTCGACCTTCACCGATGGTGTGGCGGGTGCGTTCGGGGGATTCGGAGGCATGTTCCGCGTCCCTCCCGGACTCCGGCATCCGGTCCTCGTCTCCAGCGCTGACGGAGTGGGCACGAAGATCAAGACGGCCATCGACGCGGGCCGTCACGACACGATCGGCCACGACCTCGTCAATCATTGCGTCAACGACATTCTGGTGCAGGGTGCGGCGCCGCTTTTCTTCCTCGACTACCTCGCCTTCGGCCGCCTCGATCCTGCCGTGGTTGAAGCTGTCGTGCGGGGAGTGGCCGAGGGCTGCCGGGAGAATCACTGCGCGCTTCTGGGGGGGGAAACGGCGGAGATGCCCGGACTTTACACGCCGCCGGATTACGATCTGGCCGGCTTCATCGTCGGTATCGTGGATGAGGGGGGAGTGCTGGGGCGCTACCGCGTGCGAGCGGGAGATGTGCTGATCGGTCTCGCCAGCAGTGGACTCCACACGAACGGTTATTCCCTGGCGCGGCGCATAGTTGCCGAGCGGCTGCGCCTGGGTCCCGAAGATGACTTTCCGGGCGAACCTGGTACCGTGGCCGATGTCCTGCTGCGCGTGCATCGCTCGTACCTGGCGGCGGTGAAGCCGGTGTTGTCGCGCATTCACGCAATGGCGCACATCACCGGAGGCGGTATCCCCGGCAATCTCGACAGAGCGCTCCCCCCGCACCTGGACGCGGTGGTGGACGCGAAGAGTTGGGAAGTTCCCAACACCTTCATGGTTCTCGAGTCGGCGGGCGGTGTGGCGCGCGGAGAGATGCTGCGAAGCTTCAACATGGGCGTAGGGATGATCGTGCTAGCTGCGGCAGCAGATGCGGATGCGGTGGTGGCCAGTGCGCGCGACGCGCGTCTGCCCGCCTGGGTCATGGGGCACGTAGATGCCGGCGAGGGGCGGGTAACCATTCGATAGGAGCGCGCGATGAGACGGGTCCCTCTGGTGCTGGCGGTGACGATGATCGGGGCGGCAGCCGGCGTACAGGCGCAGACCGTCGATCCCCGCTGCACGGATCCGTCGATTGTAGGTGCGGCGCTGGAAGGTGGCGATGCCTGTCAAAAAGTGATGGACATCTTCCGCTACATGAATCCGCAGCTCGGACTCCTCATCACGGGTGGCAATGCCACTCTTGGACAGGGGGGAACGCTCGGCGGTCCAGGGCGGTTCCTGATCGGCGGTCGCGTGAACGCCCTTCGCGCGAGCATCCCCGATCTGGAAGCCGTGGGCGTCGTCGCCGGCCCGACGCGGCAGGACCAATATCCGACCGAGGGCCGCGGCCTGGCTATGCCGGCGCTCGATGCTGCCATCGGCATCTTCCGTGGTTTCCCCGTTGGCGTGACGCACGTTGGCGGTCTTGATCTTCTCGTGAGCGCGTCGGTCATGCCCGAAGTGGACCGCCGCGACATCGAGATCGAGGTGCCAGGCAGCAACATTCGCTTCGGTTGGGGTGGGCGCCTCGGGATCCTCGAAGAAACGATCGCCCTGCCGGCGATGTCCGTAACCTACATTCGTCGCGACATCCCGCGGCTCACAATGCACGCGCGGGTTGATGACGACACGGTCTCGATGCAGAACCTCGACATCCGCACGTCGGCATGGCGTGTCGTCGCCAGCAAGAGCCTGGGAATCTTCACGGTGGGTGGCGGAGTGGGGCAGGATCGCTACTCCACCAGTTCGTTGCTCACGTACGTCGTACGGGAAGATGGCGACGTGTTCCGTCCCGATGCGCCGATTCTGCTGCAAGACACTCCCACTCGCCTCAACATGTTCGCCGACCTCTCCATACACATCGGGCGCTTACGGTTGCTGGGCGAGATCGGCCGTGTCTCGGGTGGGAACATTCGCACCTACAACCAGTTCACTCCGAGCGCCGACGCGCCGCGGATCTACGGCACCGTGGGGCTGCGCTTCGGACTCTGATGCCATGACCCGATCGCGGGCGGCTGTCGCCGCCGACCGCGCCTTCATGCGCCGAGCAATCGCTCTGGCGCGGCGCGGGTTCGGGCGTACCGCGCCCAATCCGATGGTCGGCGCGGTGGTCGTACGGAACGGCGAGATCGTGGGCGAGGGCTACCACGCCGAGTATGGAGGCGAGCACGCCGAGGTGGCGGCGCTGCGCCAGGCAGGGGATCGCGCGGCCGGTAGCACATTATACGTCACGCTCGAACCGTGCGCACACGAGGGGAAGACGCCACCCTGTTCGGGCGCGGTGATCGCCGCCGGGGTGCGACGCCTGGTGGTGGCCGTTCGGGATCCCAATCCACTCGCAGGAGGTGGACTCGACCTGATTGGGCGCGCCGGTATCGAGCTACAGCTTGGGATCGAGGCAGGCCGGGCGCGGGAGCTCATCGCGCACTTCATGCACGGATTCGCCTGCGACCGCCCTTTCGTCACTGTGAAGCTGGCGGTGTCGATGGACGCTGCTGTTGCGGACGCTTCAGGTGGCTCGCGGTGGATCACCGGACCCCGGGCGCGGCGCGAGGTGCATAGACTGCGGGCCGGCCACGACGCCGTCGCCGTCGGCATCGGAACTGCTCTTGCCGACGATCCGCTGCTCACCGTGCGGGGCCGGCCTCAGCCCCGCGTTGCTCCCAGCCGAATCGTGTTCGACCGCAATGCTCGATTGCCGGTGCGATCGCGACTGGCCACCACGGCTCGCGACATACCTACGCTGGTCGTGGCGGAGGCGCCGCCAGCAGAACGGGTTGCGGCTCTGGAGGCGGCTGGCGTCAGCCTGGTTCTCCAGCCGTCACTTGGCGCGGGGCTAAGGGAACTTCGATCGCGTGGGATCGGTTCCGTGCTCGTGGAAGGGGGTGCACGGCTGGCCGGAGCCTTCCTCGACGCACGCATGGTGGACCGTCTGGTTATCTTTCAGGCTCCGGTCATCCTTGGAGCCGGTGCGTTGGCGGCGTTCGCGCACGCTTCCGCCGCGGGTGTGGGGGAAGCGGGCCGTTGGCGCGTCGTGGAGCGTCGCCGGCTGGGTGAGGATCTGATGACCGTTTATGCGACGCGGGAGAACGAGTGTTCACCGGAATCGTAGATGAGATCGGCACGATCGAGCGAGCACTGCGGACCGATGAGGGTCTGGAGCTGCACGTGGCGTGTGGATACGAGTCGCTCGAAGCCGGTGAGAGCATCGCGCTGAACGGCGTATGTCTCACGGTGCGCGAGCCAGGCCATCACCGGTTCACGGTGGCGGCGGTTGGCACGACATTGGAGCGGACGACAGTTGGCGACTGGAGCACGGGCACCCGCGTCAACCTGGAGCGTGCCGTTCGTGCCGGTGACCGGCTCGGTGGTCACATCGTACAGGGGCATGTGGACGGCGTGGGCATCGTGGACGGCATCGAGCAGGGCACGGATCGCTGGCTGGCTAACATCTCGATCGCGGACTCGATGGCGGAGCTGATGGTTCCCTACGGCGCGCTGACGGTGGATGGAGTGAGCTTCACCGTTAACGCGCTGCCGGCCCCCAACATGGTTCAGATCTCGATTATTCCGTACACACTGTCGCACACCACTCTGGGCGCGCTGGGCGCCGGCGACCGTGTTCATATCGAATGCGACGTGATTGGGAAGTACGTGCAGCGCCTCCTCGCGACGCATCTTCAGCAGGAGGCGCATTAGCATGGCGTTCGGGACCGTCGAGCAGGCGATCGCCGCCATTCGCGCGGGTCGACTGGTGATCGTCGCCGACGACGAGGATCGCGAGAACGAGGGTGATCTGGTCTGCGCAGCGTCCACGGTGACGCCCGAGCTCGTCAACTTCATGATCAAGCGTGCCGGCGGAATGATCTGCCTCGCGCTCACGCCGGAGCGCTGCGATCAACTCGCGCTGGCGCAGATGAGTGAGATCAACTCCGAAGAACAGCGTACGGCGTTCACCGTGAGCATCGATGCCGGGCCGCGGTTCGGGGTGACGACAGGCATCAGCGCACATGACCGCGCCAAGACCGTTCAGGTGGCCGTGGCTCCGGCAACTGTCCCGGGTGATCTGCGCCGTCCCGGGCACATCCACCCGCTTCGTGCCCGAGCAGGAGGCGTGCTCCAGCGCGTTGGCCACACCGAGGCCGCAGTGGATCTCGCCCGGCTTGCCGGGCTCTATCCGGCGGGGGTGATCTGCGAGATCCTCAACGAGGATGGCACCACCGCCCGGAGGTCTCAGCTCGAGCTCTTCGGCGAACTGCATGGTCTGGTGTTCATTACGGTCGCACAACTCGTGGCGCACCGACTCAAGCACGAGCGTCTGGTGACCCGCGTAGCTGAAGCGCGCCTGCCAACCGAGTTCGGTGACTGGCGCATCTTCGGCTTCCGCAACGCCGTCGACGATCGCGAGCACGTGGCGCTGGTGCACGGCGATCTCGGTGACGGCGAGAACACTCTGGTGCGCATGCACTCCAGGTGTCTTACGGGCGATGTGTTCGGGTCGATGAGATGCGATTGCGGCTGGCAGCTTCACACCGCAATGGAGATGATTGCCGCCGAGGGGCGCGGCGTAGTCGTCTATCTCGACCAGGAGGGTCGCGGCATCGGCCTGCTCAACAAGCTCAAGGCCTATGCGCTCCAGGATACCGGCGCGGATACGGTCGAGGCCAACCAGCGCCTTGGCTTCGAGCCCGACCTGCGCAACTACGGCATCGGCGCGCAGATCCTGCTGGATCTGGGCTTGCGCTCCATCCGGCCGCTTACAAACAATCCGCACAAGCTCGTGGGACTCGAAGGATATGGCCTGCGCGTGAGCGACCGTGTTCCGATCGTTCCAATCGAGACAGCGGAGAACCGCCTGTACCTGGCGGCCAAGCGCACGAAGCTCGGTCACCTTCTGGCGCACTGAATGGCAGAGTTCACAGGAGAGCCTCGCGGTACCGGCCGTCGCTTTGCCGTCGTGGCGAGCCGGTTCAACGAGAATATCACCCAGGCGCTCGCCGACGGGGCGCTGGACGCTCTCGTGCGCCACGGCGCCGCCGCCGGCGATGTCGATATGGTATGGGTGCCAGGGGCATGGGAGCTTCCGGTGGCTGCCCGCGTTTTGCTTGCAACCGAGCGATACGATGCATTGGTGGCGGTAGGTGCGGTGATCAGGGGTGAGACACCGCACTTCGACTACGTCGCGGGAGAAGCAGTGCGCGGCCTGGCAGACGCCGGTGCCGAATTCGGTACGCCTGTCGCTCTTGGGCTGTTGACATGCGACACCGTGGAGCAGGCAACGGCGCGCGCCGGTGGCGCGCACGGCAACAAGGGCTGGGACGCGGCGCTTGCCGCTATGGAGATGGCCGACCTGCTCGATCGGCTCGATGTCCAAACGGAGGACTGAGACGCGGGCGCGGGCCCGCGCGCTTCAGGCGCTCTATGCGTGGGACATCCGCGATGGCGACCAGCTCGACCGGGTGGCCGCCGAGCTCTGGGATTGCCTCGCGGTGGCGCCCCAGGAGCGGAAGATGGCTAGTCGTCTGGTCCTCATCGTAATGAGCGAGGGTCCGCGTCTCGACACCGCCATCCGCGACATCACCACCAACTGGCGGCTTGAGCGACTCGGCGCCATCGAGCGATCGATCCTTCGCCTCGGCGCAGCCGAGCTGGAACAGGGCGAGACGCCCCCACGAGTCGTCATTCAGGAGGCTGTGCGGCTGGCGGAGCGTTACGGGAGTGCGCAGAGCGCGCGGTTCGTGAACGGCGTCCTTGATGCGCTGGCGCGTCGCATGGGGCGGCTGTAGTGCGCGTTCTGCTCGTCAACTGGCTCGATCGCGAGAACCCCGAGTCGGGCGGCGCCGAGATCCACCTGCACGAGATCTTCGGGCGTCTGGCTGCGCGAGGACATGAGATAACGCTCCTGTGCAGCGGCTGGAAGGGTGGAGCGGAGCGCGCTCGACTGGACGGAATAGAGGTGCATCGCGTCGCACGGCGCTACACCTTTCCGCTTCATGCGTGGCGTTACTATCGCCGGCACCTCGCCTCGTGGCACCCCGACATCCTGCTCGAGGACATCAACAAGATCCCGCTCTACACCCCGCGATGGTCCCCGCCCCCGCGCCGTTGCGTGGCACTCGTTCCGCACCTCTTTGGCGGCACCGCGTTTCGCGAAGTGTCCAGGGTGATGGCATCGGCGGTCTGGCTGGCCGAGCGACCGCTGGTGCCGATCTACAGGCACACGCCCTTCCAGGCAATCAGCCAGAGCACTGCCGACGACCTGGTAGAACGAGGGATCCGGACCGAGCAGATTCGGGTCATCTACCCCGGGATAGACACCGAAACCTACACCCCGGAGCCGTCGCAGCGCTCACCTACGCCCCTGTTCGTCTATCTGGGGCGGCTCAAGCGCTACAAGGGAGTGGACATCGTGCTCCGTGCCTTCGCCCACGTAGCTCACCCTGACGCCCGGCTGGAGATCGCCGGCACCGGCGACTTTCGCAAGGGGCTGGAGCGACTGGCGCAATCGCTTGACCTCGGTGAGCGCGTGCGGTTTCTTGGATTCGTTAGCGAGGAGGCGAAGCTGCGACTGCTTCGTCGGGCATGGGCACTTGCATTCGCCTCGCCAAAGGAGGGTTGGGGGATCACCAACTTCGAGGCTGCTGCGTGCGGTACGCCGGTGATCGCCTCCAACTCGCCCGGACTTCGGGAGTCGGTGGTCGATGGTCGCACAGGCTTTCTGGTGGAGCATGAGGACATCTCGGCCATGGCGGCGGCGATGGAGCGCGTTTCCGCGTCAGTCGAGCTCGTCGCCCAACTCGGCGGGGAAGCACGCCGGTTCGTGGAGCAGTTCTCCTGGGAGGAGGCCGCGCGTCGCACCGAGGCGCACCTCCGCGATGTCGTCAACGAGGGATAGCATGGACATTCTGTTCCAGTCACATCACGCCGTAATCTCCGATAACATGGCGCATCGCGCCGAGCGTCTTGTGCGCCGCATCGCCAAGAAGACCGATCGGGTCGTCACCGCCACGGTGCGCTTCGAGCAGGACGGTCCCACGCGCCGCGTCGAGATGATATTTCTTCTCCCGCGCCGTGCGCGTCTGGCCGCCAAGGCCGAGGCGCGCAATTATGGGCCCGCACTCAACGAAGCGGGGCAGCGCATGGCGGCGCAGCTCGCCAGCCGCAAACGCACGCCGAAAGTGCGCGGACGCCCGCTCGCGCGCACGTGAAAACCGTCTTCACCGTGCGCCGGCTCCTCGAGCTGATGAAGGACATGCTCCACCTGGAGGTGGTGGGTGATGAGACGGGACTGGACCGCGAGATCACCAGCGGCGAGGTGTCGAGCCCGGGTCTCGTGCTCGCCGGCTTCGTGGAGCGGTTCCCCTCCAAGCGCGTCCAGGTTTTTGGGGAGACCGAGATCACCTACCTCGCGTCGCTCTCCGAGGAGCAGCGCGCGCACGTGCTGGAGCTGTTCTTCTCCTTTTCGGTGCCCTGCGTGATTGTGACCAAGGGGCAGGAGGTGCCCACTCTCATGCGCGACGCCGCGGCACGCCGCGGCGTGCCAATCCTGCGGACGCACCTGAAGACCGCGGAATTCTACCGAAGGCTGAATCCCGCCATCGCGCTCGAGTTCGCGCCCACGACAACGCTGCACGGGTCGCTGGCCGACGTCTACGGCGTCGGCCTGCTCTTCGTGGGGCAGAGCGGAATCGGCAAGTCGGAATGCGTGCTGGATCTCGTCGAGCGGGGCCATCGGCTTGTAGCAGACGATGTCGTGATTGCATCGCGGCGCGGTAATGATGTCATCATCGGTCGCGGACACGAGCTTCAGCGGCACCACATGGAGATTCGCGGCGTGGGTGTCATCGACGTCCCCTCCATCTTCGGGGTGCGCTCGGTGCGGCAGCAGAAGCGCATCGAAGTCGTGGTGCAGCTGGAGGAATGGAAACAGGATGCGGTGGTCGACCGTACCGGGCTCGACGGCGCGTCCACTACGATACTGGAAGTGGAGATTCCCCGCGTCACCATTCGCCTCAACCCGGGCAAGAACATAACAGTGGTTGCGGAGGTGGTGGCGATGAACCACCTGCTGCGCTACAGCGGAATCGATCCCGCTGAGGCGTTCAACCAGCGTCTGATCAGCCGGATGCGCATGGCGTCGGAGCTGCGCCAGTATCTTGCGGAAGACAATGAGTGATCAGCGGGTGCCGGTAGCCATCGTGGTCGCACACGCGGAGCTCGCCCACGGGCTGGTTTCCGCGGTGGACGCCATCACCGGGCTGGGTGCGATGCTTCAGCCGCTCTCCAACCGCGACATGGGTCGTGAGGAACTTGAAGGAGCGCTCGGCGACCTGCTGGATCGCCTCGCCGTCCGCGTGGTCTTCACCGATCTGTCGGGTGGCAGTTGCGCAATGGCGGCACTCCGTGTGGCGCGTAGCCGTGGCGATGTGCGCGTCGTGACGGGCGTCAATCTGCCCGTGCTCCTCCACTTCATCGGGCATGCCTCGGAACCAGCCGGAGACCGTGATGCCGTCGAGCGCGGAGTGGCAGCGCTGCGCCTCCATCCGGAGGCAGCGCGTGCCCATTGAGATGATTCGCATTGACGACCGTCTCATTCACGGGCAGGTAGTCGTTGGCTGGGGGCAGCACTTCGATTTGCGACTCATCATCCTGGTTCACGATGACGTGGCCGCCAGCGAGTGGGAGCAGGAACTTTATCGACTGGGAGTCCCGTCCGACGTGACCGTAATCTTCGCCTCCGTCGCGGATGCCGCCGAGCGGCTGGAAGAGTGGCGTGCCGACCCTCGCCATGGCATGGTGCTCGTGCCCGACGTGGATACGGCGCGACGATTGGTCGACGCGGGGGTGCCGGTAGGCACTCTGAACCTCGGCGGCATTCATCATCGACCCGGGCGGACGCGAAAGCTGCGCTACATCTATCTCACACAGGAGGAAGAGAGCGAGTTGCGGATGCTGTCGGCGCGTGGCATCGCAATCTCTGCGCAGGACGTTCCCACGGCACGTGCGGTTCCCCTTGCCGAAGTGCTGGGAGGCGCCGGCTCATGATAAGCGAGCTGCCCCTCATCCCGCTTGTGCTGCTTGGCGCACTGCTCGCGCTCGATGTAGTGAGCTTTCCGCAGGCGATGATATCGCGCCCACTGGTGGCTGCCACCATCGGCGGCCTCGTTGTGGGAAACGCCGCTGCGGGACTGATCATCGGTGCGGTCCTCGAGCTGATAGCCATGGAAACACTGCCCGTGGGCGCGTCGCGCTATCCCGAATGGGGGTCGGCGTCCGTGGTGGCGGGTGCGGTCTTCGCATCGCTCTCGATCTCACCGCCTGGTGCGCTGGCGGTGTCGGTGTTCGCTGGAGTGGCGACCGCCTGGGTGGGTGGCGGGACGATGTATCTGCTGCGGCGCATCAACGGAGCTGTGGCACGGCGGCTCCTCGAGCGCGGCGGGCCGGTGACTGCCGATATGGTCATGCGGCTCCAGCTGCTCGGGCTGGGCGCGGATTTCACACGCGGGGCGCTGATCACGCTGGTCGCCCTGCTTCTGGTGCCACCGTTCGCGGACGCACTGCTCGCGCGTTGGAGCGCGACGGCGGATCTGTCGCGCGCCGTCGTCATTGGCGTAGCCATTGCCGTGGCTGCCGCGGCGACGTGGCGACTGTTCGCGGGCACGCGCGGCGGGATCGTGCTGTTCACCGGCGGCATCGTTGCCAGTCTCCTGCTGCTGGGGCTGCTGTGAGCGACGACACCGCGGTCCTCGCCCCGCCACGACTCCCGTTTCGCGTGCAACTCGCGATGTTCCTGCGCCTGCTTGCCATACAGGGGTCGTGGAACTACGAGCGGCTGCTCGGGATGGGTATCGGTTTCTGCACCGAGCCGGCGCTGCGCTCCATGCCGGGCGGACGCGGTGGCGCCCCGTACAACGAGGCGCTCGCTCGCGAGTCGACGTACTTCAACGCTCACCCATATCTGGCCGCGCTGGCGGTTGGCGCACTGGCACGCGCTGAAGTGGATGGAGCCCCGCCGCAGCAGATCGAGCGTTTCCGGGCCGCCCTCTGTGGTCCACTCGGTAGCGTGGGGGACAGGCTCGTGTGGGCCGGGTGGTTGCCGTTCAGCTCGCTTCTGGCACTCACCGCGTATGGGCTTGGGGCCGGACCGGCGGTTACCGTACTCCTGTTCCTGGTCGTCTACAACATAGGTCATCTGGGGTTGCGCGCCTGGGGCCTGCGGGTCGGCTGGCAGCAAGGCCTGCGCGTCGCCACTGCCCTCGGCAGTCCCCTGCTGCGGCAAGGACCTCCGTGGATTGCCCGCGCCGTTGCCCTGCTCGCGGGAATGGCATTGCCACTCGTGTTGTCGCGCGCGCTAATGCCCGGCTACGGGTTTCCGCTCTGGGCCGCGATTGGATCCGCGGCTGCCGCCGCTCTCCTGGTTCTGGCGCACGGACGGCTCCAGGGATGGCGGTTCGCGCTGGTCGTGCTTGCCCTGCTCGCTCTCTACTCGATCGCACTGCGATGACGGAGCTAACCGTACGTATCGCGAACAAGAACGGGCTTCACGCGCGACCGGCGGCAGAGGTCGTGAAGATCGCATCGCGATTCAAGAGCGAGATCACGATGACTCGCGATGATCTGGAGGTGAACGGCAAGAGCATCATGGGTGTCATGATGCTCGCGGCCGAGTGTGGCGCCGAGATTCACCTGCGTGCTCGCGGACCTGATGCCGAAGAGGCAATCGCTGCCATCGCCAGGCTGATCGAGGGTCGGTTCGGGGAGGACGACAGCTAGCATGGAGCTTCGCCTCGAAGGCACGCCCGCATCGCCGGGAATCGTGGTGGGGCCAGTTCATCTCCTGCGGTGGGAGGTACCTGATGTCCCGCATCGCATCGTTTTGGACGGCGAGATTCCCTCGGAGATAAAGCGCTTTCGATCGGCTGTGGAGCAAGCGCGTGAGCGCCTTAACTATGTGCATGGTCACGCCGAGCGACACGCCGGGGCGGAGGAGGCGGCGATCTTCGAGGCGCAGCTGATGATCCTCGACGATGCCGAGCTGCACTCGCGCGTCGAGCAGTTGATCAATCAGAATCTCGAGGCGGCGCGCGCTTTCGATCTCACGATTCGCGAGTGGCGACAGCTCTTCGCCCGACACGCCAACCCGTGGATGCGCGAGCGTGTCGGCGACATCACGGACATTCAGATTCGGGTGCTGTCGATCCTGTTGGGTCTGCCCGACCACGATCCCGTGGACGTGCCCAAGGGCACCGGCGCGATCCTCGTAACGCACGATCTCACGCCAAGCCTCACGGTGCAGCTGGACCGTGAGGCAATCGCGGCGATCGCCACGGACGAGGGGACCCGCACTTCTCACGTGGCGATTCTCGCCCGGTCGCTCGGCTTGCCGGCGGTGGTGGGACTGCGAGTGGCAACGGCCAGGCTGCATGGCGGAGAGGAGGCGATTCTGGACGGCAAGGCCGGCGCATTGATAGTCCGCCCCAACAAGGCAGATCTGCGGACGTACCGGGCCCGGGCGAAGCGCGAGCAGGCGCTCGATGCCGAGCTCGCCGAGATCGCCGGCGCCGAAGCGGTGACACTCGATGGGACCGTGCTCACCTTGCGCGCCAACGTGGATCTGCCTGAGGAGGCGGGCCTGGCGGCGAGCAGTGGTGCCGAAGGAGTAGGGCTCATGCGCACGGAGTTCCTCGTCCTTGGCCGCACGACAATGCCCGACGAGGACGAGCAGTATCGCGCCTACAAGGCTGTGGTTGATGCCTTTCCCGGCCAACCGGTAGTCATTCGCACCTTCGACATCGGCGGTGACAAGCTTCCCGTGGGCGGATTTCCGTCGGAGCCGAACCCCTTCCTCGGTTGGCGAGCGATCCGCGTCTGTCTCGACCAGCCGGAGTTGTTCAAGCCACAGCTCAAGGCACTGCTGCGTGTGGCAGCGGAGGGCGATGTACGAATTCTGCTGCCGCTGATCGTGAGCGTCGACGAAGTGCGTCGTGCGCGCGCCCTCATCGCCGAATCGGTTGCGGATCTGGTGCGGCGCAAGGTGCCTCACAATCCCGACGTTCCGGTGGGAGTCATGATCGAGACGCCGGCGTCGGTGATCTCCGCGGACTCGTTCGTCGGAGAGGCATCGTTCTTCAGCATCGGCACCAATGACCTGGTGCAATACTCGCTGGCCATCGATCGCGGCAACGCCAATCTTGCCGATCGGTTCACGCCGCTTCACCCGGCGGTTCTCAGGATGATCAGGCATACCGTGGAGGTAGCGGAGCAGCACGACATCGACCTGACGATCTGTGGGGAGATGGGCTCCAACACGCTCACCGCCTTCGCGCTCATCGGTCTGGGAGTCCGGCAGTTCAGCGTGGGTCCGCGCGCCGTATCGCGAGTGAAACGCGTCGTTCGGGGCATCCATGTTATGGCGGCGCGCGAGGCGGCCGAGCTCGCGCTGAACGCCGGGAGCGCCAGCCAGGCGGAGCGCATCCTGCTGGAGCGGCTGGAGGCGGAGTTCGGCGGAGAGGTTCCCGGCTGACGGCACGTGCCTTCGTGCGTCTTCCTGTAGACGTTCCTCTAAACCACCGCGCCGTACCTTCCCACGAGGATCCAGGTCGTGCTCGACAGCTATCTCTTCACCTCCGAGTCCGTGACCGAGGGCCATCCTGACAAGATTGCCGACCAGATCTCGGACGCCATCCTGGACTCGATTCTCGCGGACGATCCCAGCGCGCGCGTGGCCTGCGAGACGCTCGTAACTACCGGATTGGCGGCCATCGCCGGCGAGATCACCACCGACACCTACGTCCACTTTCCGGACGTGGTACGACGCACGATCAACGAGATCGGCTACAACGACGCCGCCTTCGGCTTCGACAGCAAGACCTGCGCTGTGATCAGCACCATCGACCGGCAGTCTCCCGACATCGCCTTGGGGGTTGACACCGGCGGTGCCGGCGATCAGGGGATGATGTTCGGCTACGCCACCGACGAGACGCCGGAGCTCATGCCGATGCCCATCCAGCTGGCACACCGCCTGACGATGCGGCTGGCAGCACGCCGGCACTGCGGCGCGCTCCCATGGCTGCGACCCGATGGCAAGGCCCAGGTGACTGTGGAGTATCGTCAGGGACGGCCGGCGCGCGTCCACACCGTGGTAGTGTCCACACAGCATTCGGAGAAGGTGAGCGGGGACGACCTGCTCGAAGCAATCGTCGATCAGGTCATTCGGCCGTCGCTGCCGGGCGATCTCGTTAACGGCGAGGAGCCCAAGCTGCACATCAATCCGACGGGCAGATTCGTAGTGGGTGGTCCTCAAGGGGATGCGGGACTCACCGGTCGAAAGATCATCGTAGACACCTATGGGGGGATGGGACGCCACGGCGGCGGAGCGTTCAGCGGCAAGGATCCGAGCAAGGTGGATCGGTCGGCGTGCTACGCGGCGAGGTGGGTGGCGAAGAACATCGTGGCGGCGAAACTCGCACGACGCTGCGAGGTGCAGTTGGCCTACGCCATTGGCGTTGTGGAGCCGGTATCGGTCATGGTGGATACCTTCGGCACAAGTGAGGTGCCAGCACGGGTGATCGGCATGGCGGTTCCCGAGGTGTTCGACCTCACGCCGCGAGGAATCATCGCAGCTCTCGGACTGCGAAGCCCGATTTACCGGCGCACGGCGGCGTATGGCCACTTTGGACGGGCAGTCGAGCGTCTGGTGGTGGCTGGACGGGAGGTCGAGCTGTTCACGTGGGAGCGGACGGACCGCGTGGAGGAACTGCTGGAGGCAGTTGGCCGTTCGGGTGGAGCCTGACCCGCCAGTCTACGGACATGGCGCGATGGCTCGGCGTTCGTTGCCGCCGATGCTCATGTCGTCCACGGGCAGTCTACGCTGCGAGCGTGGTGGGAGTTCGCGGCAGCAATGGTTCCCCGTAGCCAGTCCGTTTGCACCAACCTACATTGTGAATGAGGGACCGTGCGGTCCAATCCGTGCGCACGGTAGGACGGATCGCGCTGCCGCGAACGATTACGGGGCGGCGGTGTTCCAGGTGAAGTGCAAGGGTGTGGTTTAGTTTCGAGCGCTTGGTCGTGCCCTTGTCCTGATGTTTTTGGCGTCTCCTCGCCCCTTCGGGAGCAGCGCATGATCGAACTGACGGTCGCCCGGCTCGGGCTCGACAGCATCTCGAACTCCTACGTCGTCATCCTCCAGGAGAAGGGTGGGGAACGGCTCCTTCCGATCTGGATCGGACAGCCCGAGGCTGAATCGATCGTCATGCAGATGAACAACATCAAGCCACCGCGTCCGCTCACTCACGATCTGTGCAAGCGGCTGATCTCCGGTTTGGGTGGCGCGCTGCAACGCGTGCAGATCACCAAAGTGGAGGAGAACACGTACTACGCGGAACTGCACATACACCGTGGGGATTCCGTGTTCCACGTTGACGCCCGTCCGTCGGACAGCATCGCGATCGCGCTGCGCCTGTCGGCACCGATCTTCGCTCCGGAGTCTCTCCTTACTACCATGCAGCTGGAGGAAGGCGAGGAGGGGAGCGGCGACTCACCCGCCGTGCAGGAGAGCCGCAACGAGATGGAGCAACGCCGCATGGAAGCCGAGCAGCTCAAGGAGTATCTCGAGAAGATGCGGCCAGAGGACTTCGGAAAGTTCAACTGGTGAAAGGTGGCGTGCGAACGCTAGCATCTCGAGATACCGCCGCCACCAGCGGCAGCGACGCCGGCATCCACAGGTCGCACCTGGTGCTGTTCCTCACTGCCACGCTGATCGCACTCGCCGCGGACTCGCACGAGGCACAGGAGCCGCAGTCCACCGAAGCTACCGACACAGCTCCCAGACTGGTAGAAGGACGCGTACTCCGCGCTACCGCTTCCGAACCGCAGCCGGTGTCGGGGATCTGGGTGGTATTGCACCGCGTCGGCTCCGATACAGCGGGGCCCGTGGACTCGACTCGATCACTTGCCGACGGGAGCTACCGAATCCGCTATCATCGCTCGGGGTCGGAAACGGCGATCTACTTCATCTCCGCAGACTACGCCGGTATCGCCTACTTCTCCACTCCGCTCCGTGACCCCGTGGTCCGTGGCGAGGCCGCCGAGCTCTATGTTTTCGACACCACCTCGGCACCCTTACCCGTGCGTGTCCTGGGCCGACATCTGGTGGTGTCGGCCGCGCGCTCGGACCGGCATCGCGAGATCGTCGAGGTGTACGAGTTAGCGAACGACACCACTGTCACGCGCGTGAGCGGTGGTCCAGACGCGCCCACCTTCTCGACGCTGCTCCCCGATCGCGCTGTCGGCTTTCGGGCCGGCCAGGGAGATTTCTCACCGGGCGCGCTGGTGATGCAGGATGGACGTCTGGTTTCGCACGCTCCCCTAGCTCCGGGGCTGAAGCAGCTTTCCTTCTCCTACACTCTTCCGGCGGAAGCATTCCCGCTCAGCGTGCCCATCGATCGTGCAGTGGAAGTGATGGAGGTGCTGATGGAGGATCCCACGGCCGAGGCGCAGGCGCCAGGTCTGGTGGAGGTTTCACCGGTTTCGATAGAGCAACGCACCTTTCGTCGTTTCCTCGCCCAGCAAATGCCAGCGAATGCCGTGATCACGGTGATCGCGCCCGCAATTCCATCGCGACAGCTGGCACCGACGCATGTGATAGCCATCGCTCTCATCGCCGGTGGACTGATGACGGTCGGCCTCCTGGCGGCATTGACCGGTCGTCGTCGTGCCGCTCCCGCCGTGCCGCAGGCAGCCAGCCGTGCCGGTGAAGCGGACGCTGCTGCGGCGCTCGCCTGCGCCGTTGCCGAGCTGGATGAGGGCTTTGAGCGTCAAGCGGTGACGACCGACGCGGAGCGTGCCACGTATCTGGCCCGTCGCGACGAGCTCAAGCGGCGACTGGCGGAAGCGCTTGCCACGCGTAGTGGCGGCGAATAGATTCCCGCCGACAACAGAAACTGCGGACGGGAGTCCCGGAAGCCGGTGTAAGTCCGGCGCGGTCCCGCCACTGTAACGGGCAAGACGGTCGCTCGAGATGCCACTGGTCCATGTACCGGGAAGGCGAGCGCACCGGCCCGAAGCCAGGAGACGCCTCGCGTCCGCGCCACGTTCGCAGTCCCTCGGAGAAAGGGCTGGTGGATCGAGCGCGCGGTGCGCGCTCCGGCTCACGGGCATTCTTCCCTCCGGGGGCGGGTGCCCGTTGGTGTCGCTCCGCCACCTGCTTCCGGTCTCGATTCTCGCCATTGCCGTTGCCTGCGGTGAGGGCGCGAGGATCGCGGTCGATCATGATCTGGATGATTTCGGCGCGGCCGTGGAGCCGCGTCGCGGCGCGTCCCCATCGCGCATCGTCTCACTGAGCCCCACCACAACCGAACTGCTCTTCGCCCTCGGCGCGGGCCCGAGGCTCGTCGGCCGCACCAGCTGGGACGTGTGGCCGGAAGCTGCCCGCAGCGTGCCTGACCTGGGACCCGGCATCCGTCCCAACATGGAGGCAGTGCTCGCGACGCGTCCGGACCTGGTGGTTCTGTACGCGAGCGAGGACAACCGCGGCGCGGCGGCGCAACTGCGGGCGGCGGGAATTCGCGTCATCGCCTTCCGCATGGATCGGATCGAAGACTTCAGGCGCATGGCGATGCTGCTCGGTCGAGTGACGGGCCTCGATGTCAACGCGGCGCTGGTAGTGGATACGGTGATGAATACGCTGGAGCGGGTACGCGCGGCGACGGCACCACTCGATCATCCCACCGTTTACTGGCACATCTGGGACAACCCGCTGATCACAATCGGGGCTGGGAGCTTCATGCACGAGCTGGTCGAAATTGCGGGGGCGCGCAACGTCTATGGCGATGATCCATCGCCATCGCCGCGTGTGTCGATAGAGGACGTGGCCCGTCGTGACCCTGACATCGTGCTTGCCGGACCGGTGGGAACCGCTCGAATCGCCGCCGATCCGCGTTGGCGTGCGCTCGAGGCCGTGCGTCGCGGCGAAGTGCGGGTGGTCGACACGAACCTCGTTTCGCGGACATCGGTGCGCCTTGGTGAGGCGGCAATGTCGCTCGCGCGACTCCTTCACGGAGACGTGGTGCAGTGAAGCGCTCGATATTCTGGGCAGGGGCGCCGATGGTGTTGCTGGCGCTGGTAATCGCCGGCGTCGCATTCGGCGCCGTTCAGTTGAGCACGCGTGAGGTGATCGCGGCACTGTCCGGAGAGGGCGATCCTACCAACGTTGCAATCATCCGCACACTGCGTCTGCCGCGTGTGATGTTGGCAGCGCTCGTAGGCGCGGGACTCGGCATGGCCGGCGCCGCGCTCCAGGGATCACTGCGAAATGGTCTCGCGGAGCCCTATCTGCTGGGCGTGTCTGGAGGTGCTGCGGTGGGTGCAGTATTGTCGATGAGCCTTGGCCTCGATAGCCCGGCGGCTCTGCCTCTGATGGCCTTTGCCGGAGCCAGCGCGGCTGTCACGACGGCGCTGCTGGTGGCTCGGGCCGCCGGAGGCAGCGCCGACCCGCGTGTGCTGCTCATGGCCGGCGTCATCATCGGTGCCTTCGCCAACGCCGCGATCATGGTTGTGCTGGCTGGCGCGTCTCCCGACCGCATACGCGGCGCCCTATGGTGGATGATGGGTTCGGCGGCTGGTGCCGAATGGCGCGGCGTTGCCTGGCTCGCTTTCTATCTGGTCATCGGCGGCGCGCTGCTTGTGTGGATGGGGCGTGACATCGATGCACTGGCTCTCGGTGAAGAGCCGGCGGCGGCGCTGGGTGTCGATGTCGACGCCACAGCCAAGAAGGTCTACCTCGTCAGTTCGCTGGTGGCAGCCGCAACCGTCGCATCGGCGGGCCTCATCGGGTTCGTCGGATTGGTCACGCCGCATCTCGTGCGGGGTGTGGGAATACGTAGCCATCGCCCACTGATTGCCGGCTCGGCGTTGGCGGGAGCGGCACTGGTCGTGGCCGCGGATCTCGCTGCGCGTACGGCGCGCCCACCCGCTGAACTTCCCCTCGGCGCGATCACGGCGTTGGTAGGGGTGCCCTTCTTTCTGCTGCAGCTTAGGAGACTCTGGTGATCGCCTTCGAGCAGGTGCGCGTTCGCTACCCGCGCATGCCGGAGTCGGCGCTCGATGATGTCTCCTTCGCGGCGCACCGTGGACGATTCACGGCTGTAGTTGGCCCGAACGGAAGTGGGAAGAGCACGCTCGTGCGCGCGCTACTCCGTCGCGTGGCGCTGGAAGGCGGACGCATCACAGTGGATGCCGCACCGCTCGTACGAATCGACCGGCGAGCCTTTGCGCGACGCGTCGCCGTCGTGACGCAACGCGAGGAGTTGGTATTCGGACTGCCCGTGCGCGAGTATGTCGCGCTTGGGCGGTACCCTCACGAGGGTCTGTTCCGAGCCGAAAAGCGCGACGATGACGCGCAGATCGACCGCGCCATCCTGCTGGCCGAGGTCGAGAGCTTTGAGGCTCGCTCTACACTCGAGCTTTCCGGGGGCGAATGGCAGCGCGTCCGTATCGCCCGTGCCCTCGCTCAGGCAGGGGAAGCGCTGGTGCTGGACGAGCCAACGACATTTCTGGATATAGCTCACGAGATGGCCACCTTCGAGCTCCTCGCCTCTCTGGCGCGTGGCGGCATGGCGGTGCTCATGGTAAGCCATCAGCTCAACCTCGTCGCGCGATTCGCGGACGAGATCGTACTCCTATCGCGCGGCTGCGTCGCCGCGGCTGGCAACGCCGCCACCGTCATGCGAGCAGAAGTGCTCGAACGTGTATACGAATGGCCGCTCGTCGTCACGAGAGATCCGGCGGTTGGCGCACCCATGCTTGTGCCGCTGAGAAGGTCCCGGCTAAATCGCACAATCCGAGGAACGGAACCGTGAAAGGAACCTATCTGGTGGCGCTGTTCACGATTATCGCTGGCGCTACTTCGCTCGCTGGCCAGGAGGTAGCACGCGATACGACCACGCTACAGCCGATCGTCATCACGGCCACGCGAGTTTCGTTGGCGCTCAGCGCCAACACAGCGGCTGCAACGATCATTACAGGCGAAGACCTACGCGCGCGCGGTATCTCGACCGTTGCAGAGGCGCTCCGGATGGTGCCCGGTGCGTCGATTGCGCCAAGCGGCTCTTTTGGCGGCACCACGTCGTTCTTCCTTCGCGGCGGCGAGCGTGATTACGTGCGCGTGCTGGTGGATGGCGTACCGATCAATCAGCCCGGCGGGGAGATCGACCTTGCAAACATCACAACTGATAACATCGAGCGCATCGAGGTGGTGCGCGGCCCCACCAGCGTGCTGTATGGTTCCGACGCAGTGAGCGGTGTGATACAGATCTTCACGCGGCGGGGCGGTACTCGCGGGCTGACGGTGTCGGGGCGCGCCGGCACCTACGACACACGCGAGGCGGACCTGTCGGCTACCGGAGGCTCCGCTCGCGCCGCATGGTCACTGGGCGCTTCCGCCCGGCGTACCAACGGGATCCTCGCCTTCAACAACAGCCACCGAAACGACGTGCTCAGCGGCTCGCTGGGTTTCCAGCCCGATGCTCGTAGCGACGTACGGTTTACCGGAAGATTCCAGGATGGTCGCTTCAACTATCCCACCGACCACACCGGTGCGCCTGTCGACACCAATGCTTTCCGAACAGAGCGGCAGCTCGTCGTAGCTGTCGACGCCGGTCGTCGCTTTACGCAGTCTCTGGAGGCGCGCCTCCTGCTCGGCGCGACAGAATCGGATCTGCGTAACGACGATCGCCCGGACAACGAGCAGGATGAGAGCGGCTACGTGAGCCGCAACGAGATCGGGCGTAAGAGCGCAGAAGGGCGATTGAACATTCGCTTCGCGCCCGCGGCCGTCCTTTCCACCGGCTTCGAGTACAGCCAGCAGCGCGATCGCAATCAGAGCACGTCCATCTTTGGCGGTGAGGAGTATCCGGTGCCGCTTCAGACGCCGCGCCGCTTCAACCGCGCGCTGTACCTTCAGGCGACTGGCGACGTGGGTCAGCGCGCCAGCTACTCAATTGGCGGCCGCTACGACCATAATGCGGACTTCGGTGAGTTCGGCACATATCGCGCCGCAGGCGGCCTGCGCGTTTTCGGGCTCACCTTCCTTCGCGCCGCACTTGGCACGGCCTTCAAGGAGCCCACCATCTTCGAAAACTACGGCGGCGGCTTCGTGACCGGCAATCCGGATCTCCTTCCCGAGCGATCGCGCAGCTGGGAGGTCGGCGCCGAGCAGCGTATGTTTGGCGGTGCACTGTCCGTTGCCGCAACGTGGTTCGACCAGAGCTTTCGCGACCGGATCGAGTTCGCGATGGAAGATGAGGTTGCCACGTATGCCAATCTTGCTTCCGCCAGAGCGCGGGGACTCGAGCTGGAGGCCCATGCGCGCCCGCACACGACCCTGACGGTAGCCGCTTCGTACACGGCAATGTCCACTCGTGCAACCGAACATGACCCTCCGGGTGATCGCCTGCTTCGTCGTCCGGCGACATTGGTGGCCCTGGCGGTGGACTACAGCTCCGTGAACCAGGCCTCCCTGGGGGCGGCACTGAATCGCGTCGGCGACCGGGACGACATGGACTTCAGCACCTGGCCCTCCAAGCGAGTCAGGCTACCGGCGTACACGAAGGTGGACCTGTACGGCGAATACGCCATTATTCGGGCGAGGGCCGCTGGACGCACCTTTTCGCTCACCGGTCGAGTCGACAACCTCTTCGATGAGGAGTACCAGTCGGTTTTCGGCTTCCGCACGCCAGGGCGCACGCTCCTTCTTGGCGCACGGCTCGCACTCACCCGTTGATTCGCGCGGGGTGTGCCGGCGATTAGCTTGTCGGCATGCCCCATTTGAACACCGATGCCATCGTCCTCCACATCCTCGACTACTCCGAGACGTCGAGGATTCTTCGCCTCGCCACACGCGAAGCCGGGATGGTGTCCGTGCTGGCGCGCGGTGCCCGGCGTTCGCGCTCGCGGTTCGGCAGCGCACTGGACCTGTTCGCCGAGGGCGTCGCGCAGCTTTCACTGCGCGAGAGCCGCGACCTGCAAACGCTGGCCGGGTTCGACGTCGTGCGCTCTCATCCCGAGCTCGGCGCCAATCTGGAGCGTTTCGCGGCAGCCTCCGCGCTCGCGGAGCTGGTGCTCCGGTTCGGTACGGAAGAGGGAAGCGCAACGTTATTCGAAGTGCTATCCCATGCCCTGGCTGACATCGCCGCGGCATCTCCGCAAGATGCCCGCGAGGCTGGGCTCGCGGCGGCCTGGCGCCTGGTGGCCGAACTCGGCTTTGCCCCAGCGGTGTTCGTCTGCGGAGCCTGCCATACCGAGTTGCGCACGGCCGGACCGCTCACGTTCAGTACCGCGGTGGGTGGGGCGCTTTGCGAGCGATGCGCTCGCCTCTACCCGCCAGGCCGGACGCTGCCCGTGGAAGCACGCGAACAGATACATGGTTGGTGCGAGGGTCGTAGTGCAGCGGAGGGAGGGGGAGGGGGAGGGGGGCTGCCGGCCGCCACCGCGAGAGCGCACCAGCGGCTGCTGCGCGAGTTCCTTGCACACCACCTGACCGAAGGGCGGCCGCTCCGAGCCTTCGATGCTTGGGAACGCGGATCGCTGGTGGACGGATGATCCTCGGGACGGCGGGACATGTTGATCACGGCAAGACTGCGCTCGTCCGGGCACTCACCGGCGTGGATACCGATCGGTTGGCGGAGGAGAAACGCCGTGGCATCACCATCGAGCTGGGGTTCGCGCCGCTGAAGTTGAACGCCGATCTCGTATTGGGCGTGGTGGACGTGCCGGGACACGAGGCTTTTGTTCGCACGATGCTCGCGGGCGCCACCGGAATCGATCTCGCCCTTCTGGCGATAGCGGCGGACGAGGGAGTGATGCCGCAGACGCGTGAGCACCTCGAGATCCTGCGCCTCCTCGGGACGGCGGCTGGAGTGGTGGCCTTGACCAAGGTGGATCTCGTCGATGCTGAATGGCTGGCGCTGGTGGAAGAGGAAGTCAGCGCTGCGCTAGCTGGTACGCCCCTGGAGGATGCGGTGATCGTGCACACCTCCGCCATCACGGGCGAGGGTCTGGCTCTGCTACGGCGAGAGATTGCGGCAGTGGCCTACGCGCTGCCGCAGCGCAGCGAGGAAGACGTGTTCCGACTCCCGGTTGATCGAGTCTTCACGGTGCACGGTACGGGCACGGTGGTAACCGGTACCGTCTGGAGCGGCACGATCAAGCGCGACGCACAGGTGACAATTCTGCCGGCGGGGTTGCGCGCACGCGTCCGCGGGATCGAAACGCACGGTCAGGCAGTGTTGGAAGTCGGCGCCGGCGGACGTGCCGCTATCGCGCTGGCTGGCGTGGACGTCACCGATGCGCAGCGCGGTACCGTACTGGTGACCGACCCGGCATGGCGGCCGAGCACCGTGTTGACGGGTGAAGTCATGCTGCTTCCCGGAGCCCCCGACATGGTTGGGCCGCGACGCCGCCTGCACTTCCATCTTGGGACCGTCGATTCCGAGGCACGGATTGTAGCCGCAGGCGGCGCTGTCGCACCGGGTGATCGCCGGCAGGTCCGCGTGATCCTCGCACAGCCCGTGGTCGCCCGGGCCGGAGATCGGTTCGTGCTGCGGGGCGGCTCGCCGATGGCCACGATAGGCGGCGGCGTCGTGAACGACCCCTTCCCCGGTCACCGCCGCGCCCGGCCCTGGCCCCGTGGAGCGGCAGATTCCGGAGAGCGACTCTCCGTCCTGCTCGGCTTGCAAGGGGAGGCGGGACTCGCTACTCGGGAGCTGCCCGTCCGAATAGGCGCCTCTCCATCCGATGTCGGGCGGCTGGTAGGCGACGCCGCGGGACCCGGTGTACTGGTCGGCGACCGTCTCTATCCTGCCGACCTTCTTAGGGAGATGAAGGTTCGCCTGCTCGACCTGGTAGACGCGTTCCACGCAGAGGCGCCTTTGGAAGCCGGGGCTCCACTTCAGCTCCTGCGCTCTCGCCTTGGTGCGGCAGACACTTTGGCGGCAATGGTGATAGGCCCGCTCGTTGCAGAAGGACAACTCAGTGCGGGCGGAGCAGCGGTGTGGCGTACCGGATGGTCTCCGCGCCCCACCAGGGAGCAGCAGCAGCGTCTGGATCGGTTGAAAGGAGCGCTTCGTGAGGCCGGCAGCGAGCCGCCGAGCGTATCGGAGCTGGCGGCCACGTACGGCGAGGAGACAGACCAGCTGCTCCGCTACCTCGAACGCCAGGGCACGGTAGTGCGGGTTGAAACGGAGCGCTATTACGATCGTAGTAATCTGGGACGGATGATGGAATCACTGCGCGATGCCATGCAAGGCGGGGAGCCGGTCGGGCCGGCCGCGTTGCGCGAGGCGTTGGGGGTCAGCAGGAAGTTCCTGATCCCATTCCTGGAGTACTGTGACCGCTCGGGTGTGACGGAACGGCGTGCCGATGGCCGTGTGTTACGAAAATTGCCTGCGGTGCAGCTTGACACCTGATCACCAGTCACCATATGTTCGCACGTGGGTGAGTAGGATTTTTTCTACCGTAGACGGAGTTTTGGATACGAACCTGATTCGTTAGCCGGAGAGATTCATGAAGCACCGCTGGGCACCAGTGCTTTTCGTGCTGGCCCTTGCGCTGGCGGTGCCGGGATTCGCGGAGGCGCAGGAACCAACCCCCTCGCCAAGCGATCATGGTCAGTCGTACGATCTCGGCCAGAATTCGCCGAACCCGTTCAGTCGCACGACTACGATACCGTTCACCCTTGGCGATGCGCCGGCGTGCACGGATCCGTCGCGGACTTATCGGGTGACCATGCAGATCGTCAACGTCCTGGCGCAGCCGGTGGCAGCTCCGCAGATGCAGGGAGGCGAGGCATCTGGCCAGCCCGTAGTCAACCTGACCCTGCCATGTGGCAATCACTTGGCGTTCTGGGACGGGACCGATCAGAATTCCGCGCAGCAGCTTCCGTCGGGCGTCTACCTGGTGCACCTGAAGGTGGATGGGGGGCGGCCAAAGGCCAAGCGGATGCTGAAGGTTCTCCGGTGACGGCTGCCATCAGCGGCTGATCGCGGCGGCAACCTCGGGTTGCCGCCGCGTTTTCTTATTGGTCTTCGGGGGTGAGGGCGCGTGTGCCGAGCGCCAAGCTGGGTCGCGCTCGAAGACCATCCGTTCTCCCTTGCGCAGGCCCTGCCACGGAACTTCCCGATTATCCTACTCCCTGTTCTCCTCGCTTGCTGGTTCTGAGACGGCATCCACGCGGCGCTCGATCGCTCTCCAGATGGCGAGCGCCCGCTCCGGATCGTCGGCCAGAGAACGCGCGGCCTCCTCGAGCTGCTCGGGTTCGAGGCCTTCCTCTTGCAGCGCCTGCTGCCGCAACGAATCACGCTCCTCTCGCGACAAACGCTCGTCCGCATCAATGCGATGGAGACGCGCCATCACGGCCACGAAAGTCGAGTCGCTCATCCCCGCCAGCTGCCCGCGCCCCGGGCAGGCTACTGTGCCGAGAAGCAGGAGGACAAGCGCGCAGCGACGCGAGAAGTTGCGCATTATCCGGCGAACCGTAGACGTGGTCGACGAGGGAGTCAAGCAGCGCTCGTCAGGGATCGCCTGCTTGTCGCACGGGCGCCGCGTCGGCAGTATCGGGCGTAGCGCTCAGCTCTCCCTCACGCCACTCCGGCGGGCCAGCCATCCAGACCGCGCCGGAATGGCACAAAGGCGAAGCATTCGTATTGCTTCATTCGATAACGCTTAAACTTACGACTCACCTGTTAATGTGCTTTGTCAACAGGAGCGGCGATGATCAACCCTGATCGGCTGACCGTCAAGGCGTCCGAGGCGCTTGCCGAGGCGGTCGCGCTGGCGCGTCGCAACGGAAACCCAGCCATCTATGACGTGCACCTGCTCCTCGCCCTGCTCGCGCAAAGCGAGGGCATCATTACGCCAATGCTCAACAAGCTCGGCGCCAACGTCGCCAACCTGCGGGCGGCCGCCGAGGCTGAGTCTTCGCGGTATCCGCGCCAGTCGGGAGGCGCCCCACCTTCGCTGTCGCGCGAGCTGAACCAGGTCATCGACCGGGCCGAGGCCCTTGCTCGCGAGCTGGGTGACCAGTTCGTCTCGACCGAGCATTTCCTGGTGGCTCTGGCCGAGGTCAAGGGAACCGATTCCTATCAGGTGCTTTCGTCGGCGGGCGTGAACGCGGAGGCACTGCGCTCGGCGCTCGATGTGGTGCGCGGCAGCCACCGCGTGACCGATCAGAATCCCGAGACGCAGTACCAGGCGATCCAGCGTTTCACGCGCGATCTTACCGACGCGGCACGGCGCGGGAAGCTGGATCCCGTGATCGGCCGCGACGAGGAGATTCGGCGAGTGGTGCAGGTGCTGTCCCGGCGTACCAAGAACAACCCCGTGTTGATTGGCGAACCCGGGGTAGGGAAGACCGCGATCGTCGAGGGTCTGGCGCAGCGAATCGTGAATGGGGACGTCCCCGAGGGCCTCAAGCAGAAGAGGCTGGTGGCTCTGGACCTGGGCGCGCTCATCGCCGGCGCCAAGTACCGTGGCGAGTTCGAGGAACGATTGAAGGCGGTGCTCAAGGAGATCACCGAGGGCGAAGGGCGATTCGTCGTCTTCATCGACGAGATGCATACGCTGGTGGGTGCGGGCGCTGCCGAAGGGGCAATGGACGCCGGAAACATGCTGAAGCCGATGCTCGCCCGCGGCGAACTGCGGGTGGTTGGCGCGACCACCCTGGACGAATACCGCAAGCACATCGAGAAGGACGCGGCACTCGAGCGT
>CAYXRS010000023.1:0-31005 GCA_964467195.1 uncultured Gemmatimonadaceae bacterium
TGCTCCTCACTGCCGGAGGCGCGGTTGCGGCGTCGCTGCTGATCGAGTGGATCGGCTGGCGCATCGTCTGGCGGCTGGGTTCGCCCCAGGAGCTGAGCGCGGCGTGGTGGATCGACTTCACACGCGGGGCTCTGCGGAACGCCGGCTCCGCCGCTCTGGTGGGTGCGGCTGGAGTTCTCGTCGTTGGACTGCTTCCGGCCGGTCGGCGCTGGCTTCGCCCGCGGCTCATACCGGCGTTTGCCGCCGGCATGGGACTGTTTCTCGCCCTGCTGCTCGGGCTCACCCTGTGGGGAAGCTGGCGCGTAGCGTGATGGTTTCTTCCATGGGAAGCCGGTGGGCGCACTGAGGACGCCGGTGCGCGAACTGAAGGAGCTGACAAGCGCTCTGCCGGTGCGCGCGCTGAATGGTTCTTCTCTGCTCTCAGGCGTGCTGTGCGCGGTCCTGTCGTGCGCTCCCGCTGACGGCGTTCGCGATCAGGCTGACGACGCAAGACCTGCCGAGCTTTCCGCCGAGTGGCTGATTGGCCCGTCGCCGGCGGCGGATCTGATCCGCGCCGACTATGACGAGAGCGATCTGCGCCGCCGCTTCGGCGATGAGCACGTGCGCCCCGACACCATCTGGATTGGCGAGGGAATGTTCGAGCTCGGCACCGTGTTGTATCCGGACGATCCGCTTCGCCGACTTGCCGTGCAGTGGACCGACACTGCGGCGCGTGCGCGTCCGGAGTTTGTGAGATTGGAGGACGAGGGCTCCACCTGGCGGTTGCATCCGGGTGTGGGACTGGGCACGTCGCTACGCCAAATCGAGGAATTGAATGGCGGCGATTTCGACATGTACGGCTTCGGTTGGGACTACGGCGGGACAGTGGCGGGATGGCGCGGCGGCCGATTGGGCGAGCTCTGGGGCGACCGCGTCATCGTTCGCCTCCGTCCCCGAGCTGCAGACCGTGCGGACCTCGAGCGGCAGGTGCTGGGAGACCGGATCTACCAGTCGTCGCACCCCGCAATGCGCGAGCTGGAGCCCGAGGTCTATGCGTTGCTGGTGCGGCCGCGGTAACGCGCAGGGTGGTAACCGGCGCTGCCGAGTGCCCGCCAGTGGGTCGTCTCTCCTGGTCGCGGTCGCGCTTACTGGAAGACGCCACAGTATCCAAGTAGCCACCAGAGCAGCACGAAGATCAGAACCGTGCTCAGGCAACCACCTCCGAGTCGGCTGGCACCCCACCCGGCTGCGACGCCGCGCAGCAGTTTGCTCATCGTCGGCTCCTCTCGCGTAGGTCTGCACGGGGCAGAAGCAGGAGCCGTACCGCTGAATGGAACGTGATGCTCATATCCGTCACCGGCTCGTCGGTGACGCCGGCCACCTTCCCCCCGAAGTACTCGTGCTAGAGATTGCAGATCGAGTGACTGATCTCGTTTCCCGGATCACCTGGAGGGAATCCGCTTACGCACCCTGGTTTGCTGGGTTCGCAATACCCGCGGCGGAGCGTGCCGACACCCGAACCGCAATGAACGCAACAGTCGACCTTCGATATCCGATCGGAAGATTCTCCACACCTGCGTCGGTTGCAGCCGCGGATCGTGCGGCGTGGCTGGAGGAGATCGCCACGCTGCCAGGCAACCTGCGCAAGGCGATCGAGGGGCTGACAGGCGAGCAGCTCGACACGCCCTACCGTGACGGCGGCTGGACGGTGCGCCAGGTGGTGCACCATCTGGCAGACTCCCACATCCACAGCTATACGCGCTTCCGACTGGCACTGACGGAGGAAGAGCCGAAGATCAAGCCCTACGAGGAGGGACGATGGGCGGCGCTCCATGACGCCACGTCGGCCCCACCGGAGCTGTCGCTTACACTGCTGGAAGCGCTGCACGCGCGGTGGGTGCTGCTCATGCGGTCGCTGGGGGAGGAGGAGTGGCTGCGCGCTTTCAGGCACCCGGAGCACGGCCGGCTCTTCACGCTGCATGAGACGCTTGCGATGTACGCATGGCATTCACGCCATCATGTCGCTCATATCGAGGGGTTGCGGGAGCGGATGAAATGGAACCGGGGAGGGTGACGGTTCACCTCCGTCCTACTACGGTGGCCGATCTGGATTACGTTCTGGCGGCCGAGCAGGCCGATGAGAACCGTGCTTTTGTGACGCCCTGGCCGCGCGAGCAGCACGGTGCGGCTCTCTCGGATGCGGATCTCCTGCACCGCATCATTGAGAATGAGGAAGGAGAGAGGGTCGGGTTCATGCTGGTGGCGGGCGTCGCGCAGCCGCACCGCAGTATAGAGTTCCGGCGCATCGTCGTCACCCGCAAGGGCAGAGGCTACGGGCACGCCGCCGTGCGGGCAATGCAGGACCTCGCATTCATCGATCTCCGGGCGCACCGCCTCTGGCTGGACGTCAAGGAGCACAACACTCGTGCGCGCGGGCTGTACGAGCGAGAGGGGTTCGTATTCGAGGGATGTCTGCGCGAATGTCTGCTGGGGTCACGCGGCTTCGAATCGGTGGTGTTGATGAGCATGCTGGAGAGCGAGTACCGGGCGCGAAGATCGTAATGAAGTCGTACCGGTTCCTGACCGCCGACGTGTTTACGGAACGGATCTTCAGCGGCAATCCGCTGGCGGTCTTCCCCGATGCCGGCGGTCTGGACAAAGCGCGGATGCAGCGCATTGCCGCCGAGCTCAATCTCTCGGAAACGGTCTTCGTGCTGCCGCCGGATGACGCGGTGCACGCTGCGCGACTTCGCATCTTCACACCGGGTGTCGAGCTCCCGTTCGCCGGACACCCCACTCTGGGTGCGGCGATCATGCTCGCACGCATCGGCGCAATTCCCGTAGCCAACGGCGACACGTCAGTCGTGTTCGAGGAGGACGTCGGTCCTGTCCCGGTAATGATTCGCACGACTGACGGGCAACCGACGTTCGCTCGTCTTACCGCGCCCAAGCTCCCCGAGCGTGGTCCGGCGCCGCCCGGTCGTGATCGTATCGCGGAACTGCTCGCACTTTCCACCGACGAGATCCGCGATGGTGCGCCGCGGCCGGCCGCCTGGTCTGCGGGTGTGCCATTCCTGTTCGTTCCGTTGCGTGATGAGGACGCCGTCTCGCGAGTACGGTTCGACGTCGCGCGCTGGAGCGGGTTGCTCGCCAGCTGGTGGGCACCGCACGTGTTCGTGCTGGCACTTGGTGCGGACCGGTCGAGCGTTCGCGCCCGCATGTTCGCGCCCGCGATGGGCATTGCCGAGGATCCCGCCACCGGAGGTGCGGCCGTCGCGCTGGCCGGCTTGCTTGCCGAGCTCGAGGGACCGGCTGACGGTGAGCGTCGCTGGACGATCACACAGGGTGTCGAAATGGGACGGCCAAGCACCATCCACGTGGAGGCGGACCTCGTGGGTGGAGCGCTTACCGAGGTCCGCGTGGGCGGAGCGGCGGTCTTCGTGAGCGAGGGGAGCATGCACGTGCCTGCGGGCGACAGTTGACAATGGACGCCGCGGGCGCTGAGCCCTCACCGAACAGCGCGTTTCGCGATCACTTTTCCGGGGCATCGCGCGAGTATGCCGCCTTCCGTCCCACCTACCCACCAGAGCTATACGAGTGGCTCGCCGCTCAGGCGCCATCCCGCGCGCTGGCGTGGGACTGCGCCACCGGAAGCGGCCAGGCCGCCCTGGGCCTGGTCGATCACTTCGATCATGTGATTGCGACCGATTCCAGTCGCGAGCAGCTCGCTGCCACCACGACACACGAACGCGTCGAGTACCGCCTCGCCCTCGCCGAGGAAAGCGGGCTGCCTGATGAGTCGGTGGATCTCATCACTGTAGCTCAGGCAATCCACTGGTTGGAGCTCGATCGATTTTACCGCGAGGCAGCGCGCGTGCTCGTTGCCGGCGGGGTGTTGGCCGTTTGGTGCTACGTGCGCGTCCACATCTCGCCGGCCATCGACGCACTGCTTGAGCGGTTCTACACCGTGGTTGTAGCCCCGTACTGGCCGCCTGAGCGGGAGCTGGTCGAAGCCCGTTACGAGACGATCCCCTTTCCCTTCGACGAGATTCGCGCTCCGCCCTTCGCCATCGAGCGCTCCATCACGCTGAACGAGCTTGCCGGGTATCTCCGAACCTGGTCCGCCACGCAACGCTTCGTGCGCGACCGGGGGATCGACCCGGTCGCGGCGCTGGAACGAGAGCTTGCTCCGCTCTGGGCCAGAGGCTCGCCCGAAGCGCGCCTGCCTGCCCGCTGGCCCATCTTCCTCCGCGCCGGTTCAAGGGGTCAGAACACTTGATCCGGCGTCGTTCCCAGCAGCCGCTTCGCATCGGCCGCGCCGGTTCAAGGGGTCAGAACACTTGATCCGGCGTCGTTCCCAGCAGCCGCTTCGCATCGGCACGATCCTCGACCATGGCGTCGATGCTGGACGCTATTCGCTCCGCCGCCTCGATGTTCAGCGTCAGATCTCCCACCGCGCTTTCACCCGCGTGCAGGCGGAGCAGCCCCAACCGCAGGATCTCGAGGGCGGCCATGGCACTCTCGGCATGCTCACGCTCACCGGCTGCCCGTAGCCTCAGTACCTCGGCGCGCAGTCGTTCGAGCAGCGACGGCAGTGCGCGCAACTCCTCTCGCTGCCCATCAGGCAGCGCTGCGTACAGTTCCTCCGCCGCGCGCTCTACGGCCAGCACTGTGAGTTCGCCGGAAACCGGTGCGAGTGGCGGTGCACCTCGCATTCCCAGCCGGGCCGTTACGAACGTAAGGCGTCCCAGCCCACCTCTGAGCAGGCGCGACCACAGACTCCGGCCGCGACTCTGGAGCCAGATCTGGCGGAGCATGGCCGTAGGGATCATCACCGACCCGATGACACCCAGGATGGTGAGGAACTCGGATATCTCCGCCGTTACCAGCCAGATCGCGACGGCCGTCTTGGCGGCTCCCACCACGGAAAGCGCGGCAAACGTACGGCCCGTTAGCCCGCGGTGCGCCTGGGTTTCCTCCTCTTCCTGCCGACGCCGTTCCTCCGAGAGCAGCGCTGGAAGCACCGCACGGTGCCCCCAACCCTCCCCCAGAAGCCCACGCGCTGTCGCGATGAGCTGGCCGTAGCGGGTGCCAGCGATGCTCACCATGAAAGCCGCTACCAGTAGATAGATCAGGTTGAACGGCCATTCGCCAAAGCCAATGAAAGCAACCAACACCACCAGTGCGACCGCCGCCGCGATCAACGAGCCAGTCACCTCGTTTCCCACGCGGTCCGCTTCGCGCACGAAGGCACGCAGCGGTGGCGCTATGTCCGCGCCGGCACCACGTGCGGCGCGGATTGCCTCGGCCACCTCATCCGCTGATCCATAGCGGTCCTGGGGACGCTTGGCGAGGCAACGCTCGATCACTCCCCCAAGGCTCGCCGACACGCTGGGATTCACGTCGCAGAGAGCGTCGGGCGTATCGGAGACGTGCCGCGCGAGCACCGCCGAGGCGCTGCTCCCCTCGAACGGAGGACGCCCTGTCAACACCGTGTATGCAGTGGCGCCAAGGGCGTAGATGTCGCTGCGGGCGTCCGCTGGCTCTCCGGTTGCCTGCTCGGGACTCATGTAATGCGGGGTGCCGACCAGCTCGGCATCGCGTTCCGTCCCTGCCGTGATGCGGCCAATGCCGAAGTCCACCACCAGAGCCCGGTCCGAGCCCTGTTCGAGCAGAACATTGTCTGGCTTGACGTCACGATGGATAGTTCCGCGCGCATGCGCGTGTCCAAGCGCCCACGCCACCTCCTGAAGCACGCGCGCACCCTCATCGACTGGCAGCGGACCGGTCCGCCTCAACCGTTCGCCCAGCGTTTCACCGGCAACGTATGTCATGACGAAGAACACCAACCCGTCCCGCTCCTCCACGGCGTGAATCGGGACGATGTGCGGGTGAGACATACGAGCGGCCATGCGCGCCTCGTCCAGGAAGCGAGTGCGTCGCGCCGCGTCCGCGGCCAGCGCGGGCGGCAGCAGCTTGATCGCGACCAGGCGATCGAGGGCCACGTCGCGCGCAAGAAACACGATACCCATCCCCCCGCGACCAATCTCGCGTTCCAGCGAATAGCGGCCAGCCACGGCGCGCTGGAGGGTGATGAATTCAGGTGAGACCACGACGGGAAGCGGCGTAGGTGCGGGTTTCGCTGCCACACACAGTGGCACGCCCCGATGAGTGACAACTTCCTAACCTTGCCTGGCGCGGCACGCCGGTGCAAGCTGCAACCGGGCTGGAGATGGCGCGCGTGACACCAAATGGCGAGGAGACTGTGGAACGATGCCAGAACGAGTGACTGCCTGGAGTCGCGGAATCGCCACCGGCCTGCTTTGCGGGGGCATGCTGGCGGCCTGCTTGGCGGATGGGACGCCGGTGCTCTGCACGATGTCGGTGCGCGAGCATCACACATCGCCCGACGGCCGGTTCATGGCCGTCGTGTTCGATCGAGATTGCGGGCCGGCGGGCGCGACCACGCAGCTCAGCATTGCACCGGCTGGCGGCACCATCCCCAACGCACCCGCCAACGCCTTCATCGCCGATCGCCTCACGGTACTGGACGTGGAGTGGCGTACGCCGCAGGAGGTACTGCTGCGGGTGCCAGCAGCAGTGCAGCCCGAGCGGGCAGATTCTGCCGTGCTCGGCATTCAGCTCCAATACGAGGAGCGACTTCCAGCTGCGAGACAACAGGATGGAGTGTAGGCCGTATGGTCGACCTTAGTCTTTCCCCGCGGCCGCCGACGTGATGGGCGATCCCCGCTCCACCGCCTATGTGGTGATCGGCGTGGCGGCCGGCATGCTCGCCGCGCGCGCCTTCGTTACTGAACCACGACGACTGGTGGTGCGAACTCACGTCGTTCGCACCCAAGGCACTGCCGCGCGCACGGCACGCATCGTCCAACTCAGCGACTTGCACTTGCGCGGTATCGGTACGCTCGAGCGTCGCGTGCTCCGGGCCGTGCGAGCGGCGCGACCCGATCTGATCGTAATCACCGGCGACGTGATCAAACGGCGCCCCGCGCTGTGGGCGCTTCAGCGTTTTCTGGCGCAGCTGGCGGATCTCGCTCCGATACTCGCAGTGCTTGGCAACTGGGACAGATGGAGCGGTGTCTCGCTGACGGAGCTTCGTGATCTTTATGCACGCCACGGTGGCTCGCTGCTCGTCAACGAATCCGTGGTGGTGCCGGTGCACGAGGCACGCATTCGGGTGACTGGTGTGGATGACATGGTGTCAGGGTCGCCCAGCGCACGTAGCGGCCTGGAGGCGGCTCAGCCGGGAGAGATGCATCTGATCCTCTCTCACTGCCCCGGCTATCGCGAACGATTGTGGCGTGAAGTGGCCGAGATGAAACGGGTCGGTGGCTGGGGAGGAGGGGATGCGTCGGCCGCTCGGGCGATGCCAGCGCTTATGATTGCCGGTCATACACACGGCGGCCAGATCCGTCTGCTGGGTGTGGCGCCAGTGCGTCCGCGGGGCAGTGGCCGCTATGTTTCCGGATGGTACCGCGACGAGCGGCCGCACCTGTACGTGTCGGCAGGTCTTGGAACTTCGGGCATCCATGCACGCCTCGGCGCCCCTCCGGAGGTGGCGGTGTTCGATGTGGAGCTGCCGGCGCCATAACGGGCGGGTTCCTTCGGCGCGATCTCTGCAGTCGCAGTTCACCCGATCATTCCACGGGCGCATCGCTGCGGCTGCACCAGGAAACAGCAAGGAATTGCCATGGGAAATGAACGGATGCAGGAGTTGATCGACGGACTGAACGAGGACCTGCGAGAACGCCGCTGCCTTTGCCGTAGCGGGAGACCTTCCACATGAACGACATCCGCAGACGTGAAGAGATGACACCGGTCGTGAAGCCGCGGCTCTGGCGGTCGCCAACCAGTAAAGTGTTCGCCGGTGTGGTTGGAGGCCTGGCGGAACGATTCAAGATCGATACCGCGCTCGCGCGTGTGCTATACGCGCTGTTCACGTTCTTCTCCGGGTTCTTTCCGGGCGTCTTCGTGTACTTCCTGCTCTGGTACATCATGCCCGTGAGGGAGGACTGACAGCGAAGCGCTACGATCGGGCCTACTTCGACCGGTGGTACCGGCGGCTTGGCTCGACCACCGACGCCGAGTTGTGCAGGCAGGTGAGCGTCGCTCTGTCGGTTGCCGAGCATCTGCTCGGGCATTCGGTGCGCAACGTGCTGGACGTTGGTTGCGGCGAGGGACGTTGGGCTCTCGTGCTTCGTTCGATGCGCCCGCGCCTGAAGTATGTGGGTGTGGATCCGAGCGACTACGTGGTGCGCCGATACGGACGATCGCGAAACATCGTACAGGGAACCCTCGCCGGGCTGGCGCGTCTCTCGCTTGGGGAAGAGTATGATCTGGTGGTATGCACGGATGTGTTGCACTACGTGGGCGCCGCCGAAGCGAGGAGCGGCCTGCGGCAGATTCGCGCCGTGATGCGGGGAGTTGGTTACTTCGAGGTGTTTACCAGCGATGATGAGTTCAGCGGCGATCGTGCCGGTTGGCAGGGTCGATCGGCCGGTTGGTACCGCCGAGCCTTCATCAAGAATGGTCTGCTCCCATGTGGGATGCACTGCTACGCCGCGCCGCCACTCCACCAGTACGTAGCTGCTCTCGAACGCAGTCGCTGAGCGGGAGAACGCCGGTCTCAGCCCGCGGAGGTCGAATGCCGTTTTTCAGGAAGTCGGAGATACGCACCGAGTGCGACGCATGCGGCTATCGCTTCGACCTGACACACGGCGGGGTCTGCGCCCGCTGCAAGCGCATTCTCTGCTACACGCACCTCCACGGCTCCTGGATCAATCGGATCCGCGTAGACATCGTCGGCGGCCAGGCGGTTTGTGTGGATTGCAGGAGCGGGCGCCGCACATCCGAGGGCACTCACGGTCGCGCCGAGGCTGGTGGAGGGCGGAGCTGAGAGCGACGGGTTCGCCAACCCTCCCCGCGCCCGTGCAGCGCCTCACCGGAAATGGAGCCGGCAAGCTGGGTTTCCGCGGCGTGGGTAGTGATTTGGGCGACTACCGCAGCGTGGGTCGGTTTGCCTTTTGCAGCGCTTGTGAATATGTTCACAATGGCTCGGCCGGGCCCTCCCGGAGAGCCAATCAACCCATTTCTGGTACGATCCGGAGGTTTTGTGATGCGCTTTCTCGGACTGGCGCTTCTGGCCAGCGCGTTTGCCCTGACCGGTTGCCCTGGCGAGCAGCCCGCTACGACCAACGACACACCCGCCGCCGCCCCCGGAGCGCCAGCCGCGCCTGGCGAGGCAGCGCCAATCACTGGCACGACCCACGTCGTCCGCATGGTCGGCGATGCTCAGGGATTCCGCTTCGAGCCGCGGAACCTGACGATCCGCGCCGGCGACGGCGTGCGCTGGGAGATGGTTTCGGGTGGTCCCCACAATGTGAAGTTCCTTACCGGGCAGATCCCGGCGGGAACGGAGTCCCAGCTGCTCGCCAACATGCCAAACCAGATGTCGCCGCTCTCGAGTCCGTTCTTCATGAATGAGGGCGAGACTTACACGGTTTCATTCGGTAATCTGCCTGCCGGCGAGTATCACTACGAGTGTACGCCGCACGTGCAGATGGATATGTTCGGAACGGTCGTCGTACAGCAGTAAGGCGAGACATCCGGCTGTCGCGGGGTGGAAGTGGGGCGGGGATCTCCGATCTCCGCCCCACTTCTCAGCCCGCGGCTCCCGCAGCGAGGCGGCGCGCCTTGCGCTGACGGCGACGCTGGCAGGATACTGCGATATGATCCTGAATTGAGCGCCTGTCGCCCCGGGAGCAGCTCTGCGTGTCTGACGACAGCGATCGGAAGCAGGCCGGCGCCGCAGTCCCACGCACGCTTCAGGGACGCGTGGCTTGGCTTGCCGCACGAGCAGTGAACGTACCGCGCCGACCATTGCTGGTGGGGGTCTCCACCGTGCTCGTCTTCACGGCGGCGCTGGCTGGCCTCATGGCCATCCCCTACAGCGCCATCCGCACCGCCGAGGCGATCGCGCCGCAGCCGCATGAGCGTCCCGACACCGCGCCGCTCATTGCCGCAACCGAGCGTGCCAGGCGCGATCTCGTCGCTGTGGAAACATCGTTGTCGTCGGCACGGGCGCTGATCGAGCGTTGGGTGGCGCTGCCTCCTCCGACCGCGGACACGCTCTCCCTCGCCGTGCGCTTGCGTCGCGATTCGCTGGAGCGTACCGCCATCGGCCTGGCGCAGCTTCGCGAACGAGTCGAGACGGCCCCCCTCCTGGCGTCCTATCGCGCTCTGGCAGAATCGCCCGAGTTGCGTAGTCGCGTCCGCGTCCGACAGCTCCTCGACTCCCTCACCGAGATCGAACGCGCGCGCGAGCAGGTGGGTGGCGTGGGGGGTGTCGATCCGGTGTTCGTAGCTCTCACCGAGCGCGCGGCGGAGATCGGACGTGAGATAAGACAGATCGCGGAATCGCGCATCGTGGCGTTACAGCTCGAGGTCGAGAGGCTGAATCCGCCGCCGCCCCCCGCGCCGCCCCCGCCGCCAAGAGTAGACACTCTTGGCCTGCTGGTACAGCTCGATCCCCTGCGCGACGCGGCGGAGGCGGCCGAACGCGAACTCGCACGGGCACGGAGGATCCACGAGGAGCTCGATGAGCGAATGGAACGCGCGCGTGCCATCGCGTCCATCGGCGCATCTCCCTTCGCTATTTTTGCAGCGGCGATGGTGCTGGGAATCTGCTTCGGCTTCGGCATCGCTTTCGTTGCCGAGCTGCGTTCGCCGCGCGTGGGCACGTCGCGTGAGCTGGAGTGGCTGGCCGGTGCTCCGCTGCTTGCCGTCATCCGGGACGCGGGCAGTGAGCCGGAGCGAGCGCGGCGCCGCGCAGACCAACTGGTTCCTGCCTTCATCCAGCAGATGCCGGAGTCGTATCGCGATCTCTATGGGCGCCTTGCCGACCGCGCCTACAATCTGCTGCCAACCACCGTGGTCGCGGACGATGCGATGATCAGCGCGGTTGTAGCAGCCAACATCGCCGCGGTGTCATCACAGACAGCTCGCGCGACCATGCTCCTCGACACCGACGGAGCTGCCAATGCGGTGGCCGCCGGGCTTGGCGTCGCGTCGACTCCGGGCCTTTCAGACCTGCTGCACCGGCGCGCCGAGTGGGTCAGCGCGGTCAAGACGGTCCTGGTAGGGCGTGACAGGGTGCTGGAGGTGATACCTGCGGGCGCACCGCTCACGCGCGAGCAGATGCTGGTGCTGCGCGAGCCCTTCTCCGGCGAGGTGGAGTACTTCCGTCGGCGCTACGACACTCTGGTGGTGAGTGCCCCCGCGGACTCCGATGGTGCCATATCGCCGCTCGTCGCAGCGCTTCCGCAGGCTGTCGTGTGCGCACGCGCCGGACGCACGACGGTCAGTGCGCTGCTCAGGATGTTGAGCAGCCTGCGCGACCAGGGCGTGATAGTGCGCGGTGTGCTGTTGTGGGACGATGAAGATCCAGAGGCCGCACCATCCGCCGCCGCCTCGCAGGCCCTGGCGGGCTCGGCCGCACGGTGATCAGGCGTCCGCAAGCACTTTCGCCGTCGCCTCCCAAGCCTTGGCGGGCTCGGCCGCACGGTGATCAGGCGTCCGCAACTACTTCCGCCGGCTCCATGAGGTGCGGAAGATCCCGACGCAGTCCTTCGGCCACCCGGTCCGCCAACGCCATCACGGTCAGGTAGGGGTTGATCTCCAAGGAGTCCGGAAAGAGGCTCGAGTCGGCGACTCGAAGCCAGGGAACACCGTGAACGACGCCCCACGCGTCGGTGACCGAGTCACTGGAGTCGTGACCCATCGAGCAGCCGCCCATGAGGTGCGCCGCAGAAACGGAGATGGTGCCGCTGCGGAAGTTCGCCGGAGAGATCAGCTCATTGAGATGGTTCTCGTCGCGGCGTTCGATGAGTGGCGGATCGGCGGTGGGGGCGTGTACCCGCATCGCGCCGGCGGCGAAGAAGATGCGCGCCGATGCCCGGGTGGCGCGCACGAGCGATTCGATCACCGCCGGCGTGAAGCGGTAGTGCACGACAGGGCGCCCGCTGCGATCCACCGAAATTCGATTGCCCGGCATCGCTTGGTCGCACGCCAGGACGAGTATCATCTGAAGGCGAGGGAAGGCGCGCATCAGCTGGCTGTGCATCTCGCCAAAGCCCGTCATGTTCTTGGCGGTCGTGAAGGGGAAGTACATGCATGTCTCGAGCACGAACCCCTCCTCCTCGGCACGGTCCAGGAAGAAGCTCTTCGGATGACCGACGTCGTTCGTGATCGGACCGGCGTGCTCAGCCACCAGGATGTGAGCGGGGTGACAGCTGAACCGCTCGCCGATCCGGGGTAGCTGGTCGTCGAGCTCCGAACGCAGGAGCAGGGCCGTCGACCCAATCGAGCCACCGGCCACCACTACCGTCCGGGCCTTGATCCGATACTCGCCGGCTGGCCACTCCGATGGGCGTCCCTTCTCCCCCGAACGCTTCTCCGATACGCTGACGACGACCGTGCGATGCTCGATCCGAATCGCTTCGGCTCGTGTTACCACCTTCACGCCCTGGCGTTCGGCGGCCGGAAGCTGAACGCGGTTCGTGCCCTGCTTGGCCGCGTTCGGACAACCGAGATTGCACAGCGATGATCCGCGGCACCCCTTCACGTTCACGGGGAACTGCTCGGCAGTGTAACCCGCTCCGATGCAACCCTTCACGAAGAGCGAGTTGTTCTCGTTGATCTCGTGATCCTCGAGCAGGTGCACGTTGTTCTGTATGCGGTACTTCACCGCGCGATTGACGATGTCCGCATGGTCGAGCCCAGGCACGTCCCAGCGGCCGATCACACGTTCGGGAGGAGTGAGCGAGGTTCCCGTGTACACCACCGTCGAGCCGCCGTACGCGCGCCCGAAAGCGAGCGTCATCGTTCCATCCGCAGTCAGAAATCCGCCACCATCGGTGTAGAGGGCCGGGGCCATGTCCAGCTCATTTCCGGTGAATTCGTGCTCGTCGAGGCGGGCCCCCTGTTCGAGAAGGAGGATCTGATAACCTTGCGTAGCCAACGGTGCGAGCTCCGACGCGACCGCGCCGCCACCGGCACCGGATCCGATGATGACGACGTCGTAGCAGAGATCGGTCATCGGCGAGCGTCCCACCCGCGGGGATTGGCGTCGTAGCCAATGTCGGCGGCGGCCGCGGGTCGGGCGTAGTACCCCATGAGTACGAGCGTGCGGAGGCCCCACATACCGCGGCGAAGTGCGAGCACGGGCGAACGCTGAAGGGCGAGCAGGACGCTCGTTCGACGCTGGGCGTCCAGGTTGGAGAACCGGTGACCGAACCGCGCCACGGGAAGCAGCTCGACCGCTCGGATGAAGGCGCCGAGCTGCCGCCGCAACGCCGGCCGCCGTTCGGCGAGTGCGCGCTCGACAATCGCTTCAAGCTCGTTCCAGCCATCCTCATCGAGCCGGCTCGACTCGGGCACGATGGTGTTGGCGAGAGCGCGAAAGGTTCGCCGTACCCCCGGCAGCAGCGGCGCGACCGAGTGGGAAGTCATGACTGTGAGATGCAGGAGACCGGGCAGAGAGGCAAGAGGCCGGACTTGGTATTCGGAGCTCGGAACCCGGAGTCCGGGTTCATCCGGTGTCAGCAGTCCTCAGACCCCTTGGGTTCGGCCCGGCCCCGGACCCGGCTCATGGCGTCCAGTTCGAGTTTGGCCTCTGGCCGCTGGCCCCTGGGTCCGCGCCGACTGTTGGTCTCCAACGCCAGGTCCCTTGCCCCCTCCAGCCGGCAACAGCTCCCCATAAGGTCGATATCCCGTCCGTCGAACCACGAGCCACGCGAGCGTCGCGCCGGCGCTCTGGAGAATCATGTCTGTGATGTCGAAGAACCGTCCCATGACGAAGATCTGACCCACCTCGATCGCCACCGCCAGATAGATGGCGGGCAGCAGGTGCGCGAAGGGGCCGCGGAAGCGCAACGGCCACACGGCTAGCAGCGCCCCCAACGGCACGAACAGAAGAAATTGCACGCCAACGACGATCACGCTGAACAGGTCCACACGGTGCGCAAGCGACCGAAGCGGGATGAGGCGCTCTACTCTGAGTTGTGCGACGATGGAGGCGCCATCCAACTCTGGCAGATATGGCCGCCAACTCCAGAGCATTACCAGAATCACATAGAGAAACAGCAGCGCAAAGGGACGGTGCCGCCCGCGAAGCCGCATCGTCAGTGTGGGCAGCGCGATTGCGGCCATCGCCGCTCCTCCAGCCACCGCCACGGAATGCGCCAGCATGGCGCCTGTCTGTATCGGATAGCCCATCATCGCACGCGCCAGCTGTGCGACGGCGAACAGGAGTGGTGCGGTGAGCGCAGTGGCTACCGCGGCGCTTTTGTACCGAATCCCGAGCTCCACGAGCGCGGCCACGGCGAAAGCGCCGGCTGGAAGGAAGAGCAGCACATCCAGCGAGGGAAGCTCGGTTAGAGGTTGCGACCGCAGGTAGTCGAGGGCCAACTGGAGGCGCGACATCGGTCCGCCCCACGCTTGCGGAACACGCTCCTGCCGGAAGAGCGGCAGGATCGCCTCCAGCAGCACCGCAAGGCCATATGCTCCAGCCAACAGGAGCGCCGGCACACCGACGAACGAACGCCGGCCACGCAGCGCGGTGAGCAGTACGACCATCGCCACGACGAGCAGCGCGCCGACCAGCGACCCACTGCTGTTCGTCAGCACGTCGAGGATGCTGGCATTGCGAATCGGTGAGAACAGCTGAATCGACTCCACTACTACGCTAATCGCCGCGCCCGTTGCGGTCGCGATCGCCACCGATCGCCAGATGTGCCTACCGGGCGCGGTAAGCATCCACACCATGCCCCAACCGGCGAAAAGGGCCAGGTTGCGCACGGCGTCCACGGCATCGCGGGGGCCGATCGTCGGGCTCAGCGCCAACCGTAGTCGTTCGGCGACCATGGCGGGATCGTATCCGAGGCGGAGTCGCGTGAGCGTGGCGCCAAGGATGAGGAGCAGGTACGCAAGCCTGGCAGCGACCGCGACCGACATGTGTGGAATGGGCTGACACCTCAGTGGGGGCTGCGGGCGCAATATGGCTACTCGGGCCGCGCAGGTGCAACGCGAACGACCATGCACAGGCTGACAACTTACGATTCGTCATGCCATGGCTTCACGTACGAAAGGAACACTGGCATCGCTGTATTCTCCGAGGGCGAGCGCCGGCGCCACCGTCGCGACGCCCGTGCGCTGGAGTGAAGTCGAGCGCGGCGTGGCGTCGCGCGTCTCCAGGCGAGCAGGCGGGAGCCGGGTGCCGCGTCCGGGCGAGATCATGCCAATGGAAGCGCAACTCGCGTCCTCGATCCCGACGGGCAGCGAATGGCAGTTCGAGCCGAAATGGGACGGCTTCCGCTGCCTTGCGTTCCGCGACGGCGATGAGGTGCATCTCATGTCCAAGGCTGCCAAGCCGCTGTCGCGCTACTTCCCGGAAGTCGTGGCGACTTTGCGCGCCCTGCCGGCAACGCGATTCGTGCTCGATGGCGAGCTCGTCGTATCGATGGACGGCCGGATCTCCTTTGATGACCTGCTGCTGCGAATTCATCCGGCGGAGAGCCGCATCACGCGTCTCGCCACCGAATCACCGGCGATGCTGATCGTGTTCGATCTGCTGGTGGACGAGCGCGGGCGCTCGCTCATCGCGCGTCCGCCTAAGGCTCGTCGATCATCCGGATCCGGCGAAGGTGGCGGCCCCCCTCGAAAGGCGTCGTCAACCACGTCTCGACGATCGCCGCCATCTCGGTCTCGCTGATCAGACGCTCTCCCAGCGAGAGGACGTTGGCGTCGTTGTGCTCGCGCGCAAGCCGGGCCGATTCCACGCTCCAGCACAGTGCACAGCGAACGCCGCGGACGCGGTTCGCCACCATCGCCTCGCCGTTGCCCGACCCGCCGAGCACGATTCCGCGGTCCAGCGATCCGCTGGCGATCGCCTCGGCCACGGGGCGAATGAAGATCGGGTAGTCCACACTGGCCTCGGAGTTCGTGCCGAAGTCCGTGACTTCATGTCCGCGCGACACCAGCAGCGACTTGATCAGCTCCTTGTAGCGAAAGCCGGCGTGGTCGGATCCGATGCCGATTCTCATGTTCGTTCCTCGAAGTAACGTCGGGGATCCTGCTGGTAGTAGTGGGTCAGCTGGGTGAAAAGCTCCGGGTGGTGTTCCTCGAGCTCGAACGGCTGCTCGAAGAATGCTTCCGTGGCAACCGCAAAGAACTCGGCGGCGTCGGTCGCGCCGTACTCGTCCAGCATCGTTGGCCGGCCGGCCTCGGCGTCGCGCTGGAGCCGCTCGAACTCGGCGCGCAGCACTCGCGCCCACTCCGCTGGTTCCACCTCGCGACCCAGCAGCGGTACTCCCTGTGTCGACGCATCCTCGTGGTCCAGCTGATGCGCGAACTCGTGCAACACGAGATTGAATCCGTCGTCCGGGTCGGCGGCACCGGCGAGCACGTCCCGCCAGCCGAGCACGATGACGCCATCTTCCCACGCTTCGCCCAGCCGGTCCTCCTCTCCCTCCGTCACCACCGCGTGCCGCTCTTCGCGAACCGGCGCAACGTAGGCGCCTGGATAGACCAGGATGGTGTAGAGGCGCGGATAGTAATCAGTTCGTCGGTGCAGCAGCAGCAGGCAGGCCTGGGCGGCGATGGTGACGCGGATCTCATCTGTCAGCACAAGGCCGGCACAGCCCTCGAACTGCTTCTCGGCCAGAAAGACATGGATGTGGCCATGAAGCTCGCTGCGAATCTCCTCCGGCAAATTGAGATAGAGCGGGAACCGGCGCTCGAGGATCCGCCGCCAGGCATCGGGAAAGGGAAGCGCGCGCAGCCGCTCCCGGCGACGACGTTTCAGGAATCCGAACATTTGCCAATGCAAGACCGCGTGTCGATCATCTAGAGGCGTGCACCGGCAGGCCGATAGCCGAGTTCAACCAGCGGACGAGTGGGCGCATCCGTTCGAAGTCTGCAGCGACCGCGTCCACCAGTCGCGGTGATGACAGTCGTGCATCATCGATCCCGCGTGACACGGTGAAGGAGCAGTAGCGCAGCCAGTGCGCTGCGGGGTGTGATGCGGTGAATCCGCGCGGCATGCGACGAAGAACTTCTTCATCGCTCAGCACTCCAAAGCGCCGCCGGAAGGAGCGGTCCATCACGATCGCTTCGAAGGTCTCATGTCGCGCTGAAAGCGCCTGACGTATGCGCGCCAGCGTCGGCCTTGGTGGCATCCATATGCCTCCGGCCACGATGGAGGCTCGGGGTTCAATGTGAAAGTAGAAACCAGCGCCGCCGTGCGCGGCATCGCCGCCGACCCCCTTCCCCCCATCGCGATGAAAGAACCAGCAGGCAGCGTTCGTCTTGTACGGCGACTTGTCGGCGGAGAAGCGCACGTCACGATGAATGCGGAACGGTGATTGTCTGGGATGCCCGATGATCTCTGGTGCGATCGTACCGAGTCGATCATCGATCTCCTCGATGAATGCAAGCATCGGCTGCTTGACCTCGATCTCATACTCCGGGCGGCGCGCCTCGAACCAATCGCGTCGATTGTTCTTCGCCAACCTTCGCAGGAAGGCGAGGGCCCGAGGGCTGAACCCTTCGAAGCTCACGTCTCGAACTCCTGTTGCAGTCGATTGGCGCGGCTGCGCCTCGATCCACCGATCCCCCGGCCCCGCCAACGGCACACTGCGGAGTCCTCCGCAAACGGTTTGTGAGCCTCGCCAGCCAGTAAGGTAATAGCGATCCGCAGCAGCCGTCGCGGGGGCCGGCGAGGCTGCTTGGCGGCGACATCTTTTTTCCGGAGCGACCCTCGCTCGTCTCTGCGTCTCTCCGTTTCTGCGGTTTGATCCTGTTCTGTAGTTTCTGCGGCGGGGACAGGCTGCAAAAGGGCAGTCGGTGCAAAGACGCAGGAGGCGCAGAAATGAGAAAGTAGACGCCAGATTAATCAGAATCCTTTCGCTTTTTCTCGTAATCTCTGCGCCTATGCGGTTGAAAGCCGCCTCAACGATTGGCAGATTCTTCTCGTCAGCAACGTGTGTCAGATGCGCTGTGCAGGGAAGCTCGCTGCCTGCAAGTCAGCTGCGTTTCATTTCGTCGCTATCCCAGTCCTGAACTAGAGACAAGCAATGGCAGAAGCGATCATCGACGTGCGGCGCAGCCCCAAACCGGTGGCATACGAGGAGGTGAGGGCGGCCATCGAGGCGCTCCTTGCCGGCGTGTACGATGAGGTTGCGGCCATGGCGAGCATGGCCTCTGTTCTGCATCACGGCTTCGGCCACCTCTGGACGGGTTTTTACCGGGTGGTGGAACCCGAGAAACTGCTGCGGGTGGGCCCGTATCAGGGCACCGTGGGCTGCATGGAGATCGAGTTCGGCCGAGGCGTTTGCGGTGCCGCGGCTCGCGAGCGTCGAACGATCATCGTTCCGGACGTGCAGGCATTTCCCGGGCACATCGTGTGCGACGCTCGCGCCCGATCCGAGATCGTCGTCCCCGTTCTCAACTCCGCTGGTGAACTGATCGCCGTGCTGGATGTCGATGCCGAGGAGCCCGACCATTTCGACAACGACGACGCGCGAGGTCTGGAGATGCTGGTGAGCTGGTTTCGACTGCGGTCAGACCCCCTGGCCGCACGAGCCTGAGTCCCTACACCTTTCCCCCATGCCAGGCTACTCCGACAAGATCAATCACGCGCTCGCCTTCGCAGCCAAGCATCACGATCAGGAGGTACGAAAGGGGACCCGTCCACCCTACTTCACTCAGCCGGCCAACGTAGCGGTGATTCTCACCGCGTACCACCAGGACGAGGACACGGTGGTAGCAGGTGTGCTCCACAACGTGGTCCAGGACTACTCGACGGTGGGTGCCATGAGCGAGCTGCTGCTTGCGCGAATAGCGGAGAAGTTCGGCGCCTCGGTGCTCGAGACGGCACGTGCCGTCACCGAGCGGCGATACGACACCGGCGGAGCGGAGATGTCAGTAGAGGAGCGGCGCGCGGATCTCCTGCGTCGGCTCGAATTCGCCAGCGTCGCGTCGCGTTGGGTGTGCGCGGCAGAGGCCGTTCACGACGCCGGCACGCTGGTGGCGGATTTGCACCGAACGGAGTTCCCCGAAACCGTCTGGAACCGCTTCACCGCCGGTCGCGAAGGCACGATAGGATGGTATCGGCGGCTGCACGAGCGCCTGGGTGAGGCCGGCTTTGCGAACGCCATCATGGATGAGCTTGGCACCATGGCGGCGGCGCTGGAGCTGTACCGGTAGTCGATCTGGTTAGCGGCTGGTATCTGTTGGTTAGTTCAATTTCAGGTCAGCCGTTCCGTAGCGGTCCCTGACGTAGCCATCGAGGATCTGGAGAAACTCGGCGACGATTCTGTCGCCCTTGAGCGTCGTGTACAGTTTCCCATCCACGTATACGGGCGCCTTCGGCTCCTCGAACGTGCCCGGAAGCGAGATGCCGATGTTAGCGTGCTTCGACTCCCCCGGGCCGTTCACCACGCATCCCATCACTGCCACCTGCATTTCTTCCACGCCAGGGTGCCGCTCGCGCCACAGCGGCATCTGCTCGCGCAGATACGCCTGGATGTCCTCGGCCATGTGCTGGAAGAAGGTGGACGTCGTACGACCGCAGCCAGGGCAGGCCGTCACCTGAGGGGCGAAGCTGCGCAATCCGAGCGACTGGAGGACCTGCTGCGCGACATGCACCTCTTCCGTGCGGTCTCCGCCGGGACGGGGAGTGAGCGATACACGAATCGTATCGCCGATTCCTTCGCCGAGGAGGATCGAGAGCGCGGCTGTGCTGGAGATGATCCCCTTGGCGCCCAGCCCGGCCTCGGTCAGTCCCAGGTGCAGCGGGTAGTCGCAACGCTCGGCCAGCCGGCGATAGACCTCCACGAGATCACGCACCACTGACACCTTGGCGGAGAGGATGATCCGGTCGTGGGCGAGCCCCACCTCTTCCGCCAGCGCGGCTGAGCGAAGCGCACTCTCGATCATCGCCTCCATGTATACGTCCCGCGCCTCCCGCGGCTCGGCCAGACGGGCGTTGACGTCCATCATCTGCGTGAGCAGATCCTGGTCGAGCGACCCCCAGTTTACGCCAATGCGAACCAGCTTGCCGTGCTCGACCGCCAGTCCGACGATCGTGCGGAAGTTCTCGTCGCGGCGCTTGCTGCCCACGTTGCCCGGATTGATCCGGTACTTGTCCAGAGCTCTGGCGCAGTCCGGATAACGGGCGAGCAGCAGGTGACCGTTGTAATGGAAATCGCCCACCAGCGGCACAACGATTCCGTCATCGCGAAGTCGGAGCAGCAGCTCCGGCACCGCCCTGGCTGCGTCATCGTTGTTCACGGTGACGCGAACGATCTGCGAGCCGGCAAGCGCGAGCGCCGCCACCTGGAGCGCGGTTGCCGCCGCATCGGCGGTATCGGTGTTGGTCATCGACTGCACCACCACTGGATGCGACGATCCAACCGGAACGCCACCAACGATCGTAGTGACGGTCTTTCTGCGAGGTGCAAAGGTCACGCTTGAGGCTCTCAGGGTCAGTATGAACTAAAGCTAATGCGCGCCTTTCACGCTTCAACACCGTGTTGGCCCGTGTCCTGCTCGCTCCTGCGCTGTTTTCACAACCGGAGGAGTAGATGGAGCGAGGAATCGATTTCCTGAAGAGCCAGGTCAACAACGCCGTCATGCAGCACGGAAGCTTCGTGGAGTCGCTGCGCGACCATGCTGACCAGGCAGAGGACCAGCGTTTTCGCGACCTGTGCACGAGGCACATTCCGATAATGGAGCAGCACCAGCGGATGCTGGAGGATTATCGGCGCGAGCTGGGAGACGACGGCGGCGGTGTGAAGGAGGCGCTGGGCAAGGCCATGGGGAAGGCGAAGAATCTGGCGGACTCCATTCGCGAAAACGACTTCCTCCGGCTGGCCGGCGACATCGTGATGGCCCGCCAGAGCGAGGATACCTTCAAGACGTTCCGCGAGTCGGGCAAGTTGCTTGGCAATCAGCGCCTTCAGGAGATCGGCGAGATTGGCGAGCGCCACCATGACGACTACGTGAAAGAAGCCAACCGCTTGATACAGACGATGTTCGTGGAGCACGTCCGTGCAGGCGAAGCACCCGCCACCGGTCGGACACCGCGCCCGGAAGCGGAGCGCCGGCCCGAGCTATGACCTTGGCGCGCCCGGGCGCCTGAGGGGACAGCAGGCCACCCGACCGCGTCGTGCGGCATGACCCAACAAGAGGCCGGAGTCGTTGAGGACAGCGTTCATCAACCGCTCTGGCCCCTTGTTGAATGCTGCCCGGCCCTCGACAGCGGCCGCCCCGGACCCGGCAGCCTTGCCCCGCTCCTGTTGCCTCCACGCCCCCAGATTCGTACTTTGTGGCAGGGAACCCCCGCAGTCGGACGGACCCGGGCGGATCGTCGCTCGGGTCTCTCTACTTGGCGGGTCCCTGAGCTGGCCGAGGTGGCCGGTTCGACTGTACGTCTCAGGGTCGGTACCGCTTTGCTCCCGCTCCCTGAACGTTCCAAAATCTCAGGAGTAGGACAATGCGAGTGACCGGCAAGGTGAAGTGGTTCAACGATGCCAAGGGCTTCGGTTTCATCACGCCCGACAACGGCGAGAAGGACTGCTTCGTCCACTACAGCGCCATCCAGGGCAACGGCTTCCGTACGCTCGGCGAAGGCGATCCAGTGGAGTTCGACATCGTGCAGGGCGAGAAGGGTCCGGCGGCGGAGAACGTTCAGCGCATCAATGCGTGATCTGATCTGAAGTCGATGTTCTGATGTGAGTTGGGCGCCACTCCAATGTGGCGCCCAATTCACATCATCTATGACTGCTGGGGCCTGTCGCCCTCCTGCGCTGGCACTCCCCCGCAACAAACGACGCGCCGTGGTTCTCCGCTGCTTCACGTGCCTGCCGAACCGTACGCCTCGGCGGTGCTGACGAGGTTCGCCTCGCCCAGCTGGCAGCTTACGGCTCGCTCTTCTCAATTGACCGGACCCGCCCAGACACGCGAGTGGCTACCCGCCGGTTGACTCCTGCCGCCCCTACGGCAACGGGCTATCACCGGGCCCATCCCCCTCCCGCGCAACCAGCCGCGGCAGCACATCCAGCAGGCTGAGCGGATTGACCGTCACCGACCCGTAGCGCGCGATCCAGTGCAGGTGCGGCCCCGTGACCCGGCCCGTTGCACCCACCCGGGCGATCGTGTCGCCTCGCTGGACCGTGTCGCCGGCCGCGACAAGCGCTTCGCTCAGGTGGAAGTAAGCCGTCACCAGTCCGCCACCGTGAACGATGTACACCACCCGTCCCGCCAGATAGAAATCGTCCACCAGTGCCACCACACCCCGGTTGGCGGAAATGACCGGCGTGCCTATCGCACCGGCAAAGTCCACTCCCATGTGCCTGCTCTGTACGACGCCGTTGAACTCGCGACCGTGGCCGAAGCCGCTGGTGATGCGCGATTCGCGCGGCCGAAGGAACGGCTCGCTCCAGAGTCGCGGAGTCTGATGTGCGCGTTGCGACACCGCCATCGCCTTCTCGCGCTCCCTGGCCATGCGGGCTACAAGAGCCGAGTCGGGTGGCCGCGTGAACTGCGGCGCCACGCGCAACCGCTCCAATGCGTAGTCTCCGCGGCTCACGGAGAGCTGGACAGAGGTTGAATCGGAGCGGTCGCCGCGGCTCGCCACGACCGCGAAGGTGAGCGATCCCACCGAATCAATCGGAATCCCGCCAAGCGCACGGTAGGCCCCGTCCTCCCACTCGAAGTGGAGACGCTCTCCGGCCAGCACGGCGGTTACAAGCGCCGTGGAATCACCGGGCTCCACTGGGGTGGCGATTACCTCGACGATCGCGCCGGCAACGGGCTGGGCTGGCATGGATGAGATTCGCAGCTCCGGTGGTGGTGCCTCGACAGCGGGGGTTGCCAGCGGTGCGCACGCCGGCGCGGCGGAGACGAGGAGGAGATGGAGGAGGCGGTCCATGATCATTCCATACATACACATGAGCTTGCCGATTGTCACAGTGCGTCGTAGCGTTGCCGGCTGAATGCCGGGAATGCATTCGGGCGCCAGCCTCTCCCCGCACGCCGAGTAGTCGATCTGAGGTTCCCTCGCATCGGGCCCGGCGCGGTGGTTACCGCAGCCTTCATAGGCCCAGGCACCGTCACCACCTGTACACTCGCCGGTGTGCGATTCGGCCACGCTCTGCTGTGGGCGCTCGTGGTCGCCGTAATCGGCACGGTCGTGCTCCAGGAGATGTCCGCGCGGCTCGGCGTGGTGGGGCGCGTTGGGCTCGGCGACGCGATGCGGCGTCGATTCCAGCGCCGCAAGCGGCCGATCCGTTACTGGGCCGCAGCGCTCCTCGTGGTGGGCGCCATCGGCCTGGGCAACGCCGCATACCAGACAGGCAACCTGCTCGGCGCGTCACTGGGGCTGGGGGATGTGGCGGGAGGCGACGCGCGCCTGTGGGCAGTGGCGGTGGCCACCGTCGCCGGAGTTCTGCTCTGGACAGGGAGCTATCGAGCAATCGAACGGGTACTCGTCGGCATGGTAATCCTGATGTCTCTGGTCTTTTTGGTGACCGCCGTTGCCGTGATCGAAAACCCACGGACGTTGTTCGCGGGTCTGGTGACGCCAGTGATCCCGGAGGGCGGACTGCTGGTAGTGCTCGGCCTCATGGGAACCACCATCGTTCCCTATAACCTCTTTCTTCATGCCAGCGCGGCCCGCCAACGCTGGAGTGGAGAGTCGCAGCTTGGCGAGGCCCGCTCGGATCTGCTGGTGGCCGTGATACTGGGCGGCGTGGTTTCCATGGCGATCGTCGTCACGGCGGCAGCGAGTGGCGCTACGGACATCGCGACGGCCACCGACATGGCTCGCCAGTTGGAGCCGCTCCTCGGCTCCTGGGCGCGAACGTTCTTTGGCGTGGGCTTGTTTGCCGCTGGGCTGACTTCAGCCATCACGGCGCCGCTCGCGGCTGCCTGGGCCCTGGCGGGGGTGCTTGGCTGGGTCGCGGATCTGCGCTCGCCGCTCGTGCGCGCGGTCTGGCTGTTCGTCATGCTGACCGGAGTCGCGTTCGCCCTTGCAGGCACGCGGCCGGTGCCGGCAATCCTGTTCGCGCAGGCCGCAAACGCACTCCTTCTGCCGGTGGTGGCCTTCTTCCTCCTGCTGGTGATGAACGACCGCCGGCTGCTGGGACACGCGGCGAATGGTTGGGTGGCCAATCTGCTTGGAAGCGCCACGGTGCTGCTTGCCCTGGTGCTCGGCGGGCGCCTGCTGTACACCGTGATTCAGGCGCTGAGATAGACAGACCGGTGTTGCTCGCGCCGCTCGCGGTGCGTCCTGAGTAGGCATGCAGTGGAGCGCCCCGGAAGGTGGAAGCGGGGCGTCGATCCGCTCCGGACCAGGCCACATTGCGCACGCTCTCCTACTCGATCCGCGCCGTTTGCTGTCTGCTGGCGCTCACCCCTCCGCTCACCGGCTGCGTACCATCCGGCGCCAGCGCGGCAAGTGATGCCGATTCGCTGTACATCGCCGTTGCCGCCAACCGGCGCGCGGCCACCGCCGAGTACTTCGACGGGGCGAAGCTGGCCATCGACCATCTGAATGCCAGGAGACCGCCGGGGGCGCGTCCGCTGGCGCTGCTGGCGCCTCCGGACACGCTTTCCGGTGCCGTGGAGATGGCGACCTACTTCCGCGATCATGCGTCGGTAGTCGGCGTGGTGGGGCACACCGGCAGCGCTCAGATGCGAGAGGCTGCGCCCATTTATGGCGACGTGCAGGGGGGCGGCCGGCAGGCGCTGGTAGCGATCTCGCCTACAGCTACGCACCCGCAGGTGACGCGACTGAGCGAGTGGGTATTTCGCGTCTGTCCGACGGATGACGATGCAGCGCGCGCGCTCGCCAGGTTCGCGGCTGATTCACTTGGCAGCAGGCGTGCGGCCATCATCTATCGTAATGATCTGTTCGGGCGCGGCTTCACGCGAATCTTCGCCCCAGCCTACGAGCGTGAAGGAGGCAAGGTACTCGAACGTAACCCCTACCTGCTCGGCATCACCGAGTACGAGGCTTATGCGGCACGGATCGCCCATCGCGCTCCGGATGTAGTCGTGATCGCGGGCGGTGCCCAGGACGCCGTCGACATGATCAGGCAAATGCGCCGGCTCGGTGTTTCCCCGCGAGTCATCGGTACTGACGACCTGTCCGGCATCAACGGCGATACAGCTCATGCGCGGGAGTTCGCCGGGGTTCGCTACACAGCTTTCTACTTGCCGGGCGTGAATCAGTCGGCGGCGTCGTTCGAGCGCGAGTTTCGCACGCGCTTCGGACGCGCTCCCGAGCATCGCGCCGCGCTTTCCTATGATGCGGCTATGTTGATCGGCCTGGCTGTCCACGAGCTGGGGCCGGACAGGGGCAAGGTGCGTGACCGTATCGCACGGACCGGAAGGGAAGCTCCAGCGCACGCTGGCGTCACCGGCGAGATCCGCTTCAACGAGGATGGCGATCCGATCGGCAAACCTCTGCTGATGGGGGAGATCCGTCCGTGATTGGCGACCGCACCGTTCGTCGCAGGCTGCTCGTTGGCTTCGGGTTCTGCATCATGGTGCTCATCGCGTCGGGGCTGGTTGGGATCCATGCACTCGAGTCGGCGCGGCGCGACACCCACGAGCGCCTTGCCGAGCTCTCCCACGTGGGCACGCGGCTGTCGCTGAGTAACGACGCCACTCTGCGGCTGCTTGCTCTCGCTCAGGCGGAGCTGATGGGAGCCGAGGGCGGATCGTCGGCGATGGACAGCCTGAGTCAGCTTGCAGATTCGTTGCGTGGCCTTCTCGTGCAGGAGTCGAATCTGAGCGACGAGGAGCGTACCAGCCTCGAGCGACTGGGGACGCTGCAGGGACAGATCGAGGTACGACTCGCGGTGGCACGCGCGTATCGTGATATCGGCCGCGTTGATGATGCATTTCGGCAAGCGGGAGCGAACACGCCGGCGCTCGACAGCCTCTTTCAGTTCACGGCTGCGATCTCCGGCGGTCAGTCGGAGCGAACGGAGCGAACGCTCGTGGGCATCGACACGCTGGTGTCGAATCGTCGCAGCATGCTCGTGCTCCTGCTGGTGGTCGGCTTCGTGGTAGCGTCGGGATACGGGCAATTCACCTGGCGCGCGATCACATCGCCGCTGGATCGTCTGGTTGGCGCGGCGCGCGTTCTCGGGGCCGGCGACCTTCGTGCGAGCGTGCCCGACGCTCGCGTCGACCAGGAGTACCGAGTGCTGGCGGCGGCGTTCACCGATACGGCGGCTCGGCTGCGCGAACTGATGATCGAGCTGCAGCGCGAAGCCACCGAGGTGAGTCATGCCGCGCGCGCGCTGAACACGGCCTCGCAGCAGGCCGCCGACTCATCGGGACAGATCAGCATCGTCATGACCGAGATCGCCGGTGAGGCGGAAGGCCAACGACAGAACGTGGGGGCATCGCGCGATGTACTGGCGCAGGTGGCGCAAACCGCGTCGATGCTGGTGGAGGCTGCCGGGAAATCGCGGGAGGTGGGTGAAGAGATCCGCGCCACCGCGGACGGAACGCGCTCGGAGATTGGACGCGCGCTCGACCGGCTCACCCGGGCGCAGGATGTGATCTCGACATCAGCGGAAGAGATTGCGCGGCTGGAAAGCGCATCGCAGGCGGTCGAGCGATTCATTGCAGCGGTCGCGGCAGTGGCCGACCAGACCAACCTGCTCGCGCTCAATGCCGCCATCGAGGCGGCTCGTGCCGGTGAGCATGGGCGCGGATTCGCGGTGGTGGCCGATGAGGTGGGAAGGTTGTCGGCGGACAGCACTGCCGCTGCCCGGGAAATGGAAGGAGTGGTGGTGACGATCCGGGATCAGGTGAGTTCCGCGGTCACGGCGTTTCGGGATGGCGTTGAAAAGCTGGGTGACGTGAGTGCGGTTTCGCAGCACGCGTCGGAGGCTCTTCAGAAGATCAACGTCGCCGTGGCGCGTGTGGATGACGTCGCTGCAGCTATCGTGACAGCTGCGCACAGCGCGGAGCGCGCCGTGGAGGAGCTATCCGGCCGCCTCGCTGGCACCGAGTCGCAGTCCGAAGCGCAGGCCGCAGCCAGCGAGCAGGCCGCTGCCGCCGCAGAGGAAACGGCGGCGGCCTCCCAGGAAGTGGCCGCCACCGCGCATGAGATGAATCAGAGCGCGGAGCGATTGAAGGGGCTGGTCGAGAGGTTCCGGGTGTAGGGAGAGGTCTGTGGAAAGGTCGGGGCAAGAATGACGCATGGCCCTCAACCCATGCTCCTGGCCCTTGGCAAGGCTCCTGGCCGTTAGCTCCCCTCCCTTCGGCTCGCGCGCCGAAGCCGCCCGCTATCCTACCCAGATCTCGACGTCGTTCCCTCGGGCTCCCTCGTGCATCGTGCGCAGCGAGGAGCGTGCGGCATCGACCTGGGCCCGCAGGGCGTTGGGGCCCGTGCCGCCTTCCACGTCGCGTCTCTCAACGGAGGCCGCGGGAGAAAGCGCGTCTAAGACGTCCTGGTCGAAAAGCCCGTGCGCGTCGGCGAAGGCATGGAAGGGAAGATCGTGCAACTCCGTGCCGCGCTCCTCAGACTCGCGGACCAGGCGACCGACAGCCGTGTGCGCTTCGCGGAAGGTGGCCCCCTTGCGCACCAGATGATCGGCGAGATCGGTGGCCATCATCGTGCTCGACAGGGCGCCGCGCATGCGATCGGTACGGAACCGGCACTCGGCCAGCGACCCGCTGACCGCGGGGAGGACGAGCATCATCGTGTCCACCGCGCCGAAGAGCGCGCGCTTGTCGTCCTGCAGATCCTTGTTATAGCCCGTCGGCAGCGCCTTCATGGTGGCGAGCATGCTAACGAGATCGCCGAGCGTGCGCCCGGCGCTCCCACGTGCCAACTCCAGCGCATCGGGGTTGCGCTTCTGCGGCATCATGCTGGAGCCCGTGGAGTAGGCATCCCCGAACTGCACGAAACCGAACTCGCTCGACCCGAACAGGATCAGATCCTCGCCCAGTCGGGACAGGTGCGCCGCGAGCAAGGCGACGGCAAAGAGCAGCTCGGCGACGAAGTCGCGGTCGCTCACCGCGTCCATGCTGTTTGCCGTGACTCCGGCGAACCCGAGACTTCCCTGAAGAAGGACTCGCGAAACGGGATAGGCGCAGCCGGCAATCGCGCCGGAACCCAGCGGTAGTGAGCCCGCGCATCGCGCCGCCGCGGCGATGCGAGTGCGGTCCCGGTCAAGCGGCCAGAAGTGCGAAAGCATCCAGTGGCTCGCTGCCACCGGCTGCGCACGCTGGAGGTGCGTGTACGACGGCATCAGCGCGCCGTCCAGCGCCATCGCCTGATCGAGCACCACGCGCTGGAGCTGCCGCACGGCGGCGTCGAGTCGGTCGCAGGCGTCCATCGACCAGAGCCGCGTGGCGGTTGCCACCTGATCGTTGCGGCTGCGGCCGGTGTGCAGCTTGGAGGCGACCTCGCCGACCTCCTCGTGAAGAAGCCTGTCGATCAGCGTGTGAATGTCTTCGTCGGATGCGAGCGGCGTCACCCCGGCCGCAATACGGTCAGCTACGCCGTCCAACCCGCGCTCGATCGCGGCACTCTCCTCCAGCGTGAGCACACCGGCGTTCCAGAGTGCGACCGCCCAAGCCTTGGACGATCGAATGTCGAACGCCCAGAGGCGAAAATCCGTGCCGATCGAGCGGTTCAGCTCCTCCAGCGCCGGCGCGGTGCCGGCGGCGAAGCGTCCGCCCCAGAGTTTGTGTCCGGCTCCGCTCATGGGCTCCACCAGGATCAGGCGATTGCGAGCGCCTTTCGTGTTCCCGGCGCTTCCTCCGGCTCGTCCACCGCGGTCGGCTGATGGGATGAGAGCGGGCGTGCCATCTCCATGTCCCTCAGCGCGCGCACGCGCGACGACAGCCCGTACAGACGGATGAAGCCGGCGGCGTCGCCTTGATGATAGACATCATCCTCGCCAAATGTAACGAAGCGCTCGTCGTAGAGCGCATGATCGCTCTCGCGACCGGCGATCGCCAGGGTGCCCTTGTAGAGGCGCAGCGTGATGCGCCCCGTCACGCGCTCCTGCGTGACGTTGACGAGGGCGTCGTAGGCGTCGCGCTCGGTGGTCCACCACCGCCCCTCGTATACGAGATCCGCATAGCGCGGCGCGATCAGATCCTTGGCTGCAAGCGTGCGGCGGTCGAGCACGAGCTGCTCCAGCTCGCTGTGCGCGGCGTACAGCATCGTACCCCCCGGGGTTTCGTAAACACCCCGGGACTTCATTCCCACTAACCGGTCCTCGATGAGATCCACCCGCCCGATTCCATGCCTTCCGCCAACCGCATTGAGCTCGAGCATGAGGTCCACGGGACTCATCGGAACGCGGTTGAGCGCGACAGGCGTACCGCCATCGAACGTGATGCTGATGTCTTCCGGTTCTTCGGGAGCCTCGGCGGGGCTGGCGGTGATCATGAAAAGGTCGTCCGGCGGGGCGGTCGACGGATTCTCCAGTGGCCCGCCCTCGTGCGACATGTGCCACAGATTCCGGTCCCGAGAATAGATCCTGGCAGCGGTTGCCGATACCGGTATGCCGTGCCTGGCGGCGTATGCAAGCGCATCCTCCCGGCTGCGGATCTCCCACTCGCGCCAGGGGGCGATAACCGGAAGGTCCGGCGCCAGGGCGGCATAGGTGAGCTCGAACCGGACCTGATCGTTCCCCTTCCCCGTGCACCCGTGCGCCAGTGCATCGGCACCAACGAGGCGAGCTATCTCCACCTGCCGTCTGGCAATGAGCGGGCGGGCCATCGCCGTGCCGAGCAAGTACTTGCGATTGTAGACGGCGCCGGCGCGCAGCGTGGGCCAGACATAGTCGGTGAGGAGCTCGTGGCGCAGATCCTCCACGTAGCACTCGTCCGCTCCCGAGGCGAGCGCCTTGGCGCGGATTCCCTCCAGCTCATCCCCCTGCCCGATTTCGGCGGCGACGCAGATCACACGTGCGTCGTAATGCTCGCGCAGCCAGGGGACGATTATCGAGGTGTCGAGTCCGCCCGAGTAGGCCAGAACGATTGTTTTCGGCACGGTGTCCCTTGGTAGAGTATGCAGTACGGCTGCATAAATACGCGAAAAGACGCAGGCGTGTCAAGAGGACCAGAGCCGCGTGGGCCAGCTTTCCAACGGCAGCGCCGGTCGCTAGGAGGTTGCCAGCGCGCGGATTCGGCGCGCTACCTTCTCGCGCTGACCGCCGGAACGACAGATGATCAGGATGGTGTCGTCGCCCGCGATCGTGCCCAGGACCTCCGGCCATTCTTCGTTGTCGAGGGCCTCCGCCACTGGCTGTGCACCGCCGCGGTGCGTGTTCAGAACGAGCAACTCGCCCACGCCGTCCACGTCCACGAACAGAGGGGGCAGAAGCGTCTCGAGCGTGGGGGATCCCTCATCTCCGCCACCCATGACGGCGTAGCGCATCCGTCCATCCTCGCTGGGCAGGCGTGCGAGTCGCATCTCCCGGAGATCCCTCGAGAGCGTGGATTGCGTCACGTCCCACCCGCGCTGGCGGAGGAGCTTCCGCAACTCCTCCTGGCTCTCCACCGGTCGCGAAGAAACAAGGTCGCGGATGGTGGCCTGTCGCTCCTGCTTGTTCGGCATGTCCCTCCTCCCGCGTTCGAAGGTATCCCCACGTTGGGCAGGCGGCAAAACGGCGGTCGTCGCCCTCGACGCCGCGCGGCCTCCAGACCCCCCGCTTGACATCTACTCGCCTTGCAATAATATGCATCTCCCATGCATAAAGTTGCTGTAGGCGTCCTTGGGGCCAGCGGTTATGCCGGCCGCGAACTGTGCGCGATCGTCGCGCGCCACCCGGGGTTCGAGCTCTCCTTCGCCACCGCCAATGAACAGCGTGGGCGCGACGTGCGCGTCGGGGGGCGCCGGATCACCTACATCGCCGCCGAGGATGCGCCCCTGCACCGCGCCGAGCTGGTGTTCACGGCGCT
>CAYXRS010000024.1:0-30185 GCA_964467195.1 uncultured Gemmatimonadaceae bacterium
CGCCACGGCCACGCAGCTGGAGGCCGATGCGCAGTCGGCCGAGACAGCCGAGCGTTCCACCGATGCGAAGCGGCTGCGGTCGCTCGCCGCCACACTTCGCGAGATTTCAAGGGGTCAGAGTCGCTGAACCTAGAAACCTGACCACCTTGAACGAGTCCCCGGGACCGACACTCGTCCGCGCCGTCTCACGCTGGGAGCTAGTGGGCGTTTCGATCAATGGCGTGATCGGCAGCGGCGTCTATCTCCTGCCCGCCGCCACCGCCGCGATGCTCGGCGCCACCAGCATCTGGGCGGTCGTCCTCGCGGGCTTCGCCGTTGGATTGATCGTGCTCTGCTTCGCCGAGGCGTCCAGCTACTTCGATCAGCCCGGCGGCGGCTACCTCTACACTCGGGAGGCTTTCGGCAGCTTCATTGGCTTCGAGGTCGGCTGGATGACCTGGCTCGCAAGGATTGCCGCTCTCGCCGCGCTTTCGAACGGCTTCGCCCTTGCCCTCGCCTTCATCTGGCCCGCCGTTTCGGCGGGGATAGCGAACCGGGCGGTCGTGCTTGCACCACTGCTTCTGCTCACCGTCATCAACCTCCTGGGAGTGAAGGCTGGGGCGCGAACGTCGGTGTTTCTGCTGCTGGCGAAAATGCTGCCGCTCCTCTTCTTCGTCGGCGTCGGGATCTTCTTCGTCGACTGGACGCTAGTCGGAGAGTTCGAGCTGCCACGCACCACTGTGCTCGGAGAGACGGCGCTCCTCCTGCTGTTCGCCTACGCCGGCTTCGAGAACACTCCGGCGGCGGCCGGTGAATACAGGAATCCGAGGCGCGATGTACCCTTCGCTCTCCTCATGACGATCGGCGTCGTCACCATCGTTTATGTAGCGGTTCAGCTGGTCGCGCTCGGCACGCTGCCGGAGCTGGCAGAGTCGAACTCGCCGCTGGCCGAGGCGGCTGGTCGATTCGCGGGCAGCGGCGCAGCGCTGTTCCTGACCGCCGGGGCTTCGGTTTCGATTCTCGGTACGCTCAGCGCGTCGGCGTTCTTCGCACCGCGATACCTGTTCGCACTGTCCGCCGATGGTTACGGCCCCCCTTCGCTTTCCCGCGTGCACCGCACATCCCGGACGCCCCATGTGGCGATCATGACCGGTGCGGTTATGGCCGGCGTGCTGGCCCTCTCGGGGACGTTCGTGCAGCTTGCGATGCTCTCCGTCATAGCACGGCTGGCGACCGTGGCGGGCACCGTCGCGGCGGTGCCGGTGCTGCGCAGGCGTTTCGGGTCCCCCTCCCGGCCGGACGCAGTAGTGCTGCCCGGAGGGGCGACGATCCCGGCGCTCGCGATGCTGGTGACGCTCGCTTTCATCGCAAGCACCACGTGGCTGAACTTGCTGGCCGGGGCGGCCGCGCTGGCGGTGGGCGCTGTCATCTACGCATTCCGACGCGCGCCTGATAGCGATACGGCTTTGCCGCCGCCGTGACCGCACCGCCACATCGCGCTGCTAGCGCTCGCGCCTGAAATTTGAACCCCTGAGCCTTGAAACCCTCGGGTGGGCCCCGCCATCCAATGGATTCCGAAGCCCGAATCATTGCGACACTTTTCCTCTCCATGCAAACCACACCCTGGCACGCTTCGCTACTGGTGATGGTCGCACTCGCTGCTGGCGCGTGCCGTCATTCGCCACTGCCAACTCCATCCCTCATCGCGGCGGCAGACGTCGGGGCGCCACGCGAGACGGTCGCCGGCCATGGAGTTGCGCCACGCTCGGTCATCGCCGTCACTCACCTCGCGCAGGGGCGCTGGCAGGCGGACTATGCCCTCACTGAAAGCGCCAACCGGGTGCGCTTCGTGCGTGACCCGTCCACGTTCCGCCGCGATCAGTGGGAGGTCGTCACACCGGGGCTCCGCCTCGCGAGCGTGGACGGCTCTGACTTCATCGAGAGCGATGGAGCACCCTTTCGAGCCCTGACGCTGCGCTTCGCGAGCGATCCCACCAAGCATGAGCGGGAGTACGTCCTGACACCGCAGTTCACGGATGCATCCGAAGCTCTCTACACGGGCCTGCTCTACGTGGAGGCGGCTGACGCGCATTCGTCATGGACAGCGACGACGGTGCTGCTTACTCCGGCCGCTGGTGAAAGCGTGGTAGTGGGCGGTGCTATGCATCGACACTCCGTGATCTGGACCGACAGCGTGGGCGCGGGAACCTATGCGTACTTCGGACGGATCGCGCCCACGGTGTCCCCGCACGTGATCGGTATCGTCGACCCGGGGCTGCCAGATCACCTGCGACAGATGTTGCAAGACGGGCTGCCGCAGCTGTTCGATTATTTCACGCGGAAGCTCGGCGCCCCCCTTCCCCAGAAACCGACGATTCTGATCGGGTTCAGCCCAACGGCGGGCCACGGTCTGTCCAACAGCGGCGACGTACTGCCGAACGTGATCAGGCTGGGCTTCGATGGCGAAGCCTGGGCGCACGACGGGGCACAACCGCGACGACAGGCCTTCCACCTGCTTGCTCACGAGGTAGTGCACCTCTGGAACAATGCGCTCTTCAGCCCAACTGATGGGTCGCGCGAGCCGTGGATGCACGAGGGAAGCGCGGATGCCCTGGCCTGGCTTGCGATGCGCGATATGGGGTTGCTTGGCGAGCAGGAGCTGCGAAACGAGCTCGAAGGCGCGCTCAACGAGTGCACCTTCATCGATCGCGGCCGGCCCCTTGGCCAGATCATGAATGCCTCGCGCGTTCCGTATGCTTGCGGAGCAGTGATGAACATGATGGCCGCCAGCGCCGTGCGCGAACAGGGTGGTCTTACGGCCCTCTGGCAAGCGCTGTTCGCAGCCGCAGAACAGACCGGCAACCGCTACGGCTCCGAACTGTACTTCGCCACCCTCACCAGGGTGGCCGGCGATGACCAACTCGCTCTCGCCCTTCAGCGACTGCTTACAGAACCGCGGGCCGGCGGAAGCCCGCCGTTCATCGCCGAGCTCGAGCAGCTTAGCATAAGAGTCCAAAGAGATCGCCCCTCGCTTGGCGTCGAGCGTGCGCGCCAGCTTCTGCACCGAGTGATGACGGAGCTCATGGCTGCCGACTGTGCGGGTCGCTACAGCGTCTCGGGAGATCCCGAGGGATTCCAAGTCACGGGCGTTCCGGACTGCCAGGCGCTGCCAGAAGGTGTGTCCAGGATCACCGCGTTTGCCGGTCACTCGCTTCGCGATGACGCTTCGGGCACATACGTCGCAGTCGTCCGGCATTGCGCGAAGGTTGGACGCGTAGCCCTGTCTATAGTTGGACGTGATGCCGACCTGACGCTGACATGTCCACGTGAATATCCGGCCTACTTCCACGTGGAAGAATGGCCGTTGCACGCGTCAGAAACACCCTCCGGACCCTGAACACACCCGGCAGGCAGCCCGGCCCGGTCAACGAACGCCCCGCACCTACCGGGCTCCATTGCCCGCGCACCTTCCGCCCGACATTATAGCGATGATCTGGCCAGCGGCACGGTAGTGCGAGACAAGCGCACGTCATCTCGCGTATCAGCGCAGATCAGTACCGTAACTCCACCAGACCGCTGCGCGACATCGGTGCCGAGCTGGGCGTGAGCTACGTGTTGGAGGGAAGCGTGCGCTGGGACGCCGGACCCGACGGCCGCGCCCAAGTGCAGGTGACTCCGAAGCTGATCCGCGTGAACGACGACAATCACATCTGGACGCAGAACTTCGACGCCGAGCTCACGGGGGTGCTGCGGATGCAAGGAATGATCGCCGAGCAAGTGGCCGCTGCACTGGATCTGGCGCTCGACGATCCAGAGCGAGAAGCGCTGCGAGCCCCGATCGCCCTCGACGCGAATTCCGGTTCGTTCATGGTTTCCTCTCTCGCCCGCGCGCACGTGCTGCTCGGCGAGCCTGACCAGGCAATCGAGCTGCTCGAACCGCTCCTGAAGATCCCGTCGTGGGTCTCGATGCCTGCGCTGCGCGCCGATCCGGTGTGGCGCCCCATCTGGGGACATCCGCGATTCCGGACGCTCCTCGCCGGGGAGCAGTGAGCAGCCCGCGCTTCTCCTCGATCGCGCTTCGCAGGCGCCGCCCCCGCAGCCGCGAAGAGGGAGAAGCGGTCTTCTACCTGCGAATCACCTCGCTGGTTGGCGTAGCGCTCGTCATCGGCGCACTGCTCGAGTGGCTGCCCGACGAACCTTCTCCATGGCGATGGCTGCCGCTGGGCATCGCCTACATCATTGGCGGCGCGCGGATCGCCCGCGACAGTTGGCGCACGCTGCATAAGCGGAGAAAGCTGTCGATCGACTTCCTGATGGGCACGGCGGCCATCGGCGCCGCGATAGTGGGCAGCCCGCTGGAAGGAGTGATTCTGATCTTCCTATTCACTCTCTCGAACGCGCTCGAGGCGTACGCGATGGGCCGCACTCGGCTCGCCATCCATCATTTGATGGAGTTGCGACCCAGCGAGGCCATGCTGGTGGACGAGGACGGACGCGAGCTCGGAGCGACACCAGTGGATGACCTGAAGCCCGGACAGTTCATTCGCATTCGCCCCGGTGATCGCATCGCGGCTGACGGCGCGGTGCACTCCGGACGGAGCGAGGTCGACCAGGCCGCCATCACCGGTGAGTCGGTTCCCGTGACGAAGCGCACCGGCGACGAAGTCTTCGCCGGAACCATCAATCAGGGTGGTGCTTTGATCGTGCGCGTGAGCCGTCACGCCGGCGAGACCATGCTCGCGCGCATCGTTCGCCTGGTGGAGGAGGCGCGCGCCCAACGAGCGCCCGCACAGCACTTCATAGATCGCTTCGCGCACCCGTATACCGTGGCCGTGGTGCTCGCTACCGCGATCGTCGCAGCGCTGCCGCCTCTGCTCCTGAACATCGAATGGAGTGTCGCGTTCTATCGGGCCATGACGCTACTCGTCGTCGCCAGTCCGTGCGCGCTCGTGATATCGACTCCGTCGGCGATACTTTCCGGGATCGCCAATGGCGCGCGAAACGGCATCCTGTTCAAGGGAGGAGCCTTTCTCGATCTCGCCGGCACCATCGATACCATCGCGTTCGACAAGACCGGGACGCTGACCGTCGGACGGCCGCAGCTTCATGAGATCGTCACGACGAGCGGCCTGCGTGACGCGCTTGGCAACGGATCGCCCAGGCACGATGACGGCGATGGTGAGGTGGCGTTGCTGGCGCTTGCAGCGGCGGTGGAGCGGCAATCTGAGCATCATTTGGCGCGTGCTACGGTGGCTGAGGCAGAGCGCCGCGGCATCGCGCTGCCAGTGGTCGATCGCTTCACCGCCATTCCTGGTGAGGGAGTATCCGCCCACGTGAACGGAGTGGTCGCGTGGGTCGGCAACAACGCTATGGCTTCCAGACTGAAGGCGTCAGCGGGACCGCTCATCCGAGGGTGGTTGGCGGAGCAAACGTCGCTTGGACGCTCTGTCGTACTCGTCGGCCGCAGTGCCGAGGTCGTGGGCGCGATATCGTTCGGCGACTCGCTGCGCCACAACGCAGCCGCCACCGTGCGACACCTCAAGTACGAAGGAGTCCGGTGGGTTGCGGTGTTCTCAGGCGATCACCCCGACGCCGTCCGGGCGATCGCCGCTGAGCTGGGTGCGGATGAGGTGAAGGCGGGACTGCTCCCGCACGAGAAGGTGGAGGCCGTTCGCGTCCTCACCGCCAGCTCGCGCGGCGTGGCGATGGTAGGCGATGGCATAAACGACGCACCGGCCATGGCCGCGGCCACGCTGGGCATCGCCATGGGAGCCGCCGGCACGGATGTGGCCATCGAGACCGCCGATGTCGTCCTGATGAGCGACGACATCGAGAAAGTGGACTACGTCATCCACCTCGGCAAGCGCGCTCGCCGCATCGTGCGCCAGAACGTCTACTTCAGTGTTGGGTGGATGATGTTTCTCGTGCTCGTCGCACTCACCATCGGCATTCCACTGACGCTCGCCGTGATAGCGCACGAGGGAAGCACTCTCCTCGTGGCCGGCAACGGCCTGCGACTGCTTGGCGGAAAGCCGCATCCGCCGGTCGTCCCGCATCCGGGCTAGCGAGTCGGCAGCGCACGGAGCGGGCACCGGGCCGGCCCGGCGCGGTCGCTCCCCGGCTCCGAATTCGCCGGCTACCGTCGCTATCGTGTAGATTTCGACCGGTTCCCTCGGCGAGGCACCGACCGCGGTGTCCCGCTCATCGCTGTGTACATCCAGCGCCGAAAAATGAGGTTGACGCCATGACCACGCGCACATCGCCCGATTCGACCGTCGGCCAGGCCGGTGGTACGGCCACGACCATGCGCACCGCCACCGGGATCCTCGGCCTGCACCATGTCGCCGTAGTGAGCAGAGATGCTGCCCGTGCGGCCGATTTCTACGCGCGCGTGCTCGGTCTCCGCGACGCCGGACGCGGCACGGCTCCACATGCCACCGCCACACGGCCCGACGAGCTGATCGATGCTCCGGCACGGGTGTTCGGGGACGAGAGTGAACGCACTGGAAGCCTGATAGCCGTGATCGAACGCCCGGATGCCGCGCAGGGATATCCCGGCATTGGCGCCACACATCACTTCGCGCTTCTCGTCGAGAATCGCGACGTGCTGCTCATGTGGAAGCGCCGCATGCTGGACGAGGGACACAAAGTCAACGGAATACTCGATCGCCACTACTTCCAGTCCATCTACGTGAGGGATCCCGACGGCACTATCGTGGAGCTCGCCACTCGCGGGCCTGGCTGGACCAGAGATGAAGAGCCCGACCGTATCGGGGAGGAGCACCGGGCACCTCCTGCTGAGATGCTCAACACCAACAGGGATCGCGCGCGGATCGCGGCCGAGAATTGGCCGGACCGGGTGCCGGATATCACTTCTCGTATGCGCATCCAGGGGATGCATCACGTTACCGCCATCGGCGCGAGCATCGAGGCAACACACGCATTTCTTGCGGAGCGGCTGAGCATGCGTCGCGTCAAGCGCACCAACAACTTCGACGACGCCGATTCATATCACTGGTACTGGGGCGTGGGTGATGGCCGTCCGGGAACGCTCGTCACCTACTTCGAGCGGTCGCCGTCGCGCGAACGACCGGCGGTAATGGGCGCCGGGCTCACCGCGCACTACGCCGTGGCAGTGGAGGAACGCGCCATCGACGAGCTGCGAGCATCGTTCGCGGAGGCTGGTCTCCCCGTCTCGGCCATTACGGAGTTCGGAACCGACCGCGCGAGCTACCGCGCGATCGCTACGCGCGACCCCGACGGCCAGCCCGTACTGCTCGCTACGGCCGGCGGTCGCACTTCATACGGTGCTGACGCGGAGAACGGCCCATGACGTCGCAGCAGGTGGCTGGCGATCCACACGCGGGGCAACCAATACGCACCGCTGGAACACCACTAGATGAAGCGCGTGTCGCAGTCGTGATGATTCACGGGCGCGGCGCTGCGGCGGAAAACATCCTCACACTGGTTCCCGCTCTGCAGAGTGACGGCGTCGCCTTTCTGGCGCCGCAGGCAGCGGGAGGTACCTGGTATCCGTTCGGCTTCATGTCGCCAATCGAGCAGAACGAGCCGGGCATCACGTCCGGTCTGCGTGCGATCGCCCGCGTGATCGATCGAGTATCGAAGGCAGGCATTCCGCTCGAGCGCACGATCCTGCTCGGATTCTCCCAGGGTGCGTGCCTCTCCACCGAATACATTGCCCGCAACGCACGCCGGTATGCAGGCCTGGCAGGCCTCAGCGGCGGGCTGATCGGACCCGCTGGTACGTTACGGGATTACGACGGCTCGCTCGACGGTACGCCCGTCTTTCTGGGCTGCAGCGACATCGACTCACACATTCCGGCCGAACGCGTGCTCGAGAGCGCGGAGGTGCTGCGACAACTCGGCGGTGAAGTCACCATGCGGCTCTATCCCGGTATGGGACACCTCATAAACGACGACGAGATCGCGGCGGTCCAGGATATGATCGCTTCCGCCCTGCAACAGTGACTGGGCGCGTGTATTCCGATCGATCCGCATCACGCATGTCTGGAGCAGACTGAATGGTGGCGGTGCCGCTCCGCGACGTCATTGCATCGTTCGTGCGGGACGGTGCGACGCTCGCCATGGAAGGCTTCACTCATCTCATCCCGCATGCCGCTGGACATGAGATCATTCGGCAGCAGCGTCGCGAGCTGACCCTCATCCGCATGACCCCGGACATCCTGTACGACCAGATGATCGGCATGGGTTGCGCGCGACGACTCGTGTTCTCCTGGGGAGGAAACCCCGGTGTCGGCTCGCTCCATCGCTTTCGTGATGCCGTCGAGCGTGGATGGCCGGCGCCGCTCGAGCTCGAGGAGCACAGCCATGCTGCAATGGCGGCGGCGTACACGGCCGGCGCATCCGGGTTGCCCTTTGCCACGCTGCGTGGTTATGCGGGTACGGATCTCCCGGTCCACAACGCTCGCATCAGGTGGATAGAGTGTCCGTTCACGGGCGAGGCTCTCGCCGCCGTGCCGGCTTTGCGACCCGAAGTGACCATCCTCCACGCGCAGCAGGCGGATCGCGAGGGCAATGTTCGCTGCTGGGGCATCATTGGCGTACAGAAGGAAGCGGCGCTCGCTGCGCAGCGCGTCGTGGTCACCGTGGAGGAGATCGTGGAGGACTTCGATGCGCCCGGCGTGCGCGGACCGCGCGGCCGTGAGCCGACCGTCGTTCTTCCCGCATGGACAGTGAACGCCATCTGCCACGTTCCGGGGGGTGCGCATCCGTCATACACGTCCGGCTATTCCCGTCGCGACAACGCCTTCTACACCGCATGGGATCCCGTCTCGCGTAATCGCGATACCTTCCTGGACTGGATGCGTCGCAACGTGCTGGATGTGGAGACCGCGGTTGCCGGCAGTACGAGGGGGGCGAAGTTCGACCATGGGTGACCGCGCGCGTGCCGTCTCTCAAGGTTTGCGTTCCGCCACACGCGGCGTCGGCTCCGTCAGCACGGATGCCACACCGAACGAGGTGTTGACAATCGCCGCGGCGCGCGCGATCGCCGATGGAGCGGTATGCTTCGTGGGCATTGGCCTGCCCAGCGCAGCCGCCAACCTCGCGCTCCGTACCCACGCACCCAACGCCGTACTGGTGTACGAGTCCGGCGTCATCGGCGCCCGACCCGACGTGCTCCCGCTGTCGATCGGCGACGGCGAGCTGGTGGACGGCGCGCTCACCGTGGTAAGTGTCCCGGAGATCTTCACCTATTGGCTACAGGGCGGCCGCATCGACGTCGGTTTTCTTGCCGCCGCGCAGATAGACCGGTTCGGGAACATGAACAGCACCGTGATCGGCGCGTACGAGCATCCGGCCACGAGGCTCCCGGGCGCGGGCGGCGCCCCCGAGATTGCCGCGGCGGCGCGCGAGACGGTGATCGTGGCGCGGCATCACCGTCGCACCTTCGTGGAACGGCTGGATTTCATCAGCACGGTCGGGCACGCCGGAGGCGGCGGCTCACGAGGCGCACTCGGCCTGCCCGGCGCCGGGCCCACACGTGTCATCACCGACCTTGGCGTGCTCGAGCCGGATGCGGACTCGAGGGAGCTCACGCTCACCGGCGTGCACGATGGGATCGACTTGGATGACGTGCTCGCCGCTACAGCGTGGCGCCTGCGTGTCGCCGCCCAGGTGGCCGTATTGCCGCCGCCCGGCAGCGATGAGCTCACGGTCCTGCGTGAGCTGCACGCCCGTACGGCCGCCGCGCACGGGTTGGCCTGAAGGGCGCCCACACTCCCCGCGCAACCGGCCGTACGTGGCAACGCGGTCAGGGGCAGCGCACCGCTCTCATGTCCGCCCGAATGTACCGCGTTTCATTCGGTTGCAGGATTGCCTTGTTCCAGACGAGCCCTCCACCGACAGTCAGCTCGATTGGATGTTCACCGGCGTTGCTGGCGTATCGCAGATGCATACCGTAGCCGGGTTTCCCCTCATTCGATGACGGCCAGGCGACATCGAGCGTCTTCGACTGCGCGCGCAGAACGCTTAGTTGTTCTTCGCTCATGGTCATATTGGCAGTGGCGTTCGGCGCACGGCGGTACGCCAGCTTGCAAGTGTAGAGATCCAGAAAGTCCAGCTCAAACGGAGTACACTGGTGATGTGCCGGCCGCGTTCCTGAGCTGGACGTATATGGTCTTCCGACCCGCCGCACCACTGATCTCGTGCGAGATGGCCCGAAGCCCGCGCGGCTGACCTGGCGGCGTAAGCGCCGTCGCCACCCAGACTGAGCCGCTGAAGTCGCCTCGCTGGCTCGTGCGGTACTCCGTGGCACCTCCGTTCACCTCCACGTAGTTGACGCCGCTGGCAGTCCGCGAGAACAGCTCTACGCGCCGCAGGCGCGCGAGGGAACCGGAGTCGTTCTGGGCAGCTGCGCGTACGCCGGACTGGCGGCCAGGCACAGGCAAGCTACGGCCAACTTCAGGCGCAGGCGGGATGGCAGCGATCTCATGCGTTCGAGCTCCGTTTATCATGGAACTCGTAGAATGGCGGCGAATCGTATCATCCCCCCCCGCAGCTTATCGGCGGCTTGGCCCGATCTCCACCACGATGCTCCGCCATTTCCCCTGCCGGAACTTGAGCACGCTCAGCGCACAGCGCGTGACGTGTCCGGAGAGGATCGCCAGCCAGATGTCACGCGCCTCCAGCGTCCCCACCTGCTGGATGATGAAGCAGATGCCGAGCGGCACCACGATCTGTGACACTATGGAGATGTGCAATGGACTGCGCGTGTCACCCGTACCCTGGAGACCGCCGGTGTACGTGAGCGCGACGGCTATGAACACTCCGGACATGCTCAGGTAACGCAGCAGTTCCACGCCCAGGTCGACTACCACCGGATCCGTCATGCCGAACACGCTCAGTAGCTGCCGGGGTATGGTGAGGAAAAGCAGTCCAAAAGTGACCGCGCCCACGAGCGCGATGCGCGCCGCCGTGTGCACCGCAGCCGCCGCCCGCTCCGGCTTGCCCGCACCCAGGTTCTGACCGGCCACGGCGGCCGCGGCGCTCATCAATCCGAACGACGTCCAGGTGATCAGCGAGAACAGCTCGGTGTACGCCACCGCGTACGCTGCTTGCGCCTGGGCGCTGTGGGCCAGCGACCCGATGAAGGCAAGCAGGAGGACGCCGGCCACGTTCATCGCTACGCCCTGCGCGCCAGCCGGCAGACCGAAGCGGAAGAGCGCCCGGATGACACTCCAGTCCGGACGACGGCTTCCGCCCTTTGGGAAACCCACTACCCAGCCACCGCGGCGCAGCATGCGAAGGGCGAAGACGCCAACCGCGGTCATCGCAATTACCGTCCCCATCGCCGCACCGGCAGTACCGAACGCCGGGATCGGACCGAGGCCGCGGATGAGAATCACATTCAGCGTGATGTTCAGCACCGTGACGACGATGCCGAGCCGCAGCGGCGTACGTGCGTCGCCGGCCGACCGCAGCGCACCGCCCAGCATGAAGAAGACGAGCATGCCGGAGCTGAAGACGAACATGATCCGCAGATACGGTAGCGCCTCCGCCTGTACCGCCGGCGTCGCGTTCACCACGCCAAGCAGCGATGGCGCGAGCACGTAGCCGAGCGGGGCGAGCACCCCCAGCGAGAGGACGATTGCGGTCAGGAACGCCTGGTAAACGGTACGATTTACCCTGTCGGGGTCACCCGCGCCCGCGAATCTGGCCACCAGCACGCTCATCCCCGTGAAGAGCGACGAGATGAATACGACCACGACCAGGAAGATCTGCCAGCTCACGCCGATCGCCGCGTTCCCGGTGTAGCCGACATAGTGGCCGACCATCGCGTGGTCGACGATCCCCTGGAGTCCCCCCAACACGTTCTGGAGCATCGTCGGCCAGGCGATTCGCCAGACCACGCGGGTGAGAGGTCCGTCGACAATGGAGCTGTCGAAGGGCGTCTTCCGGCCGGCGGGAGGGGCGGCTGGTGCCGCCGGCGCAATCGGCGCCGCGTCAACCACGCCGGGCGTGGTGGTGGCTCGTGGTACTGTGTCTTTCGAGCGCTCAGTCATGCCGTCGGTTTGGGTCGGGGCCTCCAGTGCGGTTCATCTTGCGAAGGATTAAGGTAGTCAGGGGGCAGCCTGGGCGCGGAATGCTGCTGTCCCGGCAACGCCGGGGAGTGGAACCGGGCGGCAACGGTTTGCTCACACACAATCTTCTGCGTCCATCGTTAGGGCGCACGAACACAGGCAGTCCAGGAGGGATTCAAGAGGTCTCGGGGGGGGAACTCGGGGCTCGACAGTCCAGCCGCTCGCCGTTGTCCCCCAAACTTGGTCTTTGTCCGACTCATGTGTGGCATAGCCGGAATCCTCAGCAACAACCCCGCCCATCGCGCCCGGCTGGACGCGATGGTGAATGTCATCGCCCATCGCGGCCCGGATGATCACGGCAAGTTCGACGACGGCGAATGCGCGCTCGGCCATCGCCGCCTGAGCATCATCGACATTGCTGGCGGCCACCAGCCGCTCTCGAATGGCTTGCGCAGCCTTCATATCGTTTTCAACGGCGAGATCTACAACTACCGTGAGCTTCGCGCCGAGTTGGAGCGAGAGAGCACCGTCTTCCGCACGCAAAGCGACACGGAAGTGGTGCTGGCACTGTTCGAGCGGGATGGAGCGCGCTGCGTGCACAAGCTGCGCGGCATGTTCGCCTTCGCCATCTGGGAGCCGGCCCGCGCACGACTTTTTCTCGCCCGCGACAGAATGGGGCAGAAGCCGCTCTTCTATCAGCGGCTGTCCGGTGGAGGCATTGCCTTCGCGTCGGAGGTCAAGGCTCTGCTCACTGCTGCATTCGCTCCCACCGCGCCCGACCTTCAGGCACTCGCGCACTTCATCTCCCTGCGTTTCGTGCCGGATGACCGGTCGATGTTCGCCGGGATCACGAAATTGCCCGCCGCCCACCACCTCACCTTCGAGCGCGGCGCCGAGCGGCTCGAGCGATACTGGACGCTGTCGTACCTGGACAAACTGCCGGATGACGAGCGCGTGGTGGAGGAAGAGCTGGACCGCGTGCTGCGCGACTCGGTGAGGGCGCACGCCGTTGCCGATGTCAGGGTCGGCACTTTCCTCAGCGGCGGCATAGACAGCTCGATTCTCACGGCGATGCTTGCCGATCAGAGTATCGAACCGGTGCCGACATTCGCGATCGGCGTCCGCGAGCAGGGGTTCAGCGAGCTTCCGTTCGCCAGGCAGGTCGCAGAGCAGTGGAATACCGAGCATCATGAGGAGGTCACATCAGCCCACCTCGTACGCCTACTGCCCGAGATGATCTGGCACCTCGATGAGCCGAGCGATCCGTTCGCCGCAGGGTGCTATCTGGTGTCCCGTCTTGCCGGCAAGCATGTGAAGGTGGCGCTGAGCGGGGATGGTGGAGACGAGCTGTTCGCCGGATACGACCGGTTCGCCGGCAACGGACTGGTGGACATCTACGCGCTCCTGCCGGCGGCGCTGCGCAGGACCGTTCTGCAGGCCATCGTGGATCGAGTGCCGGAAAGCTTCGGCTACAAGAGCGTGGCCCAGAAGCTACGCTGGGCCAACGCGATGTCACTGGTTTCCGGCGGCGAACGCTATGCGCTGAGCATGAGCTTCCTTCGCTTCACCGAGGAGGACAAGCGCGAACTGCTGCGACCCGAAGTACGCGCCGGACTGTCCGAGCAGGATTCCATGCCGAAGATCCTCGAGCACTACCACGCAGAAGGCGTAACGGATGCCGTGGACAGGATGCTTCACACCGACTGCATGACTCGGCTTCCCGATCACCTGCTCACCATCGTTGACCGAATGGGTATGGCGCACGGGCTGGAGGTGCGGCCACCGTTCATCGATCATCACGTGATGGAGCTGGCGGCGCGAATCCCGGGACGGCTCAAGCTGAACGGGCGAAAGCTGAAGTACATCCTCCGCCGTACTGCGTCGCGTTATCTCTCGAACGAGATCATCACGCGACCCAAACAGGGCTTCGGCTTCCCGCTCGCGCGCTGGATGCGAACCGAACTGAGCGAGCCGCTTCGGCGCGTGTTCGCCGAGTCGCGGATGGTAGAGTGCGGCATCTTTCAGCAGGCGTACATGCACCGGCTTCTGGAGGAGCATCTCGCCGGACGCCGCGACCACAACTTCCGCCTCTGGATCCTGCTCAACACGGAGCTATGGCATCGGATCTACCTCAACGGCGACAACCCCGACGACGTGGCGGAATGGCTGACTGCCCTGGGCAGCGGCGGCGCAAGGAAATGGGAAGCGAAGGTCAGATGACCCCCTGCTCTCGATACCAGGCGCCGGTGATCGTCAGTCCCGTCGGCAGATCCACGGCAGGTGTGTAGCCGAGCTCGCGCCGCGCCTTGCCGATGTCGAAGGAACGGTTCTGCCGGAACCAATCGAGCCGCCGGCGAAATATCGGCGGCTCCATGGGAAGGGGCTTGTAGAGAAGCTCCACCGCCGCGGCCGTCGCGTAGAATGGCGCGAATGGCAGGAACGTCATTCGAACGTCCACGTTCAGCGCCTCCCCCACCCGCTCGACCAGCTCTCGTATCGGCAGCGCCCGATCATCCCCGATCAGGTAAGGCTGCCCGCGTGCCACGTCACGCTCGGCCGCCAGCAGGAACCCATCAACGAGATTCTCCACGAAAACCGGGTGATACAGAGTGTTCCCGTTTCCGAGGAATGCGAAACGGCCCCGCGCTACCCGGCGGAAGATCATCGCGAATCTCTCCGGATCGCCCGGCCCGTAGATCGCTGTCGGCCTTACGGTGGACACCCACAACCCTCGCTCCAGAAACTCCTGCGCCACCAGCTCACCCTCCCACTTGGTCTGCTGGTAGAAGTCAGCCGGTGCGATCGGTGCGTTCTCATCGGCTGGTGGCCGCTCGACGTTTCCGTGTACGCCGCATGTGCTGCAGTTCACCACCCGACCGACTTCATGGCGCAGCGCGCTCTCCAGCACGTAGCGCGTGCCCTCCACGTTGATGTGCCGGTACTCGTCCTTGCCCAAATTCACGAGCCGGAAGGCGGCGGCCAGATGGAAGACGCGCTCGCAGCCGGCGGTGACGCGGTCAACGAGATCCCGATCTGTTACCGAGCCGATCTCGATGCGAACGCCCAGCGAAGTCAGCTCGTCGTCCGCTACGCCCGCCTTGTAATCAAGGGCAATCACGTCGTGACCATCTCTGGCAAGACGCCGACAGAGGGCGGTGCCCGTAAAGCCGGTGCCGCCAGTAACGAGAATCCTCATCTCTACGTTCCCTGCTGAGGGATTTGCTCGCGCGAAGCGAGCTACAGCATCAGACCTGAAGAAGACGATCGACCCCCCAGCCAAGCTACCTCAGGACGGCGAGATTCAGTCTATTGGCTCGAGCTGTGCCAGAATGGCCTCGCGTCGCGGCTCCAGAAAAGGCGGCAGCACTACCTTCTCGCCGAGCTTCTCCACCTCCTCGTCCACGCCGAAGCCCGGACCGTCCGTGGCGATCTCGAAGAGAACGCCGTTCGGCTCCCTGAGGTACAGGCTTCGAAACCAGAAACGATCCACCGGTCCGCTGTTCGGCACACCAAGCTCGTTCAGCCGATTCGTCCAGGCATCGTACTCATGGTCGGGCGTACGGAAGGCAACGTGGTGCACTCCTCCCGCTCCCTGCTGCGCGACAGGCAAGTCGGGTTGCACCGCCACATGCAGTTCGGTATGTGGCCCGCCGCCACCGGACCTCATCTCGAAAACGTGCACTCTCAGCTGCGAGTTCTCCGGATGCGGATAGTCACGCGCCTCGCTCATGTTCAGCACCTTGGTGACGAGCACGTCGGTGGGATTCAACACGGGCACACTCATTACAATGGGACCGAGCCCCCGGATCTGATATTCCGCGGGCACGGGACTGCGTTCCCATGGTACCGGTGCATCGCCCGAGCCGCCGTCGTCCACCAGGGCCAGCCGCAGACCCTCCGGATCCTCCAGCTCGATCGTAGCGCGCCCGTCGCGCTCGCCCAGCGGCGAATGAGGGACGCCCTGCTCATCGAGCCGGGAACGCCACCATTGCAGCGCTGCCTCACCACTCACCCTGAGGCACGTCTGGGTGATGCTCCGCGTTCCGCGGCGCTCCCGCGGCACTTCCCAGTCGAAGAAGGTCAGGTCCGTACCCGGAGAGCCGACCGCATCGGCGTAGAACAAGTGGTACGCGCTCACGTCATCCTGATTGACGCTGCGCTTTACCAACCGCATGCCGAGCACCTGCGTGTAGAACCGATGGTTCTGGCGGATGCTGGCTGAGATAGCGGTGAGGTGATGTATGCCTTTCAGGTTCATGCTGGCTCTCCGCTACAAGGAAACGCGTTTCCGTGGCCTTGAAACCCCGGTGCATGCAAGAGCGAATCCACCACTGCCGCGCTACGAAAGCGATTTGGGGGTCCGGGTTCTCTGATGCGCGGAAGGTTGGGTGTTTCTTTCCACGGCGACGCAGAGGACAGGTAGGGCTTCATCCGACCTCATGGAACGCAGCGCGTGTTTCTGTCCGACAAAAACTCGCCGTTCCTTACCCCTGCACAGATGTCATGCAGGCGCACTTGCCGGAGCAGGTTCGGTGACCACTGCCTCTTTCTCCCGTGGCGCTTGCGGCTTGAAGAAGAGCGCGAAGAGCAGCATCACACCGAACGCGCCGGCGGCGGGCACGAGCCAGATCGCTCGCCAGTCATGCGACACGACGCCCGCGGCATCGGTGAACGAGTTGGCCTGCACTATCATGCCCGACAACCACGAACCCACGAACTGGCCAGCTCCCAGCGTGACCATGGCGAGGAAGCCCTGCGCCGCCGCACGGATGCGCAGGGCGGCGCGCTGGTCCACGTAGATCTGGCCGGTGACGAAGAAGAAATCGTAACAGATGCCGTGGAGGATTATCCCGGCATAGAGCATCCAGATCAGCGAGCCCACGTTACCATAGGCGAACAGCACGTAACGCAGCGTCCAGGCGGCCATGCCGATCAGCAGCATGCGCTTCACGCCCAGCCGGATCATGAACCAGGGCATGAGCAGCATGAAGACGATCTCCGACATCTGGCCCATCGTCATCTTGCTCGCCGGCTCCGACATCCCCACCTCGTTCAGGAAGAGATTGGTGAACGCGTAGTAGAACTGGAGCGGGATGCAGAGCAGGAAGGAGCCGATTACGAACACTGCGAACGACCTGTCCCGCATCAGCGAAAGCGCATCCAGGTTCAGGATGTCGCGCATGGAGAGCGGCTTACCGGCGGCGTGAGGCGGAGTGTGCGGGAGCGTGAGCGCGTAGATCGCCATCGCCAGTGACGCGGCGGCGCCCACTCGCAGCGGGATCGCCGTGGCTTCCACGTGGAGGCTGCCGATGAGGAGACCGGCCACGATCCAGCCAATGGTGCCAAGTACGCGCACCCGCGGAAAGTCCTTCTGCGGGTCCTTCATGTGGTCGAACGAGAGCGAGTTGCTCAGCGCCAGCGTCGGCATGAAGCAGAGCGTGTATCCCAGGATCGCTATGTAGAAGGCGCCGAAGGTGGTCTGCGTGGATGCGAAGAACAGCAGCCCTGCCCCCATCAGATGCAGCACCGCCAGCACCCGCTCGGTGGAGAAAAAGCGGTCCGCGATCATTCCCACGATCAGTGGCGAGAGGATCGCCGCCAACGCCGGCGTGCCGTAGGCAAGGCCGATCTGGGTGCCGTCGAAGCGCAGCGTCTGCCCCAGGTACGTGCCCATCGTCACGAACCAGGCGCCGTAGATGAAATACTGGATGAACATCATCGTGGAGAGACGAGCGCGCACCGCGCCCGCTCCACTGACTCCCCCACCCGCGCTCTGACCGTCGCTCACGGCAGCTCCCTTATCCTGATGTTGCGGAAGGCGACACGGTCGCCGTGGTCCTGGAGTCCGATGTGTCCATGCGCGGCACGACCGTAGGCGGGCCACTCCACGAACTTGCTCTCCCGCACCCGTCGCTCCCAGTCAGCGCTGAGGAGCTCGTACTCCACCACCTTCTGTCCGTTGAGCCAGTGCTCCACCTGATTCCCGTTCACCACTACACGCGCCTCGTTCCACTCACCGGCCGCGCGGACCACGCCCTCCGGCGCCGCGTGCAACCCGTAGTTCGATCCCGCCGCGGTGAGACGCGACTGCCCGTCGCGGTGTGCGGCATCGTCCAACACCTGCATCTCGGGAGCGCTCATGTAGATCTCCCTCTCGGACTCCGTGGCGCGGAAGAAGATACCGCTGTTCCCCCCTGGCTCTACCTTCCAGTCGACAGCAAGCTCGAAGCTCCCGAACTGCTCGGTGGTGATGATGTCACCGGCGCGTGACACGCGTGTGAGCTCGCCGTCGATGACCTGCCAGCCGTGCGGCATGTCATTACGCCGGTAGCCGCGCCAGCCATCCGTAGTGCGGCCGTCGAAGAGCAGCCGCCACCCGGCGGCTCGCTCCTCGGCCGTGAGCTGATTGTGCGGAGTCCCCTCTTCAGCCATCGCAGTCGGTGTGTCGGCGCCATCGCCGGAGCGAGTTGTGCCGCAAGCCAGCACCAGTGCCGTCACCGGCAGCGCCGCCACCACCCGCCACTCCGTTCTCAGCTCTCGAACGGACCATCCTCCGTTGCACCTCCGCCGCACGAAGCCCGGCGGCAACGTGCGGAACTGGGCTCGCCTCGTAACGCCCGGCGAATCGCACTTCACAACGCCCAGCCGGCGCGGTACTCGCGCGTGAGATACTGGTTGGCTTCGGGGACGTTGGTTACCGTCCCCCGCTCGCCGTCGTACGCGATGCGGCGACCCTGGCCCGTCCGCACCGCCACGATGCCAAGGAGCATCACTTCGGTGAGCGGCGCCGCGTACTCAAACGGCGACGTCGCAGTCCCCTGCCCCTTGCACGCCATCACCCAGTTCATCTCGTGACTCGTCTCGATGCGCGGGATGGTGCGCGGCACCGCCTTCGCCGCTTCCATGAGCGACTCCGGCCAGATTCGCGGATTGCGCCCGTATGTCTCGTGCATCAGCAGACCCTTCGCTCCGATGTACATCACTCCACCCTCGCGACTGAGTACGACGTCCTCGGGCAGGTGATCCGGGCGCGGCGGCATCAGACCGCCGTCATACCAGTTGAGCCTGACTGGCGGCTGCGCGCCACGAGCCGGGAAGCGATACTGCGCGGTCATCGCCAGCGGATACGTCGCAGGTTGCTCGCGCGGACCGCCGAATGGCGTGGAGGTCGCCTCGATGGTCGTCGGGTAGGTGAGGCCGAGCGCCCAGTAAGGATGATCGATCAGGTGGGCACCCATGTCGCCGAGCGCCCCCACGCCGAAATCCACCCACCCCCGCCAGTTGAAGGGGTGATAGATGGGATGGTAGGGAATCGCGGGCGCCGGACCCAGGTAAAGGTCCCAGTTGAGCTCCGGCGGAACGGGAAAGGCGCCGCCGATCGCCGCCGACGTCGCTTCGTTGACGACACGCTGATTCCAGCCGCTGCTCTCCGGACGATCGTTGGTTGCAGAGGGACGTGGTAGCCCCTGCGGCCATATTGGGCGGTTCGTCCACGCGTGCACATCACTGACCGCCCCGATCACTCCCGCCTGGATCCACTCGTTCACCAGCCGCGCCTCCTCGGTGGAGTGGCCCTGGTTGCCCATCTGCGTCACCACGCGCGTCTGGCGCGCGACTTCGCGCAGCATGCGAGCCTCGTGCACCGACCAGGTCAGCGGCTTCTGCACGTACACGTGCTTCCCCATTCGCATGGCTGCCAGAGCGATCACGGCGTGCGTGTGATCGGGCGTGCCGACCACCACTGCGTCGATGTCCCTCTGCTTCTCCAGCATCTCCCGGTAGTCCGCATAACGGGGGGCGCTGCGGTAGGCCTCCTGCGCCCGCACACCCTCCGGACGCGTCTCACCGTCGCGGTTCTGGTGACGCCCGGCGATCTGCCGGTCCACGTAGCGAAAGTCCACGTCGCACAGCGCGACAATGTTCTCGCTCGCGAGCTGCTCGGTGTTGCTCACACCCATACCACCCGCGCCCACGATGGCGATGTTGAGCGTGTCGCTCGGCGCCTGGTAACCCACACCTCCCAGCACGTGCCGTGGGACGATCATCACTCCCGCACCAAAGCGGGCCACGTCGCCCACGAACTCGCGCCTGGTGATTCTCTTTGACGTCATGCCTGGTCACGCCTCCGTGATGCGGTCGGGATCTGGTTTCTGAGACGGAGCCAATGCGGTTGAAACACTCCACGTCGTCCTGCAGAGACCACTCTGTCTCCGTGGCAAATCATCCGCGTACCCCCTGACCATGCCTGCACACCCGCGTCAGCCGGAGACCACCGCCGGTTTCCACGTCCCACGCGCCACCGCCGGGATGAACTTGTCCAGCCCGCGCGCCGGAAACGCCAGCGTCTTCCCCTGCTCCGCACTCTGATACGCCGTCATCAACAGCTTCACGACCTCGAGTCCATCAGCGAATGTGAGTCGCGGCGACTCCTTGCCCAGAAACGCACGAACGAAGTGCCGGTCCTCGGCCTCGTAGCCGTACGCCGCCGCCTCGTTCGCCACTACCGGCATGAGGCCCACCTCGGCGTTCTGCTTCTCGACCAGATCCTCACCAGCCTTGCCGCGCGTCTCGCGGCTGAAGAACAGCTTGAGACCGCTGTCTAGCGTGTTCCAGGACATCGAGTACTCCGGCCCCAGCAACTCGGCGGAGAGACGCAAACCAGCACCAACGAAACTCCAACTCGTGGTGGCCTCGCCAATCACCACGTGCCCATCATCCGTCTCGAACTCGACCGTCATGCTGGCGAAGTCTTCCGCCGGGCACCTGGTGTAGTCCACATCGCGCCCCATTCGGTTGGTGAGCTGCCGGCGGTACTCGGGGCGCGTCCACTTCAGGCTGGCTATGTGCGCGCTCACCCGCACCGGCCGCACGGACGACAGCGGCTTGCTCGGATCAGTGAGCAGGTGTCTTACGACGAGCGCCGAGTGACACATCATGTCGTTGAGCACGCCACCGCCCTGAAGCTCGCCGCGCCAGAACCATGGCATGTGTGGCCCGCTGTGCTCTTCGGCGGCGCGGGCCAGATACGGCCGACCTGCCGCGGCAGCGCCGCGAGCCCAGATCAGCGAACGACCGTATTCCACCTGCGGCGCGAACAGCTGATTCTCGAGGTAGCCGGTCATGATACCGGCACGCTTCGCAAGCGCCACGACCTGCTTGGCCTCGGCCACATTGCGCGCCAGCGGCTTCTCGCAGGCGAGTCCGCGCAGCGTGCCCTTGCCGCTCTCGACGGCGTGAACGATCTCCTCCATGTTCTCCACGCGCGCCTGATTCGGGCCGGCGAGCCAGAGCGCGTCGATTGCCGGATCGGCCACCATGTCGCTGATGGAGCGGTAGGCCTTCGCGTTGCCAACATCCAGTGCTCGGGCACGCGACGCCAGCGCCGTCGCGTTCTTCTTCGTGGGACTCCAGACGCCAAGCACGTCCGCATCGCGCACTCCCGTCCACCCAAGCAGGTGGAAGCCGGCGTTGAAGCCGCTGCCAATGAAGCCGACACCAAGCCGGCCGTCGGGTGGTCCGCCGTTAGTCCGTGCCATGCTCAACCGGTATCCTCGTGTTCATTACATCCTCGGAAACGCCGAGCTTGCGGAGCGCCGGCTCCGGACAGCCGTTCCACTCCGTCACGAACGTGTGCCCCTGGTACTCCAGATCCCGCCAGCCGATGGAGCTCGAGAAGAACCCGGCCGCGGTCATGTCACGGAACCGGTTGAAGAACATGACGCCCTCGCTCATCTCGTCACGCGCGCGCCGCGGCCAGGCTATGTCGTCGAGCAGCTGCCGACGCTGCGCGTCGCCGCAATCGGCGAAGCTGCAACGAGAACGGCGCCGACACTCGTGATCCAGCCAGCGCAGGCCATCCCGCATCGCGGTGCGGGTCGCATCCGATGTGGCGGTCAGCTCGTCAGAGAGCATGAAGTCCATGAACTCCGGCACCTTGGCGTCCGTCGCGCTTCCCGAGCGTTCGTCTTTCGGGATGACGTAGTCCACCAGGATGTTGACTGTACGCCACTCCGGCGCAGTGAAGAAGCGTGGCTCGTACTCCCATCCGGCGTCCGCCAGCCTCTCGACAGCTCGCGCCGCCCGGCTGACATCCACCGGCGACCACTCCAGTACGGTGAGCAGCGGCGCCATGCCGAGCAGCTTCACGGCGTCGCGGCGACTCATCCGGTGCCCCGACGTGTCGAGCGCCTCGCTGTCGCCTGCAGCTGTGTCGCGTTCGGCGCGCTCGCTCATAGCGCTCCCCGCTTCCGTTCCTCAGTGATGAAGTCGCTCGTGCGCCACGAGAGCGCAAGGATGGTCCATGTCGGGTTCTTGTCCGGCTGCGACACGAACGGCCCGCCATCCGCCACGAACAGATTCCGACAGTCGTGCACGCTGCCGTTGGAGTCCACCACGGAACTGCGCGGATCGCTCCCCATGCGCGTGCCACCCAGCTCGTGGATGATCGTGCCTCCATCGGCAATCCCGTAGCCGCGCTCGCGGCCGGGCATGGGCGCGAACACCTCTCCTCCCATCTCCGCTATCAGCGCGCGGAAGGTCTCCTGCATGTGCTTCACCTGGTTGTACTCGTGATCAGTCCACTGCCAGTGGAAGCGGAGCACGGGAATGTCCCACTGGTCCTTCACCTCCGGATCGATCTCGCAGAACGAATCGTCGTTCGGGACCATCTCACCTCGACCGGAGAAGCCGATCGTGGAGCCGTAGTACTTGCGATAGTCGTTCTTGAGCTGCGCGCCATATCCGCCGCCCGGTGCGTAGCGCTGAATGCCGCCCATGAAACCAGCCTGCGGCGGCCCAAGTCCGCCCCAGACTTCTATGTGGTAGCCGCGGGGGAAATCCAGCTTCCGGTTGTTCAGCCACCAGGGCATGTACACGTGCATCCCGCCAACGCCTTCCTCGTTGTGCGGGATGTGATTAGTCATGGCCGGAATGAATCCGGCAACGTCGGAACCGGTAGTGTCGGTGAGATACTTGCCCACCGTGCCCCCAGAGTTGCCGATGCCATCCGGGTGATGCGTGGACCGGGAGTTGAGAAGGAGTCGCGAAGACTCGCACGCGCTCGCCGCCAGCACTACAACGCGGGCTCGTACGTGTTCGTCCGATCCAGACGCCTTGTAAATGAAAGAGACTCCGGTGGCGAGTCCGTCGGGACCGACCGTCACTTCGCGCGCCATCGCGTTGGTGAGCAGCGTGAGGCGACCCGTCGCCAGCGCCGGCGCGATGAGAACGTCAGGGCTGGAGAAGTTGGCCTTCACGGTACAGCCGCGGTTGCATTGCCCGCAGTAGTGACAGGCGGGACGACCGTGCAACGGTTGCGTGATGACTGAAAGGCGGGAAGGAATGCAGGTAATGTTGAGCCTGTCCGACGCCTTCTTGACGAGCAGCTCGTAACAACGCGGCTTGGGTGGCGGCTGAAAGATTCCATCCGGATCGTTGGGCAGGCCTTCGCGGCTCCCGAAGATGCCAACCAGCCGGTCGACGCGATCGTAGTACGGAGCCACGTCGTCGTAACCGATCGGCCAGTCGTCGCCGAGTCCATCCAGGGACTTGCGACGAAAATCATCGGGGCCGAAGCGAAGCGAGATGCGTCCCCAGTGGTTGGTGCGACCGCCCAGCATGCGCGCACGCCACCAGCGGAAGCGCGTACCAGGCGCGCGGGTGTATGGCTCTCCCTCCACTTCCCAGCCACCGTCGCACGCGTCCCATTCCCCGAATGGGCGCGTCTTCGTGGCGGCGCCGCGCCTTGGCGACGCGTACGCGGGGAGATTCATGGTGGAGTCACGCGAGGCGTACCACGACGGTCCCGCTTCCAGCATTACCACGTTGGCGCCCGCCTGCGTCAGCACCCAGGCCGCCATGCCGCCACCGGCGCCTGAGCCCACGATGCATACATCGTATGTCGGACGACTTCCCGTCATCGGCAACGCTCCCGACTCATCTCAGCCGTTGGGCCCCTGTAGCTAGATCGTCAACCCGACAAGAAAGTCGTAGCTCGACCGGATGGATACCATCGGGTTCTCCGGCTGGTCGTGCTCGACGAAGAAATGCCGAGTGCCCGAGTCTCGCGCGCGCGCCAGCAGCCGGCTCCAATTGATCGTCCCCCGCCCCACATCCACCATGCGATGCGCCGGAGGGCCGGCGGAGTCCTTCACGTGCACCATCGGAATCCGCCCACGATGCTCGGCAAGGTACGCCATTGGATTGTGTCCGGCCTTGGTGATCCAGTACAGATCGAGCTGATAGACCACGCGCGACGGGTCGGTCTCGGCGAGCAGGGTGTCGAACGGGATCGCACCATCCACCGGCACGAACTCGAAGTCGTGGTTGTGATAGGCGAAGCGCAGCCCCGAGGCTGCGGCGTCCTTGCCGGCCCGGTTGAACAGGTCGGCCACCTTCTTCCAGCCGTCGAGCGTGCGCCGCTCTTCCTGTGGGATCCAGGGAACGGTGACATAGCGATGCCCGATCTCGGCCGCCGAGTCAAGAGCGCGCTTCCACTCGTCGCGGCGCGCCGGATACGCCACGTGCGCGGATGGCGCACTCAAACCCAGCCGCGCCAGTATGGCCTTCACTTCAGCGGGCGTGCGATCGAAGTAACCCGCGAACTCGACTTCGTTGTAGCCCACGGCAGCGACGCGCTCCAGCGTTCCGGCGAAATCACGGGCCATTTCGCCGCGCACCGTGTAGAGCTGAAGACCGATGCGGTCGAGTGAGCGCCGCCCACCAAACGCTGCTTCAAACCCATGCCAGCCAAGGGCGGCGCGGGACGCCGCCAGACCCATGGTCGCGAGGAAGTTTCGGCGATCGATCAATGCAGCAGGCGAGAGAGGAGTGGCGAAGATGTCTCCCGTGCCGGCACGTGGCAACCGCCCGGTTCGAACCGTTGGTGCCCCGCAGGGCGCCGGCGCTATTCACCCTTGCCGGCGCACACGCTCCTTTGCATAGCGGGTCAACCGCTCATTGGGGGTTCTACGCCGGCTTCCCCTCGCGGCCAGCGACCCACCGTCCTATCACACCCCCGATCGCTCCGGTAACGGCAGAGCTCACCGTGCCGAACGCGATGATCATTGCTTCCACGTCGCCCAGACCGAAGGAGATCAGGATGCCGATGAGCGCGCAGATGCCGCCCGCGAGCATTCCTCCGAGCGCGGCACTGCCGATCGCCCCGCCGCGCGCTTTCATGGCGTACAGCAGCCCGGCGATCAGCGAGATCGTCATGCCGAGCACGGCGAACAACTCGGCGATCGCTGTGGCGTAGTGACCGCTCACCACCATCGCTACCTGAAGGACCGTTCCGATCAGTGTGGCGCGCCGAAGTGCGCCGAAATCGAGTGCAGCGGTGCTCATGTCGTGAGCCCTCGGTGAAAGGAATGCTGCGACGACAGCATCATTGCCCGGCCACTTCCAGCAACCGGTCAACGTGCGAGCGATAGCCGCTGACGGCGGCATCATACGGATCCAGCGTGCGAAAGGTGCGCGACAGCATCACACCCCCCTCCATTGTCGTGAGCGCCAGAATGGCAAGCTGGCGCGGATCGGTGGCCGGCAGTCGATCGGCGGCGTGGAGAAAGCATTGCTCGATGGCGGTGATCCACGCGTCGAAGTTCGCGGAAAGCAGCTCGCGAACCGGCGGATCGGGCTCGTGAAGCTCGAGCGCCAGACTGCCGATCGGACACCCATACATGCAGTCCGATTCGACCAGCAGTTCCCGGTACCGCGCCAGGAGCGCGAACACGCGCTCGATCGGGTCCTCTACGCCGCGCCATGAAGGATCGAGAAGCATGACACCGATCCCGTCCCGATAGGCGGCGAGCACCGCCAGCAGCAGATCCTGTTTTGTGGGAAAGAAGTGGTAGAAGCTGCCGCTCCGAGCGTCGGCCAGGTGGAGAATGTCGGCGATGCTGGTCGACCCGTAGCCCTTGTCGGCAAAGAGCCGCAGGGCAGAGTAGATGAGCCGATCGCGGGTGGATGCGAGGGTGTCCACTGTTCTTGGTTGAATGCTCAACCAAGCTCCTTCCCGATTGCGCGGGCGTCAAGTCCCGGCTTTAGGGCTCCCTTGACTGGACTCAAGGGCTCAGGACGCGGAGGCGCAGAGCCGCCGCGATTCGGTGTGGGGTAGCGGGGCTGAAGCCCCTTGCATCGGCGGCCTGCTACCGCTCGCGCTCGCCGGGTCATCGCTGTACTCACCGCTGGCCTTCGTGATCATTGGCGGGCTCGTGTCCAGCACCCTTCTGGCGCTTCTGGTGACTCCGGTGATGTACAAGCTGCTGGCGCCGTAAGACCGAGGGTTGGGGCCCCGGACTCGGGATTGGTTGATGACGGGCCGGGCTGACGACAGCCGTTTCGGACCCGACCCGCATCTGACATTCGGCCGGCATGCCCCGTTCCGCAACAAAACGGTCCGTCATGTGTATTGTTGATCACAAGCTTGATGTGATGTAGATTACAGTTTACGCGTCGCCAGGCGCGGATAGTCGCACCCTCTTCTGGCAGGCACGCCCGTGCCCTGCCGCTTCCCTCGATCGTCGTAATTCGCACGGCACTTGAGCGGTGCTGCGCCTGCCCGCCCCGCCAACGCTGGCGGTACCCGACATTCTTCTGCCCCACCCCGCGATGAAGCGGCTCGATTATCTCCCCGTTCTCCTGCTGATCCCCGTCTTCGGCTTCGTCGTTGCGCAAATCGCGCAAGGGCCCAAGACACTGGCGACCGCCCAGGCCGCCATGCTGGACAGCGTCCGCGTGGAACCGCGCGACGTCACCGCGATGTTCGTCGCCGCCGCGACGGTCGCCGAAGAGCCGGCCGCGCGCAACCTCAATGACATTCGCGACCGCATCCGCCGCGGCGAGCAGGGTACCTACATCAACGAGATTCTGTTGAGCCGCGACTCGGCCCTCGCACGGTGGCCCGAGCGGCTTTCGCGTCCCATTCGAGTTTGGATCGGTAGCGGGCAGGGGCTGTCCGGGTGGGATCCGACGTTTCAGGGCAAGGTGCGCGAAGCGTTCGGCGAGTGGACGAAGGTCGGTTTGCCCCTCGCCTTCACCTTCGTGGTGGACAGCGCGGGCGCCGATGTGCGCGTCGTGTGGGTGGAGCAGTTCAACGAGTCCATCAGCGGCAAAACGCTCTGGGCGCGCGACCGGAACTGGTGGATCGTGAACGGCACTATCACCCTCGCGCTCTACCACAACCGCGGCGACCCCCTCGATGCTCGGGCGATCCGCGCCATCGCGTTGCACGAAATCGGTCACCTGCTCGGGCTCGACCACACCGGGGACACGTCCAACATCATGACGGCCCGGGTGCGGGTTCGCGAGCTGTCGGAGTCGGACCGCGCCACCGCCCGCCTGATCTACTCGTTGCCGCCGGGTTCCATCCGGTAGTCACCTGCCGCCGGGTTCCATCCGGTAGTCACCCGCCGCCGGGCAACATCAGGTAGTCACACCGCCGCCGGGCAACATCAGGTAGTCAGACCGCCGCCAGACTACATCCGGTAGCCACTCCGCCGCCCGCTCACTTCTTGCACGGGCGGCGGCGCATGTCGGACTCTCCCCTTTACGACGTCGCCATCGTTGGCGGCGGGCCGGCTGGCCTGAGCGCCGCCATCTGGCTCGCGCGTTATCTCCACTCCGTGGTCGTGATCGACTCCGGCGATCCGCGGAACTGGGAGGCGCGCGGCATCAACGGCTACCTGGGCCTCCACGGAACGCCGCCCGCCGAGCTGCGCGAACGCGGCAGGGAGGAGGGGCGAGCGCACGGAGTAGCCTTTGTCGACGGCCAGGTGGAGGCCGCGCAACGCTATGGCGAGGAGCACTTCCATCTCATCCTGCGTGGGGGAGGCGCCACCGTGGAGGCCCGAAGGCTCCTCCTGGCGATCGGCCTCCGCGATGATTGGCCGGACATCCCCGGACTCGAGCGGTGTTACGGCGAGACCGCCCACCACTGTCCCGATTGCGATGGCTACGAGGCACGCGGCTGCAGCACGGTGGTGGTGAGTACCGGCAAGCGAGCGGTGGGCATGGTGCTGGCGCTCTACACGTGGACGCAGAAGATCTCGCTGTGCACGCACGGCCAGGAAGCGGAGCTCGACGATGAACTTCGCGACAAGCTGTCCACGCTCGGCGTGCCGGTGATCACCACTCGCATCGCCGCCCTCGAGAGCAGCGAACGCAGCGCGCAGGCACTGCGCTTCGTGGACGGCAAGAGCATCGAGTGCGACAGACTCTTCTTTGCGCTCGGAAAACACGCCGCCGATGATCTGGGAGTGCAGATTGGCTGCAAGAGAGATGCGGAAGGTCTGATCGATATCGACGAGCGCTGCCACACGTCGGTGATGAACGTCTTCGCCGCCGGCGATGTGACACCTGGCCCGCAGCTCGCGATCCACGCCGCGGCGCAGGGTGCGGTAGCAGCGCTGGCGATACACCGGTCGCTGCTGCCGGCAGAGCAGAAGCTTTAGCGGGCGACGGGCGCAGGACCGGGCTTCGGTCGCCAGCGAAGGACGGCGTTCCGGAAAGGCTTGAAGCTCGGAGCCGGCCTCGGCATCATTGCGAAGCGCCGTCCCGAGGGCGGCGCTCTGGCGCTGGCGTACACGCAGGAGCTGCCGTGGGCGATTTCGAATCCGTAATCAGGGATGCGGGGAGGCAGCACCGGCGGGTCCGGGTGCGCTTCCAGGACAGCCCCGATAAGATCTACGATCGCGAGTACGAGCCGTACGCGATCGAGAACGGTCAGGTGGTCGTCTTCTCGTATCTTCGCGACGAGTTCCGTACGCTGCCGCTCAAGAGCATCCTCGAGGTCGAAGTGACGTCGCGGACCTTCACGCCACGGCGAAAGGTCGACCTGTAGCAAGGGGTCAGTTGTAGGGGATCAGAGTTCAAGGTTCAAGGGGTCAGAGTACTTGAAACGAGTTTCAAGTACTCTGACCCCTTGAACCTTGAATCTCCGACCCCTTGAACCCTTGAACTCACCCCTTGGGCCCTCACCACCTCAGCGTCAGCGAGCGCCGCTCCCCGCCGCGCATCAGATCCACCAGAGCGGAGCGCGACGGCTCGTTCTCGAGCGCGAGACGGAACGCTTCGGGTGTCCGCGTGACCACGCGGTTCACTCTCAGAAGCACGTCGCCGGGCTGGAAGCCTGAACGCGCCATTGGCGTGGCAGGTGCCACACGGAGCACGAGCAGTCCCTCGCGCACACCGAGCGCCGGCTGGAACTCGCCGCTGAAGGCGAACAACTCGGCCCCGGCAACCAGAACGAGCGAGGAGCTGCCCGCGGCAGGCACCGGCACCAGCCTCACGGTACTGCTTCCGCTGGCGTCCGCCGCATCGAACCGCAGACGCACCGAGTCGGCGTTGACGGTCGTACCGGAGCGCACCGTGACGCGTAGCCGCTCCGGGCGACCGTCCGCGCTCATCGGTGTGGTCGTCACCGTCACTACCTGTTGACCACCCTGCCCCGACGCGGTGTTGAAGCTCGTGACCGGACGCGCGACGATGCGTGCCGTGAAACGGCGACGCTCGGCGCCGCGCCGCACCTCGATCGGCAGGACGGCGCCGGGCTGAAGCAGCTCGGTGAAGGGTGTCGAGCCTCGCACGACATCGCGTCCGCCCATCGACACCAGCACGTCACCAGCCGCGAGCCCGGCGCGCTCGGCAGGTGATCCCGGCTCCACCGACTCGATCACGGGGTATGCGTCGAAGCTCCAGATGCTGTTCCCCGACGCATCCACTATCTCGCGCCAGCGGGTCGTGAAGTTGATCCCCAACCATCCTCTGGGCTGCGATGGCTGAAAGAAGATGAAGTTTTCCGCGCTCAGGTTGGGTGCTGCCCGCCATCTCGTACCGCCCTCGTCCATCTGCCAGGTCATCACGGCGGATCCGCGAGCCAGCAGCGACTGAAGCTCACGGTTGAGCTGAGCGCGCGCCATCTCCAGCTCCATGCGAGCGCTGCTCAGCGACTCCCGATCCGATTGCGTGCCCGACTGCGCGAACTGCGCCTGCCGCTCGTTGAACGCTCGCATTGCCCGCTCGAGTTCGCGGTGCAACAGCTCGAGCTGCCTCAGCTGCGCATGTGCGGAGTCTGGGCGCGCAGGGGCGAGCGGCGCGTTCTGCGCCCCTGCCAACGCCGGCGCCGCTGCCGCGCCGAGCGCCGTC
>CAYXRS010000025.1:0-29739 GCA_964467195.1 uncultured Gemmatimonadaceae bacterium
AGGACTTGGTGCAGGTGACGTACCGCGCCTCCTCGAGCTTCCGGGCGTGCGCGCTGAGGTTACCGTCAGTGGTGGAAAGCAAGGTTTTCAACTCGTTGAAGGTGAGCGATTCGTTTGCCGCCAGTGCGCTCACGATCCCCAGTCGCATTCGGTGATGGATGATGGAATCGAGCTCCTGTGACTCCGCCGCCGCCGCGCGACCTCGCTCCGCTCGCAGCGCCTCGCGTGCATCCTCACCCAGCGGTCGGCCACCGGCATCGGATCGACGCCGGGGGGCAGCTCCTGATTTAGCCACCGTATCTCCTGGCGATGACGATTCCGAACAGCACGTGAAGGCCGCCGAACCCCAGCATCAGCATCCAGTCACCAGCCACGGTCGGCAACAACACGGTGACGGCGCCGAGCGCAATGAAGCAGGCTCCCATTAGAGGAACCGTCCGCACGGAAAAGGCGCCACCGGTCATGACGGCAGTGCCATAGAGAAGAAGCCAGAGGCCGGGCAACACCGTCAGCATGCCATGGTGGGTGAGCACCGCCGTGAGGATCGCACCAACGAAGATCGGGGGCGCGAAACTCAGCGCGAACTTCCGCACAGGCCCGCGCAGCAGTGGTTGCTTGGCAGCGCGGGCCTTCAGCCCTGTGGTCACGGTTCCGATGAGCATCGCGAGTATTGCTGTCCCGAGCCACACGGCAAGCCACGCGGCCCGACTCTCGCGAGTTACTGCTATCGCTCCGGCTGCGAGCGCGGCAGCGCCTACCACAACCTGACCCCAACCGGAGATCGCGGTGAACGACGATGCGTTCTCCATCGTCTCGCGGATGAAGCGCAGGTCTTCCATCGCCCGCGCACGGAGTGTCGGCGCCTGCTCTTCAACGAGCTTGAGTGGCCGGGGAGAAGGAGAGCTCATGGGAGCAGTATCGCGGCCAGGCTGAGGTTTGTCAAGTACTTTGTATTTCAGAGCTAGCTGCTGCCCGGTTCTTCCACCAAGACGATCGTCTGACCCCACTGGCAACATGTAAGCCACTGAGATGCTTGCGCTTACCGGCATGGGTGGGACGCTGTGATTGGTTAACCGAGTGGTTCCTTCGCCGAACCCAGGAACCCTGACCCTGCTCCTCCCCGAGGGACCGAAGCTTGCGGCCCTTCGGTTGGTTCGACGAACGCAGTGCTTAGAGAAGTTGGGTTCGACGAACGCACTGCTTGGACGATTGCAGCATGGAGGTGAGCATCATGGCAGACATCAAACTTGAAAGGCGCGAACGCAACGTCTGGCCTTGGGTGCTGGTAGGAGTGCTGATCCTGGCGCTGCTGGTCTGGTTCCTCGCAGACCGCGGTCCGCGAGTGGCGGAGATGGATGTCGACGCGCCGCCGGCGGCAGCTTTCCCAACCGAGGAACTCCCGCCGGGCGAGGCCGGCAGTTTCGCTGCGTGGGTGCGCGACACCGACGCCCGGAAGGAAGCCGGCAGGGAGCACGAATACACGGCGGACGGCATTCGCAGGCTGGCAGATGCGATCGGCGATGCCACCGAAAGAGACAGCGTGCGAGGGGAGCCGCTCGACGAGCAACTCGACCGCATGCGAGCATATGCCGACAGCGTGCAAAGTGATCAGGATGCTCCGAATCGCGCACGCTACACACGCAGTGCGTTTCTGCTCGGTACGGAACTGCTGGAGGACATCGACCGCGTCGAACATGCCGAGGTTGATGTCAGAATCAGTCAGACGCGACAGGCCGCGGGCATGCTGGATGCCAACGTTCCTCTGATCGATCAGATCGATCGTGTGGAGCGGTTCTTCGCCAATGCTGGCGATACGGTCACGAGAATGGCGCGCGCCGGCGCTCCTGTGGAGGATGATCCGCGGCCGGCACTCTAGAGAGAGGCAAGCTTCATCAGAGGAGGATTTCAGATGGCACGAACCGACAAGGACATGACGCGGCGACTGGTCGCCCTAAACGATCTGTCCGACTACAAGATTGCCGACGATGACCCGGACATTCGCGGATGGGACGTGGTCACTGCTGACCGCAAGAAGATCGGCGAAGTGCACGAGCTGATCGTGGAGCCGTCGGCAATGCGCGTCAGATATCTCGATGTTGAGCTCGACAAGGAGTTCCGCGGCAGGAAGGACGACAGGCACATCCTGCTGCCGATCGAGAAGGCGCGCCTGAACGAGGACAAGGACGACGTGCTGGTGGACCGGATCTCGAGCGATGAGCTCAATGCGCTCCCCGATTTCGATCACCAGGACATCTCGCCGGAATACGAGGAGTCTGTGTGGCGGTCGTTCGGCGCAGAAGGCTCGCGCGCACGCTCTGGCACTACGAGCGATGATTCGCGATTCTTCGGCAACCGGCGGCGTGGGCGCGAGCGGGCGCCATACTTCACGCAGCGCTCGGCCGACCGGGAGCTGTCGCGTCCGATCATCACAGAACCACCGCCTGGCCGTGGCGCCGAGCCATCAGCGGCGGAACCACCACCGTCACAGCGCGGGGAATCGGAGCCGCCTCCGTCGCGCCGTTGACGCGGGCATTGGATCGCGCCCGGTGACGGGCGGGATTCGGCAGTGATCCGGACGGGCAGTCGGCAACGACTGCCCGTCCGCACGTACGGCCTATGGCAATAGGAGGGTGGATGCGGAAGGGCACGCTCAGGGCGCTGCTGAAGCCCGACATCATGGAGCTGATCGAGGGGCGCGGCTGGACGGCGTTGCGCGAGGCGCTTGCCGAATGGCCGGCGCCGGAGGTGGCGGACCTGCTCGTTGACCTCGAGAAGCCGGAGCGGGTGCTCCTCTTCCGCTCGCTCCCGCACGACATGGCTGCCGAGGTGTTCTCACACCTGGAAATCGAGCAGCGGAACGAGCTCCTGCGAGACCTCACCGACGAGGAAACGAGGGCGCTACTCGCCGACCTCTCGCCGGACGACCGCACCAACCTCCTGGAGGAGCTACCGGGCGAGGTAACGCAACGCCTCCTGAATTTCCTCGGCCCGGAGGACCTCGCCGAAGCGCGCACCCTCCTCGGCTATCCGGAGGAAAGCGTCGGGCGGCTGATGACGCCCGATTACATCGCGATCCGGCCGAACTGGACCGTGGAGCAGGCGCTCGCACACATCCGGCAGAAGGGTCGCGACATGGAAACGGTAAACGTCGTGTACGTGGTCGACTCCAGTTGGCGACTGCTCGACGAGCTGCCACTCCGTCGCCTGATCTTCGCGGAGCCGGCACAGCGCATCGAGGAGGTGATGGATCATACCTACGCCAGCGTGATCGCCACCGCGGATCGGGAGGAAGCCGTACGCCTGATACGGCGCTACGACGTGATTGCCCTGCCTGTGGTGGATACCAAGGGTGTCCTGCTGGGTATAGTGACTGTCGATGACGTCATGGACGTGGCCGAGGAGGAGGTCACCGAGGACTTCCACAAGCTGGCAACTGTTGGACCGATCCACACCAGCGTCCGGGATGCCACGGTGCCGTTTCTCTATCGCCGAAGAATCGGTTGGTTGCTGACCCTGGTCGGCATCAACGTATTCGCCAGCGCCGCGATCGCGATGCACGAGGAGACCATTGCCGCCTCGGTTGCGCTGGTGTTCTTCCTGCCGCTGCTGATCGACAGCAGCGGCAACGCGGGTTCACAGGCGGCCACGCTGATGGTGCGCGCGCTGGCGACTGGAGACGTGAAGGGCAAGGACTGGTTCAGGCTGTTGAGCAAGGAACTCGCAGTCTCCTCGGCAATGGGTATCACGATGGCGGTTGCAGTGTCCGTCGTTGGCGTGCTCCGCGCGCCGGACGTGATCCCGGTAGTCGCTGTGACGATGTTCGTGGTCGTCATCATTGGCAGCATGACGGGAATGTCGCTCCCGTTCATACTGAGTCGCTTTGGTGCTGACCCCGCCACGGCCAGCGCTCCGCTGGTGACATCGATCGCCGACATCGCCGGCGTGCTCGTGTATTTCGGGCTCGCGAGTTGGTGGTTGATGAGTTAGTTGTGCCCAGAGCGCCGGGCGCGACACCCGGTGGTTCCCTGTTCCATCATCTTACCCTCCACATTGTTAATCGTGATCCACTCGCTGACTTCTGGAACGAAGCGTCAGTTCGCGCACTTCTGCCGGTACGTTCGGCAATCGTGTAATCCGGTACAGCGACGCAGCACCGAGTAACGCCATCACCCCCACAACAGGCCACATCATCGGATAGCCACGCTGCTCCGGAAACAGTCCTATAGCAAGATCCACGGCTGCGCCCACGAGGATCGGAGGAAAGAGCTGTGCTAGTCCCACAGCCCAACCGAATACGCCGGTGAACTCGCCGATGGGCCGGTCTCCCACCAGCGTGGCAAACAGGGGATACGGCAAGCTGATCAACGCCGCCGCGCCAAGCCCGACCGGCAGCAGGAGGGCTATCGCAACCGGCACCGAGCGAATGAAGATGCCCGCGCACAGGGCCACTCCCAAAACGAGCGCGCTGATGAAGAGCAGCGTCGGCCGGTTGATTCGGTCACTCAGCCACCCCATCGACAATGAGCCTATGGCGAGTCCCACCAGCAACACGAGAAGCAGCGCCGAAGCCTCGGCAATCCGGACCCCAAGCACCACCGAGGCGAAGATGAATATGTATGGCCGCATTCCATCCACTGCCGCCGTCCATAGCGCATGCGCGATCAGAAACCAGCGAAGTGGAGCGTCCTGCTTGAGCTCACTCCAGATGCTCCGTCTCGCGTTACCGTCCCGATTCAAACCTCCATCGCGCTCGCGCGCGCCGGCGGTGCCCTCGCCATCATCTCCACGTCGTGAGCTGGCCTCCTCATCTTCCGGCTCTGCCCGTTCGCTCCTCTCCTGGTCGTCGTCGCTCTTCAACCGGTTGCCGCGCTCTTCCGCCTCACTCTCGCTCACCCGCTCCAGGCTGTCCGGAGGCGTCGAGAAGAACGTGGCCGCCGTCGTCGCGAGCAGCAGCGCAGCGGCGACGATGAACGGCAATGGCTGCCAGATGTCGAAGAGAAAGCCGCCGCCAACCAGGCCAAAACTCAACCCGACTGAGTGCAGCACTCCCCGCACACCTTCCACCCGCCCCCACCGGCTCTGGGGAACGCTATCCACCAGCAGCGCCCAGAGCGGAGTCACATAGACTCGGAGAGCCGCGAAGAAGAGGAACGCCACGGCAGCGAGCGCCCAATACGACCCCAGAAAGGGAGCAACCACCAGTCCGGCCGCCATCACAGGCGAGGAGATCATCAGAAACAGGTTCCGCCGCCCGAATCGCCGCGCCAATCCGCCAGGCACTCGGTCACTCAACAACCCCACCGCGTAGGGCAGAAGCAGAGAGAACAATCCCTCGCTGGCGATGACCGCTCCGATCCAGACCGCCGAGGGTGCATACTCCACGAGGAGCACGGGCAATAGTGCCACCATCAGGGTCTGCGCCGAGGTCGCCCCCAGAGTGCCTGACGTCAGGGCGAACTCGCGCACCCGATGCTTGCGGTCGTCATTCATGCCGCGTTCACCGAAGCAGCGTTCGTGCCGACGGCGTTACTCTGCTGAGTGCTCGCGCCTGGGGCCGCCTTGCAGTGGGCGGACGACCAGGCGGGACTGCGGCGAGCCGCCCGCCGCACTATTGTTATGACCATCATGCTCGCCTCCCCGCGCGTCCGCGCTCAACTCCTGATAACCGTCCTCGGTGTTGGTCTCGCCTGGGCGCTGATTCCATTCCGCACCGGTTTGTTCGGCGCCCTGGTGCTGTTCGCGATCTTCGCGCCCCTGCATCGACGGCTCGGCCGGCGTATCGGCAGCAGGTGGTCTGCGGTGGCGGTGGTTTTCGGCTCAACGGTCCTTCTGCTGCTTCCGGTCGCCTGGCTGGTAGGGGTCGCGCTCGAGGAAGCACCCGGTATTCTGACGGCGGCGCAGCGAAGCGAAGCTCTGGACCGACTAGGCACGGTTCGCGTCGGCAATGTGGACCTGGGGACACGAATCGAGGCCGCCGGCGGCACCATCATGAGTTGGCTGTCGGCACAGGCCATTGACGCCGTTGGCAGCGCAGCACGCGGCGTGATCAATCTGGTAGTCGCACTCTTCGGACTTTTCTACCTGCTGCACGCCTCGGGCACAGCCTGGCCCGCAGTACGACGCTACATCCCCTTCTCCGCCGCCAGCGCCGACCTGCTGCGTGATCGATTCGTCAGCGTTACGGAAGCGACCATGATCGGCATCGCGCTGACCGCCGTGCTGCAGGGCTCCATTGTAGGGATCGCCTTCTGGATGGTCGGGTTACCCAACGCCCAGTTCTGGGGTGTGGTGACGGCCTTCGCGTCCATCCTTCCCGTACTCGGCAGCGCTCTCGTATGGCTTCCAGCCACCGGCATCCTCGTGTTGGATGAGCGCTTTGGCGCGGCGCTCGTACTGGTGATTCTCGGCGCGGGCGTGGCGTCGAACATCGACAACGTCGTCCGGCCGATCGTGTACCGGCGTGTCTCGAACATCCACCCGCTCACAACGGTGGTTGGAGCGTTCATGGGCCTGAAGATCTTCGGGTTGATTGGAGTCCTGCTGGGCCCGCTCGCGATCACCTACTTCTTCGAGCTGCTGCAGATCTTCCACCGTGAGTACGGCGATCCGCCGCCATTGGGCGTAGTGCTCCCGGACAGTACCGAGCCGGGGATGATCAACCGGACATGACGGTCCAGGCGATCACCAAGTAGCCAAGGGTCAGCGCGGCAATGGCGTGGGGACATCACCTCCCCGCCCCACGCTCTCCCCTTCGCCGTCGAGGTGTCGCTCCAGGAACTCGACCACCTTGCTGTAGGCGTACCGGACCTGACGCGATCCCTCCTGCGTCCAGGCGTGCTGTGCGTCGGGTAGAACGACCACGTCGACGTTCTTCTCCATGAGGATCAGATGATGCAGGAGCTTCATCGAATCCTTGAAGAGCACGATCCAGTCACGCATGCCGTGCAGTATGAGTAGGCGATCCTGCAACCCGCTCGCAAACGTGATGGCGGACGCTCGGTCGTACGCGTCAGGGCGCCGAGCCGGGGATTCCATGACACGCATCTCTCCCGTGAGAGCGTGGCGCACGTTGGTCGCCGGCGCCGCGGCAACGCCGGCGCGGTAAACGCCGGGCTTCCGAAAAAGCGACATCGCGGTCATGAGCCCACCGTAACTCGAACCCCAGATTCCAATGCGGCTGGTGTCCACGTAGCCGAGCGTCGCGAGGTACTGGACACCGCTGTGAAGGTCCTCCACATCAATGCCGCCGTAGTCGAGGCGGATGCCACGACGATACGCGCGCCCATGCCCGGCACTCCCTCGAACGTCCACCTGCAGGATCACGAAGCCCTGCTGCGCCAGGTACTGGTCAATTCCCCAGTTGGGGTGCGCCGTTCTGCCACCCCACTGGTTCAGCACAGTGTTGCTGTAAACCGAGCCGAGTATCGCCGGGTAACGGCGGCCCGGTTGGAAGTGCAGCGGCAGAATCAGGCGCCCGTACAGCTCCGTGCCATCTACATGACTCGGAAAGGTTACGTATCGTGCGCCAACCCACTGGTACTCGTCGAACTCGGCCAGCGGTGAGTGCGTCACGCGAGATTCACTTTCGGTTGAGCCTTCGCCACTCATCCTGGTCATGTACAGATCAGGAGGAACATTGTCGCTCGAGAAATGAACCGCCGCGCGCTGTCCGTCAGGAGAGTACACCGGCACATGATTGCCGGGTCGCTGGCTCAGCTGCGTGACGGCACCTCCGCGCAACCCTACGCGGTAGACGTGTCGCTCCTCGGAACGGCCGCGATTTCCAACCAGGAAGATGGCACGTGCCGGCTCGGAAACGTGGAAGGAAAAGACGGCCCAGTTGCCCGAAGTGATCCGCGCCGCAGGACCTCCGCTCACCGGAACGTGATAGATGTGATAGTCCTCGTCCCGGTCGGAAAGGAAGTAGATTCCCCTGCCGTCGGGCGACCACTCCACCTGCCATTGCGCGGTGACGTTCAGGGTGTCGATCTCGGAATGGAGAAGACGTGTCGCACCGGTCCTCGCATTCACATGCAGAATGCGCCGGTGGTTGACGAAAAGATCGCTCCGATCAACCACCAGGCTGCGCGAGTCCGGCGACCATTCCATGCCGACAATGAGATCGCTCGAGTCTCCATCGAGGTCCACCCAACGCGTCTCATTGGATGTCACATCCAGCAGACCGAGCCGCCGCCGGCCTGCTTCTTCACCTGGATAAGGTCGCACTACCTGCGACAGGATCGGCTCGTCGGTCAGATAGTCAGGAATGCCGCGCGTCGGCACCTGGCTGCGGTCCAGCTCGATTATCGCCAGCGTCCGTGAGTCCGGAGACCAACGCGCAGTCTGGAGGACCAACCGATCCGCGGCTGGCGGGCCGATGGGTCGGATCGCAAGGGAATCACCGTTGAGCTCACCCAGCCACACTCGGCCGGCACGGATGAACGAGAGCAACACACCATTTGGGGAGAAACGGAGCTGCCCGATCGGCCCCGGCTCGACTGCGATGGGTCGGGGCTCCTCGCCCGGTGTGATCGCGTACAACTCTCCCTGAAAGGTGAAAAGCACGCGCTGGCCGTCGGGCTGCCACACCAGCGACGTCACGCCTGGGTGCTGCTCGGCCCGAATCTCGCGCTCGATGGCGGCGATGTCGCCACCCGGATCTTCGGGAGTCTCCGGGCGAGGCAAGCGCGTGAGCCGACGTGGCCGATTGCCGCTGGAGTCCACTAGCCAGACATCGCGGAACTCGCGGCCTTCGTCGTTCCACAGGAACGCGAGACGCGCTCCGTCTGGAGACCAGACATACTCCGACGGCGCCGTGCCGATCAGGCGCGGATACGAATAGAGTCGCTCAATGGTGTGCCGCGCCGCCTGGGATCGGCCGGTCTCTCTCTGCTGCGCTGCCGCCGAAGTGTACGCCACCAGCAATACGGCGATACCCGCCGCGCCGCGCATTACGCTCTCAGCGACGCGTTGCATTGCGCTGCCAGAATCGCTGAAAGAAAAAGGCCCCAAGCAGCGCGGGCCGCTGCTCCAGGCGCGACACCAGCGCGGCCGCACCTTGCCGCAGCTCATCGCGACCTAGCACGTGCTCGAGCGGCGCATCCCCGGGCTGGCGGACATCGTGAATGAGGTTGTCATGAATCGCGAAGTTGAAAGGCACCGCAGCGCGCGCGATCGGGCGCTGCGTACAGTACGGCTCTCCGGAGTCATAACGCGGATTCTGGGTGGTGCGCACCAGCACGTTGCCAATGAATGCTCCCGGATCATCGCCGGCGCGCCCGCGCGAGATCATCGCCCCACACGCCCCAGTTTCGAACACGACGTTATCCTGGAAGCGCGCGCTCGGCTCCCCCTCGCCCGCGGCCCAGTATGCCAGACCCCAGGTCAGGATGTCCTCCACGATGTTCTCACGCACCTCGGCCTGCCCATTAACGAAGACACCGATCCCTTTCCAGTAGCGACGCACGAGATTCCCCTCCACCAGAGCGCGCGCATCCCAGGTGATGCCGATGCCCACACCGCGTCCACCACCCAGGTGCGCCCCAGATGCCTTGTCCACGCCGTCCACCAGGTTGTCCCTGATGGTGGCGCGAGCACCGCGGTACAGGGCGATTCCGTCCCAGGAGTTGCGCTCGATACGGCACGAATTGATGATGACCTCAGAGTTCTCTCGGCCTGCCACACCGGCGATCCCGACCACTACCGCCGCGACCGTGGCGGAGTCGCCGATGTTATCGCGCAGAGCGCACTCGGTGAGCTCGACAGCACCGTTACGGACCACCACAGCCGCACTGGTGGCCCGTCCATCCTCATCACGCCGTCCCGACGTCACGGTGACACCTTCCAGGCCGCACCCATCACACCCGTCGAAGAAAACCCCGTAGCCGGCGTTGGTGTGAATTGTCGTCTCGCCGCGACCAGCGCCACTCAGCCTGATGCCGCGACCGGACAACCGGATGCCATAGGAGGCGGGCACGGGGGTGTTCGCTTCCTCGCAGTTGCCGCACGTGGGGTCGGTGAACGCGGTTGGAGAGAGTACATGGTGCCCAGCGCCAAGCACCAGCCTGGCCGGACCTTTCAGGTCGCGCAGCACGCGTTGCAGGTTTCCGGGTTGGTCCGGCGCGGCGTCCGCGGGCAAGTCCTGCAGATCGGCAGGCACCTCAATGACGATTGCGCCACCGACGGAAGCCGTGGGGGATGCTACCCGGGCGCGGAACGGGCCGCACGCTGCAACGAGCGCCGCGAGCAGCAAGATGAGAGATCGATGATTCATGCTGGAAAGATACCGGCCGAATCCGGGCGCGGGGAGAATAGCGCCTGGTGCCCGCTGCTCCGGTGCCGGCGCGCGCTGCGCCGGTGTAACACGTCCCGCCTTCCGCACCGAAACCGAAACCCTAGCTGGTCGTCACGATGATGTCCAACCCGGCCTCGACCTTGCCTGAAGCCGCCCGCAAGCCGGTCACCGCGTCATCCGCCTGGGGGTCATCCTGTCGACCTGCTCATGGTTGCGGAGCACTGTTGGCCTGCTTGCCGCACTCGCATTGCTCCTTGCGATCGCCGCCGTTGGCGGCGCGCAGGACGTGCACCTGACAGCGGCCCCGCTGTCCTCGCCGTCCACTCGCGCGATCTACTCCGTGGGCACGCCGGGCCAGTTCGCCTCTGTGGTTCCCGGCACACTCATACTAAGCGGCGCCATGCCACGGCACGGCAAGCTATATGTGGCGGACCGCTGGATCGTCTTTCGTCCGGAAGGCACGTCGGATGTGATTCCGGTCCCCATGATCATCACACATCCAGACGGGCGCCCGCCAGTGTGGGCCATGCGGCCGGTCAAGCGAGGACCCGGCGGCAGAATTGCCTTCGACATCGCGCGATGGGGACGATTCGAGACTGATCGGCCGTCCTCGATCAACCAATTCCTGGCTGGACGATCCGCTGCGGAGATCCTGTCGGAACAGCGGGGCGCGCTGGTGGGTCACGGGACATCGCCAGAGGATGTCGTCGACGCCATTGCGGCCAGCGGGTTCGCCGATACTCTCTACGCCATCGCAGGCCGGCCGCGCGCGCGCATCGGGCTGCTCTCCGACGCCCATCGGCGAGCCGGCGACGCCGCCCTCTACGCGCCAACCTCCGACTCCATCGCGCTCGACCCGTTCACCGCGCGCTCGGTGGAGGACCTGCGAGGCATGCTCGCGCACGAGATGGGCCATCGCCTGCAGCGCACGAGGCCGACGCTGATCGATTCGGTCTGGTCGACCGTGCCAGTCATCACCGATCCAGAGGTATATGGCTTCGGCAATCGCGAAGAGCACCAGGCCGAAGCCTTTCGCTTTGCCATGATCTTCCTTCAGGTCACCGCGTCGCCCGGGCGCGACGGGGAATGCGATTTGCTGCTGCTCGGTCTATACGAGTCGCTCATGCCGGGCACGCGCGCCGTGGCGGGCGTTCTGCTGGGGGAACCCGTGTTCGGCAAGCATCCACTGCGGGATCGTCTGGCAAAAACGGGCTAGGGCGGGATCGGCTCGAACTCCGAGAACAGGTGCGCCTCCTCACGCAACAGCGGCCGATGCTGACACACGATGGCAAGCAGCTCATCGGCCCGTCCAGCCTTTTGGCCTGTAGGCCACGATTACGATCAGCCGCAAGTCGGCCCCCGTCGTCGGGTAGACGCGAAGATACACGACATGGCCCGGGAAAGAAGCCCGCAGTCGGGGATGGGAGCACCTCCTCGACGCCGTGCCCATTCCGTTGCAGTTTAGGGGTGCGCAGCCCGCCCTACTGTCCAAGGCCACCCCACTTGACTGAGGAAGTCCGTGCCGCGCTTCTGGAAACTCAGATCGGCTTGTAGATCGCCATATAGGCGGCAAGACCGCCAAGGAGCGGAAGCGCGAGCAGCATCGGCCGCGCCAGTGCAGGCCACCGGTATGGTGCGAACGCGGCACCGACAAGGATGGCCCAGATGGCGAGTTTCGCCCACACCCAACCGGGGAATGCCGCACCATGCATGACACCAAGGCGGGCCAGCATCCCGAAGCCAGCGACGAGGATGAGAAGAGCACCGAGTCCATGCAGCGCGGCGATCAGTCCGCGAGCGACATTGGTCACGCGCGTTCCGCCGTTGGCGGCATGCAGGGCCATTCCGCCCAGCGCGGTGACCAGCAGGAGGATCCCGATGACGTGGAGGGTATTGTAGAACTGGTACGAAAGCATGAATAATCGCGGACAGGGTTCCCCCGAAGATGATCTGCAGGTCGGCCGGCCGATAGTCCACAGGTCCGGCTATCCTCACACGGAGCCACGCAACATGAACGAGCCCGGTACCAACTGGCGCGCTGTAATCGCTCGCTATCAGCAACCAGACACACGACGTGCGCTCGGCGAACTCGCGATCACCGTCGGCCTCCTGGCAATCACCTTCGGAGCGATGTACGGCGCACTATCGGTCTCCGTCATCCTCACGCTCCTGCTCGCCCTGCCCGCCGCCGGCCTTCTCATCCGCACGTTCATCATCATGCACGACTGCGCGCACGGATCCTTCCTCCCGTCCCGTCGCTGGACGGAGGTCGTTGGATTCATCACCGGGGTTGTGACGTTGACGCCGTTCGGTCGCTGGCGCCGCGATCACGCTCTGCACCACGCGTCCGCGGGAGACCTCGATCGCCGTGGGCACGGCGACGTTGCCACGCTGACGGTGCGGGAGTATCGAATGCTTCCCCGTCGAGCGAGGCTCCGATATCGTCTTTTCAGGCATCCGGCGGTGCTACTCCTGCTGGGGCCATTGCAACTGATGATCGGGCAGCGCCTACCGCCGCGCGGAGAGGCCACGAGCCAGCAGGTGACCAGCGTCTGGACGACCAATCTGGCGATCGCGGCGCTGGTGAGCGTCCTGATCCTCCTCGATCCGAGGGCGCTTTTTCTCGTGTATCTTCCGGCGATCTACCTGGCCGGCATGGCCGGCGTGACGCTATTCTATCTCCAGCATCAGTTCGAGGGCACGTACTGGGAGGAGCACGGCAACTGGGATTACGTGACTGCCGCGGTTCGAGGTAGCTCGTATCTCCGGCTCCCGGCCCTTCTTCAATGGTTCACGGGGAGCATCGGCTTGCACCACGTCCACCATCTCGGTCCGCGCATACCGCATTATAATCTTCAGCGCTGCCACGACGAGAACGAGTTTCTCCACGACGCAACCGTTGTCACCCTGAGACAAACGATGCGAGCGATGCGCCTCGCCCTGTGGGACGAGGAGCAGAAGCGGCTCGTCAGCTTCGCCGAGGCGCACGTCCCGCTGCCCTCCGAACCAGGCAACGAGGCGATCGGAGAGCTACTTCCAAGGTGACTGCGCCGGCGTCCGCGGTAACGGCGCCGGCGTCGCCCGTGACCCCACCTCGCCCGCCTCGGCTACCGGGAAGCCGCGCTTGCGCATGAGTGCATCAATGGTCGCGTCTCTCCCGCGAAAACGGCGGTAGCCTTCAGCCGGGTCAATGGTGTTGCCGACGGCGAAGATGTGCTCGCGCAACCTCGACGCCACCGCGGGGTCGTACGGGCCGCCCGCTTCCAGGAACGCTTCCCAGGCATCGGCAGTCAGGACATCTGACCACAGATAGCTGTAATAGCCCGCGGAATAGCTGTCCCCACCGAATACGTGAAGGAAATGGGGTGTGCGATGCCGCATCACGATCTCGCGAGGCATGCCCAGTTCGTCGAGCGTCTCGCGCTCGAACGTCGGCGCGTCGATGCGCCGGTCGCCCTCGAGATGCAGCTTCATGTCCACCAGCGCCCCGGAGAGATACTCCACCGTGGCGAACCCCTGATTGAAGGTGGCAGCGGTCTCGATGCGGTCAGCGAGCTCCTGGGGCATCGGCTCCCCTGTGCGATAGTGCACCGCGAACCGCTGGAGCACTTCCGGTGTGGTGAACCAGTGTTCGAGAAGCTGTGATGGGAACTCCACGTAGTCACGCGCGACGGCCGTGCCGGAAAGCGACGGATACGTGACACCGGACGACAACCCGTGCAGCGCGTGCCCGAATTCATGGAACAAGGTACGCGCGTCGTTCAACGAGATCAGCACCGGCTCGCCGGGTCTGCTCCTCACGAAGTTCGAGTTATTGGAGACTATCGTGGTAACCGGGGCGTCGAGTCGCTGCTGTCGCCGATAGGCGCTCATCCAGGCGCCAGACCGCTTACCGGAACGAGCGAACGGATCGAAATACCACAGACCCACATGCTGCCCAGACCCCCGATCGGTTACTTCCCAAACGCGCACGTCGGGGTGATAGACAGGGACCTCAACCGGTCGAAACGCGAAATCGAACAGCTCGCCCGCCACCCAGAACATCCCGTCGCGAAGACGGTCGAGCTGCAGGTAGGATTTCACCTCGTCCTCATCGATGTCATACCGCGCCCTTCGAACCTTCTCGGCATAGTAGCGGTAGTCCCACGGTTCGATCGTGATGTCCTCTCCCTCGGCTCGGGCCAAGGCCTGCATGTCTGAAACCTCGTCGCGGACGCGCGCCACCGCGGCGGGCCAAACCGCCTCCATCAATTCCATCGCCCGGTCTGGCGTACGTGCCATCGTGTTCTCGAGCCGCCAATGGGCATGCGTCTCGTATCCCAGCAGCGCGGCCCGCTCGGCCCGCAACGCCAGGATCTCCGTGATGATAGCGTTATTGTCGCGCTCACCCCCGCCGTCGCCACGATTCACGAACATACGAAAGGCCTGCTCGCGCAGATCGCGCCGATCCGAGTAAGTAAGAAAAGGCTCCATTGCCGAGCGAGTGTTGGTAATCACCCAGGCATTGGGCATGTCGCGCTCCGCGGCGGCGGCCGCCGCACCATCGCGCACCGACTCGGGCAACCCGGCAAGATCCGCTTCGTTCCGCAGCACGAGATGCTGCTCGTTCTCGTCTGCCAGGACGTTCTGATTGAAGCTCGTGAACAACCTGGCGAGCTGCTGGTTGATCTCCGCCAGCCGAGCCATGGCGGGCTCGTCGAGACGTGCGCCAGCCCTGACGAAATTGGTGTAGTAGAGCCAGACCAGTCGCTGCTGCTCGGCATCGAGCCCGGAACGCTCGCGAGCCTCATACACCGCCTCGATCCGACGGAACAGGGGGGTGTTCTGGGTGATACGGTCGGAAAAGCCTGCCAGAACCGGCGCCATCTCGCGCTCGACGGACTGGAAGTCCGGAGCGTTCATGGTCGAGCTCCAGATCCCATAGACCGTACGCACCCGATTGAGCGTCTCACCGGCGCGCTCCATTGCGGCGATAGTATTGTCAAAGGTCGGTGCCTGCCGGATGGTCGTGATCCTGTCGATCTCGGCCAGCTGTTCGGCCATGCCGGCTTCGAGGGCCGGCTTGAAATGCTCGACCCGAACCTGATCGAATGGTGGGACGCCGCCAAAGGATCCGGTCCATTCTTGGAGCAGCGGGTTGTCCACGGCAACAGTTGAGGGCGCAGGTGCAGATGTGGTCGTGGTATTCACGGAGGATCCGGTGGCGCAGCCTGCGACCAGAGTCGCGACGACGATCGCTCCGAAGCGTCCAATCAGGAATTCGCGAGGCAGCATCGTGGCCAGTGCTGGGGGCCTTCTGGCGAACCGCGACCGGATCGGCGGTAGCCTGTGGCAGCCCGTAATTGTTGTCCTACCCCCTTCAGTGTACCGCGGTTGCAGGCTCGCCACAACGCGTCGTCTCTCCGACGACGCGAATTGCGCCGATGCCAGCAACTCGCTCATCTTCTCTGCCGCGTCAGCTCCTTAGAGGGGACCATGACATCAGCCAGCTCAATACCGCCCACGGATCGCAGCGGCATCGCCGCCTACGGAGGAAAGGGGTGGTCTCCACGCCGCAGTTCGCTCCGAGACGAGCTCGGTTCGACGTGGGCTCACTGCGGCATCGACTCGGAGTGGAGCACTCTTCGTGCCGTGTTGCTACACCGACCCGGACGCGAGGTCGCAGCATCCACCGATCCGGATGCCATGCAGATGATCGACGTGCCCGATCCTGCTCTCGCCGCGGCGCAGCACGATGCGCTCGCCGAGCGTTATCGCGAGCACGGAACGCAGGTCTATCTCGTCGAGCCGGACACGCAGCCGCCCCCGAACATGATGTTCGTGGCCGACCTCATGTTCATGACTCCCGCCGGAGCGGTCATCGCGCGTCCTGCCTCCACCGTTCGCGCCGGGGAAGAGCGCTGGGTAGCGCGACGCCTTGCCGACATGGGTGTGCCGGTCCTGCGAACCATCGGTGGCCACGGGGTCTTCGAGGGAGCGGATGCGATGTGGCTCGATGCGCGAACCGTTCTCATCAGCCTCGGGCTGCGCACCAACGCAGAGGGCGCCACCCAGGTGGCCGCGACGCTCCGCGAGCAGAGCATCGACTCCGTGTTCGTGGACTCACCGGTAGGCACAATGCACCTCATGGGTCAGTTCCGCATCGTCGACCGCGATCTGGCTCTGATTGCCCGCCACCGCTTTCCCTGGCGAGCGCTCGACGCCCTTCGCGAACGTGGCTACGATGTGCTCTTCTTCCCCGACGACGAGGAGGTCGCTCGCGGTGCCGCGGCCAACTTCGTCCCGCTCGGGCCTCGCCGGATTCTCATGCCGGCCGGCAACCCGGTCTCGCAGCGATTCTACGAGGAGCACGGCATCGAGTGCATCACCGTCGAGATCGACGAACTCCTCAAGGCAGCCGGAGCCGTCGGATGCCTCAGCGGCGTAGTGGCGCGTGATCCTGCCGAGTAGCGCACCACGTCTTCTGGCAGCGCCCGTTCGGCTTGGCAGTCGTTGCGACCCGCGCCAACGGGTCGTCTTCTGGCTGTCTCGCGCTCTAGCATCCGACCGCCGGATCGCCCCAGAACCCCGCAACATCAGGTGTCCTTCAACATGTTGCGTACGTCGGTGGCTGCAGAAGAACTCCTCGAATCGTGTCGCGAGGGGATTCTGGTGCTGGGTGCTGATTGGCGCCTGACTTACCTGAATGGCGAAGCCGAGCGACTCTCCGGGCTTCCCCGCGGAGAGTTGATCGGCGAAGTCATCTGGACCGCGCTGCCGGCCCTCGTGGGTACGTTCTTCGAGACCGAGCTTCGACGCGCCTCCGAAACCCGCCGCGCCGCCGCTTTCGAGCATCGTGACCAAGTCGATGGGCGGTACTACGTGGTCTTCGCCAATCCCATCGCAAACAGGTCGCTGGCTGTCTATTACCGGGACCTCACCCTTCAGAAGCGGGCCGAGGACGCCGCTCGCGAATCTGCGCGCAAATACCAGATGCTGATGGAGCAGGCGTCAGACGGAATCATCGTCACCGATGCCGGGACTCGGTGCCTCGAGGTCAATGCACGCCTCTGCAGCATGCTCGGCTACACCAAGCGAGAGCTGCTGGGCAGACATTATGCTGAGTTGATCCACCCCGACGATCTCGCCGTTCAGCCAGTCCGGTTGACCGAGCTCAGGGTACACGGCACCGTCACGACCGAGCGCCGGCTAATGCACAAGAGCGGCGAAGTCGTCCATGCCGAGGTTGGCGGCGCGCTTCTCGATGATGGGCGCATTCTGACGCTCTTCAGGGATATCACGGAACGCAAGCAGGCCGAAGAAAGGCTGCGCGAGCAGTTGATGATCGATCCGCTCACCCGCGTATTGAATCGCCGCGGCTTCCTCCAGCACGCCGAACAGGAGCTCGGAGCGGCCCGCCGGGCAGGTGATCGCACGCTCATGGTACTGTTCGCGGATGTGGACAATCTCAAGATCATTAACGACGGCTACGGCCACGCGGAGGGTGACGCGGCGCTGCTCGCGGTTGCCGACATTCTGCGCAACGTGGTAAGGGGCTCGGATGTAATGGGACGCTGGGGGGGAGACGAGTTCGTCATTCTCGTGTCCAATGGCTCCGATGTCACTCTCGACGCCGTGACCTCGCGCCTGCAAGGGCGCCTTCGGGAGGCGAACGCCGCCGGTCGCGCATATCCTCTTTCCGTATCCGTCGGCGCCGTGTCTTTCAAAGCGAAGACACCAATATCACTCGAGCAGGCTCTCGCCGATGCCGATGCGGCGCTGTACGAGGAGAAGCGGCACCGGCGTTCGCTGATCATACGCCGCGAGGGCGACACCGCAGCAGACTGACCAGTGCCGCGCGGTAGTGCTGCATGCCGCGCTCCTCCTCCTCCCGATCCGCCTCATCGTCCACCCAGACGCGGTTGATCGGCGTTTTTGTTGGGTGCGTGGCTCTGTGGACGACACCGACGAAGCAGTGATCATTGGCGACCAACGGGATACTCGTACGACTCGCCCAGCAGGTAGTGCGTGATGCGGCGGAATGGGAAGTCCTGCGCGTCGTCGTCGGCTAACTGCACGATGATCGTTCCGCTCGGCGGATGAACGTAAAGTCGCTGTCCCTTGGCGCCGTCGGCGAAGAAATCCCGTTCGTCCGGCCAGTCCTGCATCGGCAGCCACCACAGCGTGCGGTGCTGCATTCGCCACCACGTCCATACCTCCGGATCAGCGCGAGTCGTATCAAGTGTGGTAGAGCGCTCCACCCAGTGCCGCGGAATCACCTGCTCGCCATTCCAGGCGCCGCCCTTGAGGTAGAGCCGACCGAAGCGCACGTAGTCCCGGGCGGTGGCATTCACTCCGGTCGATGCCTTCTCCATGCCACCACGGCGATCGAGACTCCAGGAGGCGTCGAACTCCGCACCGATCCGCCGCCAGACGCGATTCTCGAGTTGCTCAGCCAGCGATTGCCCCGTGGCGCGGGTGAGCACCCAGGCAAGGACTTGGGGGTCGCTGTCCTTGTAGTCCCACCTGGTGCCGGGCGTCTCGGCGCGGGCCATGCGTGCCAGCTCGCGATTCAGATCAGAGGTGAAATAGAACCGCGCGTCATCCGATCGAAGGTCGTGCCAGAGCCCCCCTCCAGCTCTCGAGTAGGCAAGACCCGACTGCATGTCTGCGAGATGACGAAGTGTCATTCCGTGATACGCGGGATTGGTACGGAGTTCCGGCACGTAGGTGACGACGCTGTCGTCCAGGGAGTTCACGGTGCCGTCTGCCAGGGCGGCACCAAGGAGCGCCGACGTGAACGACTTCGCCATGGAGTATGAACCAGACCGCGTCGAGTCCGTGTAGCCTTCGCGATATCGCTCGTAGAGGATCGTGTCGTTGCGAACTACCAGAAAGGCGCGGATGCGCCCCGCCTCCATGTATTCGTCCCAGGTGACCCAGCGACCGTCACTCGTGCGTACCGTGATGGTGTCCATGTCCACACGTTGCTGGGCTGGGCTGATGAAGTCGAATGACCGTTCGGCGCGGCGTACGGTTCGGTTGGCGAAGATCCGCTCCTGAAGCTCGGGGGCCGGTGCCCGCCAGCGAAGGGTCCGATACTCAATGCATCCGCTTGCCCCTCCGATCAGCAGCACCGCGGCCGCCAAACAAGCCCAGCGCGCCCACCGCGAACGGCACCGACCAACCAGGGAAGCACACGAGCGGATCTCATGCCGTGAACTCACGCCCTGCTCCGGCGGTGTCCGGCTTTGGTCGTCCTCTTTGGCCGTGCGCCAGGCCGCGCAACGCTGCGAGATCGCTCCACCTCGCGGGCACCCAGCGGTGAATGGCTGGTGCCGTCATTGGCAGAGAGCGTAGCAGCAACGACCTCCATGAGTCGACCAAACACCGGGAAGAAAGCAGCGGCCGCTGGAACTCGTCTGCGACGCGTGACGAAACCCAGGTAGGCCAGATAGAGGAACTCGCCGAGTTCGGGGTCGCCAAGCATGTCCTGAAAGAATGCCACGCGGCGGCCCTCGGCCGCGTTGACACGGCGGGCGACGGCCGCGTCTGCCGATGCCCAGGCGAAGATGGCAGCGTCCGATGGAACGTCTCCGCGTTCGCTCGCTACCACGCGAGGCTTGAGGAAAGCCACCAGTTCGCGCACCGCTGCCGCGCCGCGCAACGTCGGAAGCTCCTCCAGGGCCAGCTCCAACTCGTCCTCCCATTCACGCAGGAGCGCCTCCAGCAACGCGCCGCGGTCGGCGAAGTGCCAGTAGAAGCTTCCCTTCGTTACGCCCAGCTCATCGGCGAGCCGCTCGACCCGGACGGCCGACGGGCCGCCGGTGAGAAGAGCGCGTCGCGCGGCGCGCAACCAGTCGTCTCGTCCAAGCCTGAGCTGTTCCATACGGTAGCGTATGGTAGCAGCGTGTGCGCGGCCGGTCAATACCCGAACGCCACCACATGGACGGACACTTTTCGGGCGAGAGAGCCTGCGAGGGCCGACGGTACAATATTTGCTTTTGTCAAGTACTTGGTTTATAATGGCAACAATTCGTCGCGGGCCAGGGCCCTCTCCGGGGTTTTTGCACTCGGGCGGGATCGGGCGATCCATCCCCAGCGTGCAGGCCCTGACCGGCACCGCGATGCAGCCAGCAACCGCCCATGTCAGCGTGAGTACTGATTTCCCCGAGCGTATCGAGGCAGTGCGCCGGTTCAATCGCTTCTACACGCGACAGATAGGGATCCTTCAGGAAGGATACCTCCACACCCCTTATACCCTTTCTGAAACGCGGATCATCTACGAACTCGCGCATCACGAGCGGACTACGGCCACGCACCTTCGCCAGGAGTTGGGGCTCGACGCCGGCTACCTGAGCCGCATACTCGCCAGCTTCGAGAAGCGGAAGCTGATCGAGCGCAGAACCTCCGACACCGACCGCCGCCAGGTTCTGCTCTCCCTCACGAGCAAGGGTCAGAAAGCATTTGCTCAGGTCAATAACGCATCACGCGCCAACATCGAGACGATGCTGGCGCGGCTGTCGGCCACCGATCAGCAGCATCTCCTGGACGCAATGCACACGCTGGAGCGCCTTCTCGGAGCGCCGCAGGAGCACCGGGTTCCATACATTCTGCGTCCTCACCATAGTGGTGACATGGGCTGGGTTGTGCATCGCCACGGAGTGCTGTACAACCAGGAATATGGCTGGGATGAGCAGTTCGAGGCCCTCGTCGCGGGAATAGTGGCAAATTTCATCGAGAACCTCGACCCGAGACGCGAGCGATGCTGGATCGCCGAGAAGGACGGCAAGAATGTCGGATCGGTTTTCCTTGTCAAGCACCCCAAACGGCGGGCGGTTGCCAGGCTGCGTCTGCTCCTGGTAGAGCCGCACGCGCGCGGCATGGGCATTGGCAAGCGTCTCGTGCAGGAGTGTACACGCTTCGCAAGGCAGGCGGGCTACCGCAGGATCACGCTCTGGACGAACCACGTTCTGCACTCGGCGCGACGCCTGTACGAGGCAGAGGGCTATCAACTCGTCGACGAAAGCCCGCACCACAGCTACGGTCACGACCTCGTTGCGCAAACGTGGGAGCTGGCCCTGTAGCCGGCTTGCCACTACGGCAATCATCGGAGAACTTGCCATGCACTACCTGCTCTTCTACGATGTGGTGGACGACTATGTCGAGCGGCGTGTGCCGCTTCGTGCGGCTCACCTCGATCACGCCTGGCGCGCGACCAGAAGGGGCGACCTGCTTCTAGCAGGTGCGCTGGCCGACCCGGTTGATGGCGCCGTACTGCTCTTCGAGGCGTCGTCGGCCGAGGTCGCCGAAGCATTCGCCCGGGAGGACCCTTACGTTACCAACGGTCTCGTGTCCCGCTGGAAGGTGCGCCCGTGGACGACGGTGGTGGGCGAAGGCTGTTCCACACCGGTCAGCCCGGACAGCATCTGAGGCCACGTCACATTCCATCTGGCTTCCGTCCGCGCCCTAGGCCCACCTCGCCATGGAAATCACCCGCATAGAGCCTTTCCTCGAGTACTATGAGCGTTTGCGAGCGCGCACCACCCGCGTGGTCGGCTGCATTCCGCCGGAGCAGTTTGAGTGGTCACCACACCGCGGAGCGTTCAGCTTCGGCGACATCGTCAGGCACCTGGGCGCGGTGGAGCGCTACGTGTTCGCCGAGAACGCGCATCGGCGGCCCAGTCGATATCCCGGCCACGGCCGCGCCCTCGCCGACGGTCACGACGTGGTGCTCGAGTTCTTCAACCGCACTCATGCCGACAGCATCGCGCTTCTCGCAATGCTGACGCCCGAGGATCTTCAGCGGCGCTGCGTGCTCACGAGCGGCGCCGAAATGAGAGTGTGGAAGTGGCTGCGTGCACTGGCGGAACACGAGATTCACCACCGTGGTCAGATCTATATGATGCTGCGGATGCTCGACATCCCCACACCGCCGCTCTACGGACTGACCTCGGAACAGGTTCGTGAGCGGAGTCTGCCGTTGAACGAAACGTGAACGAGTTGGGCGCGCGTGTTTCTGCTCACCCAATGTCGTATTTGCGCGGCGACGACGGCCACTCACCGACGCCGCTGTATACAGGTGAAGGAGTGCTGGATGCGGATCTGGGATGTAGAACCGGGTGAGCTGTGTCGAAGCCATCTCCTTGGCGAACACCGCGAGCTTCACGGCTTGTGGAATGTCCTTACACGCGGACTGCGCGGGTACTCCTTTCATCCGGAGACTCGGCGCTGGCAGGGCAAGCTGGCCGCACTCTACCGGCGGCACGAAGCGCTCGTTCGCGAGATCGAGAAGAGAGGATATCGCCATGCTTCTCCACTCGATTCGGAGCTGGCGACCGGGAACGAGTACCAGAGCGTCTTCGTGGATCCTCCGGAACTCCAGCGGCAGATTCTCATGGCTAAGCCATGCGGCTGTTACTCCTCTCCACCATGGAATCGCCGACCTGATTGATCAGTGCCGAGGACATCCGGGGGGGGCCAGGAGGAAGAGCTGCAATCCACCCGACACGTTCGCCCTCCTGCTTGCAGCACCACTGCACCCGCCGGTCTACGACTTGCAGCGCTGGCGCAAGGCAGCGATTCCCTGTAGGCTGATTACCAAGTCGCGCGCTCGCAGTGGCCCCTCGACTGCGGGTCACGCCCGCGGGCGCAACAGGAACAGGGAAAGAGGAGGTTGGTCATGCGAATGATCCTGATCGCGTTCGCTGCCACGCTGTTGCTCGCTCACCCGCTCCGCGCCCAAGCCGACAACTCTGCCCGCGCCACCGCCGCCCACGCAGTAGAGCCGACCGGCGCGCCTCTGTTTGGCGCCTCCGAGACGCTCGCACTGGTAATGGAAGCGCCCATGCGGAGCCTCCTTCGCATGCAGGATCGCGACAACAGGGAATGGCTCGACGGGAAGATCAGCTACACGGACGACGACGGCGTGGAGCGGACGATCCCGGTGAGGGTGAGTACGCGCGGTCGGTTCCGGCTCAAGGAATGCCAGTTCCCTCCCATCCGGGTGGACTTTCGCCGCGGCGATGCCGAGGGAACGGTGTTCGACGGCCAGGATCGGCTCAAGCTCGTCACTCACTGCAACAGCCGGCGCGACGAGTTCGAGCAGTTCATCCTCCAGGAGTACCTCATCTACAGGATGTACGGCGAGTTCACGGAGAAGAGCTATCGAGTGAGACTCGCCCGCATCACGTACGTGGACGGCGAGACCGGCCGGAATCCGGTGACCCGGTACGCCTTCTTCATCGAGGATGACGAGGCGATGGCCGCACGGAATGAGCGGGAGCTGATGGACCAGTTTCCGATCGTACCCCCGCACGATCAGGATCAGGCGACCCTCAACCTCGTGAGCGTCTTCCAGTACATGGTCGGCAACAGCGACTGGTCGGCCTTCCAGGCGCCTCCGGGAGAGGAGCGGTGCTGCCACAACGTGCGCATCATCGGGTCACTGACGCCGCCACTCCATGCCGTGCCATACGACTTCGACTGGTCTGGCCTGATCAGCGCGCCGTACGCGAGGCCCGCCCCTGAACTGCGAATCCGCTCCGTCCGACAACGTTTGTACCGCGGAATCTGTGGACCGAGAGAGGAGCTGGACGCGACACTCGACACCTTTCGCGAAAAACGAGAGGCGATCTATGCGCTCATCGACGATCAGGAAGGTCTGACCGATCGGAAGAAGGCTGATACGCGCAGGTACATAGAAGAGTTCTATGCGATCCTGGATGACCCTCGGCAGGTGGACCGCCGGATCGTGCGAGAGTGCAGGAGGACATAGCCACCGCGGAATCCTCTCACGGGTTCAGAAATCTCCACGCGGCGTCCCGACAATGACGGACTGCCGCCCTCACGGGAACGGTGCCCGAACTCCGAGCGAGTGCAACTTCAGGGCATCGTTCTGCATCCAACAAGTACAGGGGTCACACCACTCGGCCTGGGGACGTGACGCCCCTGCCACGGCCCCATGCGGTTGCTACGGGAAGCCGGAGGACACCGGCAGGAGGAGGCATGAACTGCGCACGAACAATCATGGTGCTGAGCTGTCTCACTCTCGGTGCCATCCCGCTGACCGCGCAGACCCGTCCGGACTTCAGCGGGATCTGGAGGCTCGATGCCAATGAGAGCCAGATGATCGGAGGAGGTGGAGCTCCGTCGGACGAGCACCAGATCACCTGGCTCGTGAACCATCGGGAGCCGGAGATCGCGGTGGTCGTCAACGTACGCGACCATCGAGGATCCCATGAGTTTGCCTTTCGCTGCACGACGAACGGGCGGGAATGTCTCAACGAGCTGGCGTCCCTGGGAGAGGTGCGACGAATGTCGGCCGTTTGGGACGGTGACGTCCTCGTCATGTTTCAGCGAGCGAGTACTCCGCACGGCGATTTCGAGGCGCGGGACCGGCTTTTCCTTTCTGATTCCGGCCAGCGACTCATCTTCGAGCGGATCGTTTCGAACGATAGGGGCGATCGATCCGTCAGGCAGCTGTTTCGCAAGCTCGGTCCGCACCCGTCACAACGCCCACCACCGGAACCGCTAGCTTCGGTTGGCCTGCCGCCCGAGCTCGACCGCGTGCTGCGTGACTATGAGAGGCACTGGCATGCTGGTAACGCCGACTCACTCCTTGCACTCTTCACTGAAGACGGGTTCGTAGCAAGGCGCGGAGGTTGGATCCGTGGGCGAGAATCCTTGCGCGGAGCACTTCAGCGAACGTCGAGCGATCTTCGCCTGCGTGCCGTGGCCTACGCCATCGACCAACAGGTGGGGTATATCATCGGCGCCTACGGATATGGCAACGAATCGTCCGTATCTGACAGAGGAATGTTCATTCTCACGCTCGGCAAGGATGCCGACGGACGCTGGCTTATTTCTGCCGACCTCGACGGCAGCATCCGGCCCTAGTTCAGACGCGCCTATGAACGCAAGACCGCTTCCTCAACACAAAGGAGTCGTGCGAGTTCTCCTGATCCTTCTCACGCTTGGCATCGTCTCCGCAGACAGCGCCCTTTCCCAGAACAGTGGTGCTGCGATGCTGGTGCCCAAGGTCGGATACCACGAGAGTGACCTTCCATCCAACTCCGTCGGCACATGGCTCGTCATGCATCGAAGGGGGGGCGAGGTGTTGCTCGAATCGATGGACGTGGTCATCACCGCATACCCGACGTGCGGTGACGAGGAGGGGGAGCAGGGCGGGCGCTCCGTTACCGTGCCGGCCGCGCCAGACCCGCTACTGCTCGTGCGGGGTCATCCCTCGCTCCGGGAACCGTGAGTTCGTGCTGCACAGAGAAGAATGGCGCGGAGATGGTGACTGGCGAGTCCGCTGGATCGGTGACCTGAACAGGGATGGGAGGCCCGATCTACTCGTTGATGCCTCCTTCAAGTACAGCGTATTCAGGACACGACTATACCTCTCGTCGCTCGCCGGTGACGGACAGCTCGAGCTGGCCGAGTGGGCGACGACGACCCGCGTCGCCTGCTGACTGAACGTGCCGGGGCGACAGGTCTCTTTCGTGGGAGGGGGCTGTTGTGTCCGTGCCCGGCAAAGTTCTGCTGTGCAGTAACCAGAGCGGCCACTAATGGCAACGCCGCCGAAACTGAAAGTTTCGACGGCGCTGCAGGTGGTTGTGCAGAGCGGGCGACCGGACTCGAACCGGCGACGTCCAGCTTGGGAAGCTGGCATTCTACCAACTGAATTACGCCCGCAGGCTACCACTCAATATCACATCGGCGCGTCCCACGGTAAAGTCAAGAGCCCGCCACTAGCGTCGTGTCCCCGGCCGCGCGGGTCGGTGTCGGACATCCGCGCCCTTCCAGCCGCTCCGGTACGTCCCCTGCTCCATGCCACCTGCGAGGTGGCTGCCCGAGAAAGGCAACAGCGCCACGACCACAACGGCAACCGTTCAACCGCGACAGGAGATGCCCTATGGCACGCGAATCCCTGCAGGACCTCTACGTTGAGCAGCTCCAGGACCTTTACAGCGCCGAGGAACAGATCCTACAAGCGCTTCCCAAGATGGCCAAGAAGGCCTCACACGCTGATCTGAGAAAGGCGTTCGAGCAGCACGAGAAGGTCACGCGCGAGCAGGTGAAGCGCCTCGACTCCATTTTCGATGACCTGGGTGAGGACCCCGACGGTCACAAGTGCAAGGGCATGGAAGGGTTGATCGAGGAGGGTGAAGAAACAATGAAGGAGTTTCACGACTCCGACGTCCTCGATGCAGCCATGATTGCCGCGGCGCAACGCGTGGAGCATTACGAAATCGCCGGCTACGGCTGCGCTCGCACTTACGCAAACCTTCTTGGCCATGAGAAGCACGTCGACCTCCTTCAGCGCACGCTGGATGAGGAAGGTCAAACGGACGAGAAGCTGACCAACCTGGCCGAGACGGTGGTCAACATCGATGCGATGAAGGAGTGACTCACTCCGCGGCGGAGCCAGGGCGTGGAGTTCGTCGGGACGCGGCGCGGCGGCCAGCTGGAGCAGACCGCCGCGCCCTCTTCTGTAACCTCAGTCCCGGCGCGGTGGCGTCGGTACCATGATGTGAGCGTATGGCGTGCCCTTCCACATCACCCACGGCCCGCCATTATGCGGGTCTGTCGAGATCCCCTCCAGCATTCGCGCATCGGGAACCAGAATCATCACGTGCGGGCCAGCGTTGGGAAGCCACTCATTGTCAGCTGTCGGGCCGGCGGCGAACGGATCGACGTTGCTGACCGGCATGTCTCCCTGGAGCATGTAGCTGAATCCCATCGCCGTGGCCTTCGGAGCGCGGCGATTCATTAACGCGTCGATGAACTCTTGCCAGGGCCCGTCCAGTCACATCGGCGAGTTGTTCGGCACCTCTGGATTATCCGGCATGCAGACCCAGCCGTTCGAGCCTTCCCGCAGCATCGTGCCGTCCAGATCCATCACCATTGCACCTTTCGCCACGGATGCCGGCGCCGCGCTCAACGCGTTCTCGACTCGCGACCGCTCGGCGCTCTGGGCGATAGCGACGCCGGGAACGAGTAGCAGCGCGAGGCCAGGGAGAAGAAGTGTCGGTCGCATGGGTTCCTCCGGTGTCGGGTTGAGGAAGCGGGACCCATCCCGCCTGTTAAGCTTCTTCGGCGCGCAACGCGCCGGAATGCTAGACCAATCGGTCCAGTTGGGAGAAAAAAAAAGGCATCACCTTGCAGCGGCGGCCCCGAAATAGAAATCGAGCACGGCACCAAGAGGCTCCCTGTTGCGCAGAAGCCTCGCGCGCAGCGCCGCACCCTCCCAGCAGTTCACGAGGACATCGGCCATCTGCATCGCGTCACAATCGAGTGGCAGGTCTCCCGCAAGACGCGCCTCTTCCAGACAGACGGCAAGACGGCCACCGATCGCCGAAAAGCACGCCTCGATTCTGGCGCGGAACAGCTCGCTGGCGCCCGACAGCTCCTGCCCCAGCGCCCCCAGGAAGCAGCCAAGGTATCCCTCCTCGGCGTACTTCTCTGTCGTGCCCTCGAAGAACGCGCGGATGCGCTCCAGCGGCGGCCGCGAACGGTCTAGCAACGTCGCGTCGAGCGCGGCATGAACCGCCGACATGTACAGATCGAGCGCCTGGAGCGCGAACTGCTCCTTGCTCTCGAAGTGATGATAGAAGGAGCCCCTGGGGATGCCCGTGTGGTCCAGCAGCTGCTGTATTCCAAGGGCGTTGTAGCCGTGCTCGAGCATCATCGCCACTCCGGCCTCGAGCAGCCGTTGCTTGGTATCGTGCATGGTTCTCCGTAGACCGATTGGTCTAGTATTCGACCCCGAGCGGCGGTTGTCAAGGAGAGCGTGAGAGAGGGTCAGGCCTCACGCATCGGGCTCGGCAGCGCTGGAGAAGTTCTGACTCGAACTCGCCGGCGTGCCCTCCCGATCCGAGAGGTCTGACCCTCTGGTCGGACCAGCAGGCCCGTGATGCGACTAGATCGCGCGCGTCCGCCAGGTGTTGAAGCCCAGCATGGCGTAGAGCGGGCAGTAGCCCCAGAAACCCGTCACCAGCGGGATCAGGCCCAACAGTCCCCAGAGTGTCTGCGGCCCCACGAAGATCAGTGAGAGAAGGACGATGCCGAGCACCACCCGCACCACGCGATCGGTCGTTCCGATGTTACGTACCATGGGTCCACCTCCGTTACAGAATCCTGCGTCAAGGCTCCGCTCGAGGCACCAGCAGCACGGAGCATGGCGATTGGGCGGCCAGATGCATGGCCGCGTTGCGTACCACCGATCGGGCGGTGAATCCCTCCCCGTGCAGTCCGCCCACGATCAGTTCCATGTCATTGGTGTTCGCATACTCGAGAAGCGCATCGCCCGCAGCACGGCCATCGAGAGTGTGACTTTCCGGATGCAGTCCCATACGCTCGAGCTCGGCAGCGACATGCGACATCATGTGGTGGCGGTCGCCATCCTTTTCGGAGGTCTCGCCCGGCTCGGTAACATGGACGAGGTGAACGACCGCGCCTTCAGCAGCCACTGCGGCGGTGAGCTCAGCGAGTCGCATCACTTCGTGGTCCCGTCCGACAGCTAGGAGAACGCGCGAAGCCCGTGCATGCGCCGTCGGGCAAACCGCCAGAAGTGGACGGGAGACGCAGAGCGCGACCTGCAACAGCGCACGATCACCAAGCTCTCGTTCACCAGGGGCTTCGCGCCCCAGGCCAAGAACGATCAGGTCTGCCTTCCTGCGGTCGGCCTCCTGACAAATGGAGCGCCCTCGTTCCCCTATTTCCGACGCGATGGACCAGGGCGCGGCCAGATCATCGACCACGGCAAGCTGCTGGCGCACCCTGCTGATCTGCATCGACATCTCGAAGCGTTGAGGACTCTCGAGCCTGGGTTCCTCACCCGGCCGGATGGGATAGGGGATGGGCGGCTGGAACACGGAAACGACGCTCACCTCCGCGGCATGACGTTGCGCGAGCAGCGCCGCGATCCGCACCGCGCCCTCAGCGTTCGATTCTCCAGCGGTCGCCACCAGCAGCCGCTTGAGCCGGGGGGGCGGAACGGGTTCACCGTCTTGCCGCACTGCCGGCTCCGACTGCCCAGTTGGCTCCGTGTAAGTCTCCGTCCCGATCATCGTACCCTCCCTGCCAAGGGTCACCCTCAACTTGCCGCGGGCTCACCAGCAAGTCAGTCGGGTCGGCCGCACCGCTTCGTGAAGGATTCCCCGACTGCTCTGCCGGTGTCGGATCGGGGAGCGTCCACTGTATCCCATCAGCTGGAGGGCGGACCGAATCCGGGGGGGGATGGCGAAGCTCTCCCGAGCGGCGCGATCAGCGAGCTGGTCGCCAGTTACCCGAGTCAGGTCGGGGTTAGTCCTTCTCCGCGGTTGCGCCGCAGTCGTCGGCACCACATGCAAAGCGGCCCCGCCTGGTGAGCGGGGCCGCGAGACGTGCGACCGAAGGGTTGGTCGAGAGCCACCGGTCGGGATTGAACCGACGACCGCTCGATTACGAATCGAGTGCTC
>CAYXRS010000026.1:0-29633 GCA_964467195.1 uncultured Gemmatimonadaceae bacterium
GCAGCTCCACGGCGGTGACCCCGATGGAGAGGAGGTGATCGATGATCGGATCGGAGGCGAGCCCAAGGTACGTGCCGCGCATCGCCGGATCGACGTCGGGGTGCCGCATCGTCATCCCCTTCACGTGGCACTCGTAGATCACGGTGCGGTTCCAGGGCACACGCGGATGCCGGTCCTCGCCCCACGTGAATGCCGGATCGATGACGACGCACTTGGGGAGGCCGCCAGCGCTGTTGGACGGATTGATCTCCAGATCCTCGCGAGGACTTCCGATCTTGTATGCGAATAGCGCATTGCTCCACTTGATCGTGCCACTCACCGCCTTGGCGTACGGGTCGATCAACAGCTGTCCCGGATTGAACCGATGCCCCCGCCCGGGCTCGTAAGGGCCATGCACGCGGTACCCGTACAGTTGGCCAGGTCGAACATCCGGCAGATAGCAGTGCCAGATCTGATCGGTGCGTTCGATTACGGCGATGCGGTGTACCTCGTCGGCGCTGTGCGTGTCCTCGAACAGGCAAAGCTCCACGCCGGTCGCGTTCTCCGAGAAGAGGGCGAAGTTCACCCCCATGCCATCCCACGTCGCTCCCAGCGGATAGGGGCTACCGGGCCAGACTCGCATGCCGTCAGTCGTTCTCCAGGCGATATAGCGCCGCCGTGAATGACGCCACGTCGATGCGCCGCTCGGCGGGAGAGCCGCTCTGTACCACTCGCGGCGCGCCACCGCGACCGCCGAAGCGCGCGTCGGTCGTGGCGAGTTGGAGGCACCAGCTTCCCTGCTTGGCGTTTTCGATGCGCAACTGTCGCGGCTCCGCTGAAAGATTGTAAAGCGCTACCAGGTCGTACCCGTCGAGTGCGGCGAGCTCGACGACCAGACAAGCGTCCTCCTCGTTGCTCGCCACGCGGACGGTGGCATTGCCGGGACGAAGCGCGGGCTCGGCGTGGCGCAGTCGTATGAGAGCCGCATACAACGCCTCGAGCTGTCGCGCCTGTTCGCTGTCGCGATGACTCCGGTCGAGCCGGGAACGCTGAAACGTGTCCTCCGCCTGCGGATCCGGCACTTCGCCCGTCCAGGCGAACGCCTCGAACTCGCGGCGTCTCCCGTCGCGGACCGCGCGCACTAGCTCTGCATCGGAGTGGCTCACGAAATACTGAAAGGGATTCGTCTCACCGTACTCCTCGCCCATGAACAACAACGGCACGTATGGCGACATGAACATGAGCGCCGCCGCGATCTTGAGCTGTTCGAAGCTCACCAGCGACGTGAGCCGCTCACCAGCTGCGCGATTGCCGACCTGATCGTGGTTCTGGATCGCAACAACGAACCGGTTGGTCGGCACATGGAGCGCCGGCGCACCGTGGCGTCGCCTCCGGAACTCGGAGTAGATGCCGTCGAACACGAAACGACATTCCATCACCTTCGCCAGGTCTCCCACCCGGCTGTAGCCAATGTAGTATCCATCGCGCTCGCCGGTCAGGACGGCGTGAACGGCGTGATGGAAGTCGTCGCTCCACTGCGCGTCCAGACCGTAACCTCCAAGATCGGCGGGCGAGACGAGCTTCGGGTCGTTCAGGTCGCTCTCGGCAATCACCGTCACGCTCCGCCCCAGAAGGTCGGCCTGCGTGTGCACCGACTCGGCAAGATCGCGCAGGATGTGACGGGCGCTCATGTCGAAGATGCCGTGCACCGCGTCGAGTCGGAGCGAATCGATGTGAAACTCCGTGATCCAGTAGAGCGCGTTGTCGATTGCCCAACGGCGGACTTCATCGCTCTCCGCGCCATCGTAGTTGATCGCCGACCCCCACGGAGTACTGTAGACATCGGTGAAGTAGTCGCCGTATTCTCCCAGGTAGTTGCCCTCGGGTCCAAGGTGGTTGTAGACGACGTCCAGCACGACGGCGAGACGACGCGCGTGTGCCGCATCCACCAGCCGCTTCAGACCATCCGGTCCGCCGTAGCTGTTCTGCGGTGCGTAGTGGTGAACGCCGTCGTAGCCCCAGTTCCGGTTGCCAGGGAACTGCGACACCGGCATCAGCTCGATCGCCGTTATGCCAAGTTCCTTCAGCCGATCGAGCTCGGGAATCACGGCGTCGAAAGTTCCCCGCGCGGTGAAGGTGCCAACGTGCAGCTCGTAGATGATCATGTCCGACATCTCGAGCCCGGTCCACGCGCGATCGGTCCAGTCGAAGCTATCGGGATCAACCACGCGTGACGCACCATGTACACCGTGCGGCTGATATCGGCTCACCGGATCGGGGCGCTCGCGCTGCTCCGCCAGCACGTAGACATAGTCATCACCGGCCGCCGCGCCACGTACCGTGCCCTCGAACACACCTCCCGCCTTGCGTCGCAGCTCGTGCGTCCCATTGGTGCCGCTTCGGCCGCTTCGGCCGCTCCCGCCGCTCGCCCCGGTCGACCCCCTCACCCCTCGCTCGTTCGCTCCCAGGAGCCGCACGCTCATGCGTTCGGCTCTGGGTGCCCACACCGCGAAGTGCACTCCACCTGGTACGACGTTGGCACCACGACGCAGACGCCACAGCTCATTTTTTCGTTCCCGTCCCATCAGATCTCGTCCAGTCCCCGCTCGATACCGCGCAATGGGATCCACACCCAATCGGGTCTGTTGTTCAGCTCGTATCCCAGCTCGTAGCTCACCTTCTCGAGCTCGAAGAGCGATATCAGTGCCGCCACCGACGATTCGCGACGAGGCAGCAGCGTTCCGCTGGCGCTCTCCCGGAGATAGGCACCAAGAAAGGCCGAGCGCGCCCCATCCTCCCACGCCACCGCGCGCGATTCCGCTCCGACGGCCGGCACTTCCATCACGCCCACTGCCGCTGCATACGCGAAGGAACGAAGCATGCCTGCAACGTCGCGCAGTGGTGAGTGTTTGGCGCGGCGTGCGGCCAGAGACCGCGCCGGTTCTCCCTCGAAATCGATGATGGAGAAAGCGCCATCTCCCGTGCGCAGTACCTGTCCGAGGTGGAAGTCACCATGGTGCCTGATCCGGACACCGGCGTCGTTCCCCACGGCGCGGGCGGCGGCGGCAATTCGCTCCCGCAACTGCTCGCGCGAGGCCAGCAGCCGGCCGGCCTGCGCGCGAACGGAAGGCGTGAGTTCATCCCACCGCACCTCGAGCAGCGCGAGCGCGTCCTCGGCCGATTGCCGCGCTGCCGCAGCCCAGTGGTGTACGTGCTCGCTCTCCGCGCGCTCGGGTGCGAACGCATCGTCGTCGTCTGCCGACGCGAGGGCATCATGCAGCTCGCGCGTGATGCGTCCGAGATCGGTCGCCTCCGCGTCGAAGTCGGAACCGCTGCCGCGCAAGTAGTCCTTCAGACGCTCGAGCGCGTAGCCCCAGGCATCGCGCGATCCGCCGAGGTAACGCTGGAGCATCCCTGCCACCGCCGGCTCACCACCCGCCCACTGAAAGGCGATCGTGCCGAGCAGCCGCGGCGTGTGTGGATAGTGCAGCCGTCCGGTGAGGAAACGCCCGATCTCCACGTCCGGATGCAGGCCCGGCTCGAGACGCCGGAACAGCTTCAGGATCGCCTGGTCGCCGAACACGATCGAGGTGTTGCTCTGCTCTCCCTGGAGCACGCGGCTTCCGCCGGGCAGATCGAGAGTCACGCCGCCCGGCTCCAGCGGCTCGACAACCCAGCGCGCGCGCGAATCGCCGAACCTCATCCCTCCACCCATGCCGAACGCTGCCGCCAGCCGGCGTCTGAACTGGTCGTCGCCCGTGCCGTCCACCACCACACCGCGCTCACGTTCCGACTGCACGATGACCAGCGGCTGCTGCGTGGGGTCGGCCAGATTCTCGAGCCGCAGCGCCAGCGGAAGCTGGTAGTGGTGGATCCCTTCCTCTCCCCCACCTGTGTCGACCTCGACGCGTGCGATCGCATCCACCACCGTCACTCCCGTCCCTCCGACACCGCCGCCCCAGTCGAGTGGGATCACATCGGCGATACGGACGGATCGTGGCGGGCGGGCCTTCTCCGCAAACCAGCGCCGATCCATCAGCCAGGCGCGCACCGCCCGATCATCGAGCCCGCCCAGCAGCGACGCCGACAGGCCGTCAGCCAGCGTACCGCGCAGGTGCACGGTGGGCGGCGTGGCGCTCACACGCCCGGACCTCCCCCTTCGCCCGACGGCCGCTCGAGACGGAACCAGTAGAATCCGTGCGGTCCCAGCGACAAGAAGTATGGCGCTTCACCGATGGCCGGGAATGGAACCGATCCGAGAAGCTCCACCGGTCGCCATTCAACGAAACGCTGCAGGTTGATCTCCACCGGCTGTACGAAGCGCGAGAGGTTCATCACGCAGAGGATGTGATGATCCTCGTACTCGCGCAGGTAGACGAGCACCTTCCGGTTCTCGGGAAGCAGCATCTCGAAGCTGCCGCGACCAAACGCCAGGTACTGCTTGCGCACGTTGATGATTCGGCGCATCCAGCGCAGCAGCGATGTCTGCGTCCGCTCCTGCGCGGCCACGTTGATGGACTGGTAGCCGTACACCGGATCCGAGATGACGGGGCTGTACAGCGCCGCCGGATCGGCCTCCGAGAAGCCGGCGTTCCACGAGCCGTTCCACTGCATTGGCGTGCGGACACCATTGCGATCGCCCAGGTAGATGTTGTCGCCCATGCCGATCTCGTCGCCGTAATAGATGATCGGCGTGCCCGGCATCGACAGCAGCAGAGCGTTCATCAGCTCGATCTGGCGGCGGCCGTTGTCCATGAGCGGCGCCAGACGGCGACGGATCCCGATGTTGATTCGCATGCGGGGATCCTTGGCGTACTCGCTGTACATGTAGTCACGCTCTTCATCCGTCACCATCTCGAGCGTGAGCTCGTCGTGATTGCGGAGGAAGATCGCCCACTGCGTGTTCTCGGGGATGCCGGGCGTCTGCGCGAGTATTTCCACGATCGGGCTGCGGTCCTCGCGCCGCACCGACATGAACATGCGCGGCATCAGCGGGAAGTGAAAAGCCATGTGGCACTCGTCATCTTCACCGAAGTAGGGGCGCACATCGCCCGGCCACTGGTTGGCCTCGGCCAGGAAGATGCGCCCCGGGTATTCGGCGTCGAGCGCGGACCGCAGCCGCCTCAGGATCTCGTGCGTCTCCGGCAGATTCTCGCAGATCGTTCCCGGCCGCTCGATCAGATACGGCACCGCGTCGAGACGCATGCCGTCGACACCCCGGTCGAACCAGAAGCGCATCACACCCTTCACCGCCTCGAGCACCGCCGGATTGTCGAAGTTCAGATCGGGCTGATGGCTGAAGAAGCGGTGCCAGTAGTGCTGTTGTGCCACCGGGTCCCATGCCCAGTTCGACGTTTCGGTATCGGTGAAGATGATCCGGGCTTCGGAGTACAGCGTCGGATCGTCCGTCCACACATAGAAATCACGTTCCGGTGAACCCTTTGGGGCCTGGCGCGCGCGCTGAAACCAGGGGTGCTGGTCCGAGGTGTGATTTATGACGAGCTCGGTGATGACGCGAATGCCGCGGCGATGCGCCTCGTCGAGGAACACCTGAAAATCCTCCACTGCACCGTACTGCGGGTGAATGGCCTCGTACAGCGCGATGTCATAGCCATCGTCCTTCAGTGGTGACGGATAGAACGGGAGCAGCCAGAGGCAATTCACGCCGAGTGTCTCCACGTACTCGAGCCTCTCCATGAGCCCGCGGAAATCGCCATAACCGTCGCCGCTGCTGTCACGGAAGGCCTTGACGTGCAGCTGGTAGATGACGGCGTCCTTGTACCAGAGGTCGGGCATGGGAAACGTGGGGATAGTGGTGCGGCTCAGGAGCGACAGGGGCCAGGTGTCAGAGGCCGCGGGTTCACCTCACTACCCTCAGAATGTGGCCCGGCTCATCGCGCGGATCCAGACGAACGTAGTTCCGCGAGCCCTGCCACGTGTACTGCGCGCCGGTGAGAAGATCCTCGACCACATAAGGACTATCATCGGGGAGACCGATGTCGTCCAGCGGCACGTGCACCATGGTATCGTGCGGCGCGGAGAAATCGGTGTTCACTGCAATCAGCAGGTCCTCTCCCGGCGAAGACTTCCGGTAGAAGAGGATGCGGTCATTCTCGGAGAGATGGAACGACAGGTTGTCGTACAGCTGGAGCGAGCGGTGGGTGCGGCGCAGCCGGTTGACCCGTGCGATGTCGCTGCTGATGTTGCCGGGCGCCGACCAGTCACGGACACGGATCTCGTACTTCTCCGAGTTCATGTACTCCTCGCTCCCCTCACGCACAGGCTCGTTCTCGCACAGCTCGAAGCCGCTGTAGATCCCGTAGAGCGAGGACAGCGTCGCCGCCAGCATGAGACGAATCCGGAATGCGGGCCGCCCGCCGATCTGAAGGTACTCGTGCAGGATATCCGGAGTGTTCGTGAACAGATTGCCACGCATGTACTCCGATACCGGTGGGGTCGTCAGCTCGGCGAGGTACGCACCGAGCTCCACGGCGGTGTTGCGCCAGGTGAAGTACGTGTACGACTGCGTGAAACCGAGCTTCGCCAGCCGCTTCATGCGCTTGGGGCGCGTAAATGCTTCGGAAAGGAATACCGTCTCCGGGTGCTCGCGCTGCACTTCGCCGATCATCCACTCCCAGAAGCTGAGCGGCTTCGTGTGAGGGTTATCCACCCGAAACGTGTGGACTCCGTGATCGATCCAGAACAGGAATATGTCCCGGCACGCCTTCCAGAGATTCTCACGATCGTCGCACCAGAAGTTCAGCGGATAGATGTCCTGGTACTTTTTCGGTGGATTCTCTGCGTACTTCAGCGACCCATCGGCGCGCACGAAAAACCAATCCGGATGATCACGCAGCCACGGATGATCGGGAGAGCACTGAAGTGCGTAGTCGAGCGCGACCTCCATTCCCAGCTCGCGCGCGCGGCGCACGAATCGGTCGAAGTCCGCCAGCGTGCCGAGCTGCGGTTCCACCGCCGTGTGGCCACCTGCCGCGCCACCTATCGCCCAGGGGCTGCCGGGATCACCAGGAGCGGGTACGAGCGTGTTGTTCCGTCCCTTCCGGTTGGTTTCACCAACCGGGTGAACAGGGGGCAGGTAGACAATGTCGAATCCAAGCTCGGCGATTCGGTCGAGCGACTCCGCCGCGTCGGAAAAGGTACCGTGGCGTCCGGGTTCCGTGCCCTGGGAGCGTGGAAACATCTCGTACCATGCCGCGAAGCGCGCCCGCTCACGATCCACCCAAATGGTGAGCTCGCGCCGATACGTGGTGAGGTCACGCGGCTGAAAGTACTCGTCCATCAGCGCCAACAGCGCGAGATCCAACCCCTTTTCGGCGCGGTCGGTGGCGCGCACGCCGGCATCACGCAGCGAGGCGGCTGCACGCTTGAGCTCCTTCCGAGCCTCACCGAAGCGGGCACGGTTCGCCGCCTCGTCAATGAGCGCCGCACCCTCCAGCAACTCGACGCTGACGTCCTGTCCCGCCTTCAGCTTCCTGGCGAGCTCGTCGCGCCACGTCGCAAAGAAATCCGTCCATGCCTCGACCGTGAACGTCCACCGGCCGATTCGATCCACAGGGAAGCCGCCGTACCAGCGGTCGCTATCGAACTCGTACACGAGCGGCTCGTAGCGCCACTCCTCATCGCCCGGACCGCGATAGCGAACTCGGGCAGCAAGGAGATCGTGTCCGTCGCGAATGATGTCCGCACTCACCGCAACGGCGTCGCCGATCACGCGCTTAACCGGAAAGCGTCCCGCATCCAACTCCGGCGACACACATTCCATGACGATCGGCTTCCACACCTCGGCATCGCCCGGCCCACCGCGTTTCGGCTTCGCGGCCACGGGGGTGCGCTTGGACTTGGCAGCGGCACCGGTGCGCTTCGTCGTTTTGGCCTTCCTGGGCTGGCTCTTTCCCCTCTTCGTGCCCGTACCGCTCTCGGCCGTTCGCTTCACGTCGCCTCGTCGTGCTGGTTCCGAGCAATTGCAGCGGGCCGTTCGGGCGGCCCGCTCAGGAAACGGAAAATCGTGCGCAAGAGACGCGCCCTCGCCAAGCCGTTTCCCATCCACGGCTGAATCTCCGCCTCCAATCCTCCAACGCAAGACGTCAGAACTCAGCGCGCGCGAGCGGACGACTGCGCGGCCGACGTTCGGCACCAAGACCTCGATGCGCATCGCAGCGCGATAGAGCACACGCATCATTCCGCGTGCAGCGTCACCATGCTCGCCCAACCGTCTCTGAATGATGTCAGCGACACCGTCTCATCACCGCCGCGGATGCGTGCATCTCCACCGATGAACACTCCGCGACGTTGTCGTATGAGTCGGCGCTCATCCGCTGATCTGGTTCACCCGGGGGACTGGACAACGGCGCGAAGGCCGGCCCAACGGCCAAAAGGGTGGCTAGCGGCGAGAAGACCGGCCAGCGGCAAGGAGGCGATGGTTCGCCCTCGGACAACGGAGCTGCGACTCCCGGAGCCCGCCGGCCTCATGGTTGAGGGCGTGGCCTGTAAGGCTCACCCGTAGAGTTCCCGGCGCGCGGGAGCGGTGTCTCGGCAGCACCCACCGGCGGCGGGCCGGCCCGCCCCATGCTCGTATTGGGCCCCAACGGAGTACCACCCAGATCGCGCCGCAGCCCTCCATTTAACGCCACCATTACGCCTTTATCGCGACATATTGGGGACACCATGGCACAGATCCACTCGGCCAGCCAATGCGTCGCCGAAGCGTGGAATCATGCATGCGCTACCCACGCCTCGCACTGCGGCCCCCCTCCCCCTCCCCCCTACGCCGAAGCTAAGCCCGAGGACCTCGAAGCGCGGCCCTCAGGAATGGCGGCGTTGGCGACTGGCGTCGCTGGCGACGATCGAGGTGGGGCCAGAACTTGGCCACGTGGTCGAGCGCTGCGCAGAGGGCGGCATCCCGCATCGGCTCGAAGGAGGCAGCGTCACAATACGCCCGCACCTCGCCGTCCGACCCCAGCACCGTAACCGCGGCATCGAGTGCGCGCTGACCGTCGCCAGCCACGTACTCCGCGCGCTCGGCTACGGCGTACCGATCGTCTTCGTCCAGGTAGATCTCCACCTCCACCACGCGCCCGATACCGCCACGTTCGGTAGCTTCCGCGCGCCCGCTCCCCAACCGCCATCCCAGGAAGGCGACGGTCGGGCCACGATCGCTCACCAGGATGGTGTGCGACGCCGCACCGAACAGCCGCTCGGCTGTTTGACGGGGGGACTCCGAACTCTTTCGCGAATCGGCTGTCGACATCTGGAAGCGGTTCGAGTCTGCCCTTCGAGGGGAAGGCCAAGGCTACTCGAAGGACTGTTCGGGAGCATCGGGGGCAACCATTCGCCACAATAACCGACACTCGCGGCAGCGCCGCGGCGACGGCCACTGGTGTCCATGATCGCACCGCGACCGTTCGCAGGCGCCGGGCACCGACCGTGCACTGCCGCCAGACATGAAACGAGAGGCAGTCGCACATCCATCAGCCGGCTCACGTCTGTCGCGCGCCCGCGGCGTTCTGTCGTTGCTCGCCATCCTCCTGGCAGCAGCCGGATGCGAGGCTGGCGGCCCGCGTCGCGTGACGATGCCCGCCGATCCGGACGCCGGTGAGGTTCCCATTCGGCTCGTCGGTCCCGGTGGTGCGGCACTCGTCGTTTCCACGCACATCAACGGTGAAGGGCCGTACGATCTGATTCTCGATACCGGAGCCACGCTCACATGCGTGAGCGAGTCGCTCGCCCAGCAGCTCGATCTTCCCCAGCGACGCCTGGGCGTAGGAGTAGGTATCGGCATAGGTGGCGCCGGACAGGTTCGTATGGTCCAGATCGACTCACTGCGCGTTGGGGGAGCTGCCGTCGAGTCCATGCCCGCCTGCGTGCTGGAGCTGGCGGCGCTGCGCGCCATCACCTCGAACGTTGAAGGGCTGCTTGGCCTGAACTTCCTCCGCAATTACCACGTTACGATCGACTTCGAGCGAAACGTGCTCGTCCTGGCAGATCCCGCCGAGTGATGGAAGGCGGGGTCGACTGGCTGAAGTGCAGAAGGATACCGGAGGGTTGCCGTCAACTATCTTCCTCGTGATGAACAATGGCTACTTCATCGTGGCCGAGCTCGAGGGGGAGCTTGGGGAGCGCATCGCGGAGGTTCAGCGGACCTTCGACCCCAGGCTGGCAGCCAGCTCGCCGCCGCACATCACGATTGCCGGATCGTCGGGCGTCGGTCCGATCGCACTGGGCACGCCGCTGGAAGAAGTTCTCGCGCGAATGGAGCCGATCGCGGCCGGGGCAGAACCAATGTCGCTGGCCTTTGGCGCCCCGATGCGCTTCATGCAGACGAACATCTTCGTCCTGCCCCTCGATCCGCATGGGCCGCTGCGTGCCCTTCACGAGCGCATCGCGGGGAGCGGCTTACCCTTTGCACGTGCCCGATTCACCTTCTCTCCGCACTGCACGCTGAGCTTCTATCCCACGCTTTCGCGTGACGCGGTGAGGCAGGTCCTTTCCTTTCGCGCGGATGAGCAGTTCGTGCTCGATCGAATCAGGATCTATCGCTCGGTCAATCCGATGCCGTATCGGCTGGCGGGTGAGTTCCGGCTCGGGTGATCCTGTGACGCGTCGACTCCGTCACCAGCCTTCGCAATGCTTCCACCGCGCAGTTGCCGAAGACGTCAGGCCTTGATCTCCGTCGACTGCTCCAGGTCCCTTCGGAACAGCTCCTCGGCCTCGGCGCCGAGACTCGGATCCTCGATCACCGCATCGAGCTCGTAGTTGATGGCGATCCCCAGCGGATTCAGGTCGGTCGAGCCGACGCGCACCCAACGGCCATCGAGAACGGTCGTCTTGGCGTGCATCATCGTGCCCGTCCACTCCCAGATACGCACGCCGTTATCGAGGAGCCGCCGGTAGAATCGCGTTGTGAGACGCCGCACCCAGGGGTGGTCATACCTGCTCGGAACGAGCACGCGGACGTCCACTCCATCGCGGGCTGCTCCCGCCAGCGCTTCCACTTCGGCAAAGGACGGCACGAAGTAGGCGCTGGCCACGTAGATGCACCGTTCCGCCGCCACGGCCTGAAGCTGCAGGGCGCGCGCTACGCGAAGCTTGAACGGATCACCCTCGATGATGCCGACCACGGCGCCGGTGGCCGTGCGCGGATCCACGTGCGCACCGGTCGAGGCGCGCACGAGACGGCGGCTGGACATCCGTCGCTCCTCGCCACCGGCCCTCCGCCACATGCTGTCGAACGCACGGCGCATGTCGCTCGCCGCCGGCCCCTCGATGCGCACCGCCGTGTCGCGCCACCGGGTACGTCGCGCCGCACCCGTGTCGCTCCACTCCTTGCCAATGCCCACGCCGCCAGTGACTCCGGCACGATCGTCTACGACGAGCAGTTTGCGGTGGTCGCGCGGCATGAGCCCGAGCCATGCGCGCATCCCGGGCGGATTGAAGATGCGCACTTCCACGCCACGCTCGCGCAGCCCGCGCCAGAAGCGCTTCGTCGTGCCGCGCACGCCTATCCAGTCGGCTATGACACGCGTCCGCACCCCGCGACCCGCGGCACTGGTGAGTGCTTCCGCGAAGAGCCGTCCCACCTCATCGTCGCGGAAGATGTAGCTCTCGAGCATGACGAGGCTCTTGGCATGCTCGATGTCCGCGAGCATTGCCTCGAAGGTGCGGGGCCCATCCACAAGCAGCTGTACCCGGTTGCCGCTGGAGGCGTCGGCAGCCGCGATGCGCCAGAGACCGCGCGCGAACGACGGTCCTTCCGTGGGCCGGTGCACAGCACCGCCCTCGGGTTCGGGAAAGGGCGGTGTAGTTGCTGGACCGGCCGCAAGCGGCGCCGAGCTCTTGCGCAACGCGTCCGGAACCGCCGACGCGTCCGGAACCGCCGAAGAGATCGGCATGACTCCTCCCGGCTCTATCACGCCGGGCCGAGCCGCCTCGACGGGCAATGGCTCTCGCGACCGCCGCTTCCTGGCCATGCTTCAATATACAACCCGCCACGCTACAGGCGGTGCTGCCCCTTGCCCCGCCGCCGGGCCGGCGCTATTCGGTGTGCATGCTAAACATCGATCTCACGGGGAAGCGAGCACTCGTCGCCGGCGTGGCGGATGATGCTGGCTTCGGCTTCGCCATCGCCAAGGCGCTCGCCGAGGCGGGCGCATCGGTGGTGGTAGGCACCTGGCCACCGGCGCTGAACATCTTCCTCAATCTTCTGGAGCGCGGCAAGCTGGACGAATCGCGACGTCTTGCGGATGGACGCATGTTCGAGTTCGAGAAGATCTATCCGCTCGATGCGGCGTTCGACACCCTGGCCGACGCGCCGGAGGAGCTGCGCTCCGGCAAACGCTATCGCGACGTTGGGGACTTCTCGATCGATGGCCTAGGTACGCGTCTCCGCGCCGACTTCGGAGACAGGCCACTCGACATCCTCGTGCATTCCCTGGCCAACGCGCCCGAAGTGAAGAAACCACTTCTCGAGACGAGCCGCCGCGGCTACCTGGACGCGGTCAGCGTGAGCGCCTACTCGCTCATAGCCATGCTCGCCCGTTTCGGCCCGTTGATGCGCGACCGGGGGTCGGTGGTATCGCTCACTTATATGGCAAGCGAGCGCGTGGTGCCCGGATATGGCGGTGGCATGTCGTCAGCCAAGGCGGCGCTCGAGAGCGACACGCGCACTCTGGCGTTCGAGGCGGGACGGCGGTTCGGCGTACGCGTCAACGTGATCTCCGCGGGTCCACTTGCTTCCCGCGCCGCCAGCGCGATCGGCATCATCGAGCGCATGGTGCAGTACTGCGCGGCCAACTCGCCGCTTCCCGAGGCGCTTCAGGCCGCTGAAGTGGGTGCCGCCGGTGCGTTCCTCTCCAGCCCACTGGCGAGCGGGATCACGGGTACGGTGGTGTACGTGGACAAGGGCTACCACTCGATGGGGATGGCAGTCGCGTCGGACGGGCTCGGACAGGAGTAGCGAAGGGAGCTGCGCCGACAAGTCCGCCTGAAGGCTTTTCCTCTCCCGCCACAAGGGTGGCGATGATCACACGCGCGGAGCTCACGAGCTGTCGTATCGTCGCGACCAGTCGCCTTGACCCCGCTGCGCTGAGACGCTACAACGACCGGGTTCCCCTGAGCGAGGATCTCGGTATGTCGATGAAGCTGATGTCGAGTCTGCTGGTGGCGTGGGGCGGAAGCGTTGTGCTGTTCGGGTGTCCCGCGGCCGACCGTGAAACGGACACCGACACGGCAGCGGCCGTCGCCGGTCCTCCCGCCGAACCGACGCTCGTGCATCGAGTCACCGGCTTCCGCACGCCCGAAAGCGTGCTGTACCACGCAGGAGACGACCTGTACTACGTGTCCAACATCAATGGCGCGCCACTCGACCGCGACAACAATGGCTTCATCACCCGCATGAGCGGCGAAGGCGTGATCGACTCCCTGATGTTCATCGCCGGTGGACGAAACGGGATCACCCTTCACGCGCCGAAAGGGATGGCAATGGTGGGCGACACCCTCTGGGTGACGGACATAGATGTCCTGCGAGGCTTTGACAGGCATTCGGGGCGAGCCGTTGCCACGATCTCGTTCCGACCCACGCCGCTCTTTCTGAACGACGTGACGGCCGCGGAAGACGGCGCACTCTACCTTACGGACACCGGCATTCGATTTCGTAACGGGGAGCTCGAGCATCCCGGCCCGAACCGCGTCTATCGTGTGAGCGGTCGACAGGTGAGCGTCGCCGTAGAAGGCAACGTGCTGGGTGGCCCCAACGGCATCACCTGGGACCACGCCCGGCAGCGATTCATCATCGTGCCTTTCGCGGCCACCGATATCCTCGAGTGGCGTCCCAACGAAGCCCCCACGCCGATCGCCACGGGACCGGGCAGCTTCGACGGCGTGGAGGTGCTGGATGATGGTCGCGTTCTCATCTCCAGCTGGGCCGACTCCAGCCTCTACGTGCTCGCCAACGGCACGCTGCACCGGGCAATTACCGGTGTACCTGCACCGGCCGACATCGGAATCGACCTGCGCCGCCTGCGCGTGGCGATCCCGCTCTTCACCGAGGACCGCGTGGAGATCTGGGCGCTGCCAACACGGTGAAGTCGAGGGTCGGGGGCCAGTGGGCCCCCGACCACCGCCCTTACGGCCAGAGCTTCCCGAACACGCCCGCCGTTATCAGTGCATACACGGCACCATCGAATACCTCCTTGAGAACGCTGCTCCAGGTGCGTCCAAAGAAGATTGCCGACGGAATCAGTGCACCGGCGTAAGCAAGAAAGGCTACGGTCCCGGCTATTCGGAAGACGGAAAGATAGTCCACACCAGTGGTGTGGGTTCGTCCCACCACATACGCCACGAAAACAGAGATCACGAGTGCGTACAGGATGTGCATCCCAAGCCGCTTCGGCATCGCCGGCATTCCTGGATCGGCAACGACGAGGAAGGCGACGGGCCCCTCTTCCATGCGGCGCCGGAACTCCTCCCCCTTCATCTCCTCCGCAGTGCCGTGAGGGATGCTGTACTGCCCGCGGCCGATACTCTGACCGCGCAGCGAAGCGCGCAGTGCATCCTCGTCTGGCACCCGCACCCAGTCCTTCTTGTGGTGCGGCATCACGGTCCACATCAGCGCCGCCACGAAGAACACGAGTATCGCTGACAGCAGGATCGGCAGCCACAGCTCTGGAATGGTGACCATCAGAGGCTCCGGTAGGATTGTGGATCAAGCCCAGCACGATGCGTCCCGCCCACCAAATCACCAACGCCCCCCCCCCACCCCCCGCTCCCCGCCCCCCTCGCTACTTCCTCGGAATCCTTTCCTCCGCGTTCGCGGCCAGATACACGAGTGTCGCGATCACCACGGCATTGTGCTTCATGTCGGCCGGGACAAGACGCTCGTAGAAGTCCTGACTCGAATGATGGGTCCGCGTGCTGTACTCCATCGGATCCTGAATGAACTGAAATCCGGGGATGCCGGCACGGTCGAACGAAAGGTGGTCCGTGCCGCCGGTATTGAGGAGCGTCACGTGACGTACCGAGATGCTGTCGCTGTCCACCCAGCGGAACCAGTCACGGAACAGCCCGACGACGCCGGCGTTGCCCTGAGCGTAGATGCCGCGCACCGCGCCGCCACCGTTGTCGATGTTCAGGTAGACGGAGGCTTTCTCGTGGACCGGTCTGGGCTCGGCTGCCGAGCCGTAGGTTGCGGCGACATGTTGCCGGGAGCCGATCAATCCCTGCTCCTCGCCAGTCCACAGACCCAGGCGGACGGTCCGGCGTAGCGACACACCGGACGCCTTCAGGATGCGCATCACCTCCATGACGATCGCCGACGAGCCGCCGTTGTCCGTTGCACCGGTGGCGTTGTGCCAGGAGTCGAAGTGCGCTCCGATCATCACGATCTCGTCGCGCTTGTCGCCGCCCGGCAGTTCGGCCAGCACGTTGAAGGCGTTGGAATCGGCCTCGTGGAAGGAGTTGCGGATGTCGAGCTCCATTCGCACCGGGATCCCGTGGCGCACCTGTCTGAAGATGCGGTTGTAGTGCTCGGCGGCCACGGCAAGCTGCGGCACACCATGAGGGGCGCCGATCACCCGGCTGCCACTAGGTGCATTGGACACGCTCCCGCTGTTGCCGCGCGCGGCACCCGGCGTCAGCACCGCCAGCACGCCCTCCTCCGTCCAGAAGTTTGCTCGCCGCTCCGAGGGGGTGGGGCCAGCCTGCTGCTGCTGCTGCGGTCCTGCCTGCGGCTGCGCGGCCGGACGCGGCTCGGCAGCTTCCAGTGAGTCGAGTTGCTCCATGGTGTAGCGCCGCCCTGGAGCGACGAACATCGGAGTGATCTCCACCAGCGGCGCAGAGAGCACGATCTTTCCGCGGAGCTGACCGCGGTAGCGCTCGTAGTCCGACTCTGTGGTCTGCATGAGCACCGGCAACTCCACGATTACCACCTCGCCAGTCACCGGTCCGCCTGTACCAGCGGTCCATGCTCCCGGGAAGACATGCACCGGATACGGCACCGGCGATACGACGTGCGCTACATTGCGCTCGTTCTGCCAGCCACGTCCAAACGGAAACCACTCGTAGCGTGGATTCGAGATCCCCCACCCTCGCAACGTGGCGATGGCATACTCACCGGCGGCATGCGCCTGCGGGGAGTTGGTGAGACGCGGCCCGTGCACGTCCGTCAGCCAGCTCGCAACCTCCATGACCTGCGAGCGCCGAAATCCCTCCTCCTTGATACGAGCGACGGATGCGGAGTCGGCAGCCGTGTATGTGATCCGGAGCGGTGCGGGCGCGGCGGAAGTGCGGGTCTGCTGTGCTTGTAGCGCGCCCCCGGGCGAGAGCAGGGCAGCCAGCGCGAAGCCGGCCAGCAGGCGGCGTGTCGTTATGTTCATGACCAGGGATGAGGGGCAATTGTCAGCGAGAGCGGCCCACGGTCAGGGCGCCCAACCCAAGAAACCTCGCCGCGCTCGCTCGCGCCAGAATTTTCGTCCGGAACGTGACCACGGGTTGTCAGTCCGTCGGCGGCCTGTGCGGCAGCTGCCGCCCCGGAGGAGGTGCGATTCGCATGACTGCCCCCACGAGCGCGTCCAGCGCCGGCGGCCATTCGGATCGGCGCACCTCGTCGAACGTCACCTGCTTCAGCATTTCTCCGCCACCGTACGTACTCACCGTGTAAATGACTTCCTCATCGGTCTGGCCATCGGCACGTGCAGCCAGATACTCACGGCGCATGCCGGTAACGCTCCTGGAAGTGACCAGTGCGAACAGCGGCTCCACCGAGGCGGGCGATGCATGGTGCTCCCACGATGAGTCGGGCGGATAGTCCGGCCACCGCGCAATGATCTCCTCGCGAGGAACCCCCTGCTCGTTGAGCGGGAAACGAACCAGCACGCGGCCGTCGCTGGCAACGCTCACGACATAGCCTGGCGACGTGAAGATGATCGAGTCCGCCACCGCAACCTGTGCCGCGGGAGCAGTAGGAACGCGGTTGATCGTGAAGAGCACCCACAGGGCTGCGACGAGCAGTGCCAGCAGGATGGCGACGTGGGTACCGATGCGGGGGATCAAGCTCTCTCCAGGGCGGTGAGGCGGTGACCTGCTGCCACACTGTCGAAGCTGCTGCGGCAGGCGCCGCCACGCAAGCACCAGCACTCGGAAGCCATTGAAGCCGATCTTTCCCAACGGCAAGCCGGGAGATACAATGCGAAACGTCCAACTGTCACACCACCCATGAAGCGACGCGATTTTCTTCTCAGCAGCGCGATCGTGGCGGCCGGTTTGAGCACCGGCTGCGGCCGTGCGATCGCCGGAACGGCCATCGAGCCGGCTACTCTGCCACCCACCCCAACCGGCGGCACCGCCGGCGGCGTGGGTGATCCATTCCTGCGCGAGCTCGCACTTCGCGCCATTGACAGTGCACGCTCGGCGGGTGCGTCCTATGCCGACGCGCGCGTCGTGCTGAATCGCAGCCAATCGGTCGGCACGCGGGAGCGTCGCGTCACCGGCCTCAGCGATCAGGAGACGTTCGGTTTCGGCGTGCGCGTGCTCGCCGGCGGCACGTGGGGCTTTGCCGCCAGCCGCGATCTCACACTCGACGAAGCGGACAGGATTGCCAGGCAGGCCGTTGCGCAGGCGCGAGCCAATGCCGTGGTCCGCCGCTCCCCAGTGCAGCTCGCACCCGTGGACAGTTACGGCGAGGTGGAATGGAGCACGCCCATCCGGATCGATGGCCTGGACGTGCCGATCGAGGAAAAGGTCGAATTGCTGTTCGCGGCGAACGCTGCCGCGCTTGCCGTGCCTGGCGTCCGCTTCGTCAACTCTTCAATAGGCTACGTGCGCGAGCAGAAGCTGTTCGTGTCGACCGAAGGCACGATCAGCCAGCAGACGATCCACCGCTGCTCGCCGCAGGTCAACGTCACCGCCGTGGCGCCCGACCAGTCGGACTTCCAGACTCGGCTCTCGACGCCCGTTCAGCCGATGGGCCGCGGCTACGAGTGGGTGATCGAGTCCGATCTCGCAGGAACGGCGCCGCAGTGGGCAGAGGATGCGGTTCGAAAGCTGTCCGCCAAACCGGTCCAGCCGGGCCGCTACGATCTCGTGCTGCTGCCGTCGCACCTCTTCCTCACGATTCACGAATCGATCGCTCACCCCACCGAGCTCGACCGGATCATGGGGTACGAAGCCAACTACGCCGGCACTTCCTTCATTCATCCGCTGGAGGAGTACCTCGGCAAGTTTCGCTACGGACCGGACTTCATGAACGTCCAGGGGGAGCGGTCGGCGCCCGGCGCGCTCGCTACCACCGGGTGGGACGACGAGGGCGTGAAGCCCGAGCCGTATCTCATCGTCAGGGACGGAATCCTGAACGACCTCCAGACCACGCGCGAGCAGGCGCTCTGGCTCGCCGACTGGTACCGCAGCCAGGGTCGGCCGGTGCGCTCGCACGGGAACTCGTACTCGCAGAGCTGGGAGGACATTCAGTTTCAGCGCATGCCCAACGTGAACCTCCTGCCGCATCCGGAGCGCGACGTGCCGCTGGAGGAGCTGTTCGACGGCGTTCGCAACGGAATCTTCATCGAGGGACGCGGCTCGTTCTCGATCGACCAGCAGCGCTACAATGCCCAGTTCGGGGGGCAGGTGTTCTACGAGATCCGCGACGGCAAGCTGGGTGAGATGCTCAAGGACGTTGCCTATCAGATCCGCACCCCCGAGTTCTGGAACTCCATGGACCTCATCGGCGGACCGAGCACGTACGAGCTTGGCGGAACCTTCAACGATGGCAAAGGGCAGCCCTCGCAATCGAACGCGGTTTCTCATGGCTGTCCGCCCTGTCGCTTCCGCCAGGTCAACGTCATCAACACCGGCCGGCAGACCGACGCATGACCAACGCGAGATATCTTTCCCGCGACGAGGCGCGCCGGCTGGCGGAGCGCGTGCTGTCCTTTTCCCGCGCTGATGAGGCGCGCGTGAACATCTCCTCCGGCAGCGAGGGTAACACGCGCTTTGCCGTGAGCCAGATCAGTACTGCCGGCGACAGCGCCAATCTGTCGGTGGTGGTCACGAGCGCCATCGGCAAGCGCGTCGCCTCCGCATCGACAAACAGGCTCGACGACCAGTCGTTGCAGCGTGTCGTCGAGACGAGCGAGCGATTGGCTCGCCTGGTTCCCGACGACCCCGAATACATGGGTCAGCTCGGGCAGCAGGAATACACCGACGTCGACGCCGTCTTTCCTGCCACCGCCAACCTCACCCCCGCCGAACGCGCCAGCGCCGTGGAGGAGGTGAACGGGCCGGCGCGACAGCGAAGCCTTCTGGCCACTGGATTCCTGGTGCATGGCACAGGCGCGAGCGCCGTAGCCACCACCCGCGGGCTGTTTGCGTACAACGCTCAGTCTCGCGCCAACTTCACGACCACCGTGCGCACGCCGGACGGGACGGGCTCCGGCTGGGCTGGGGTGGGGGCGAACGACTGGGCCGACGTGAACACGCGCCAGCTTGGTGCTCGCGCCATCGAAAAGGCCGAACAATCGCGCGAGCCAGTGGCGGTGGAGCCGGGCCGCTGGACTGTGGTGCTCGAGCCGACCGCCGTAGCGAACATGGTGGGTCTGATGATGGGCTTCGGCGCACTGAGCGGCCGATCCGCCGATGAGGGCCGCTCGTTCTTCTCGCAGCGCGGTGGTGGCAACAAGATTGGCCAGAAGGTGGTCGACGAGCGAGTCACAATTCACTCCGATCCAGGCGACCGGTCGCTGCTATCGGCGCCATTCACCGGAGAAGGGCTGCCCAACAAGCGCACCGTGTGGTTCGAGAACGGCGTGGTTCGCAACCTCGTCTACGACCGCTACTGGGCATCGCGACAGAACCGCGAGCCGTCGGGGTTTCCATCTGGATGGATGATGGAGGGAGGCTCGGCCTCGGTGGACGACATGATCCGCTCCACTCCGCGCGGGCTGCTGGTGACCCGCTTCTGGTACATCCGCGGCGTCGACCCGCGCACGATCCTGTTCACTGGGCTCACTCGTGATGGAACGTTCCTTATCGAGAACGGACGCGTCACCCGTCCGGTGAAGAATCTTCGCTGGAACGAGTCGCCTGTCTTCATGCTCAACAACCTGGAGATGATGGGACAGACGGTTCGCGTCTCGCCCAGCGAAGCGTCCGGACTCGCGCCCACGGTTATGGTCCCGCCGCTCAAGGTGCGCGACTTCACGTTCACGTCGTTGTCGGACGCAGTGTAGAGCCGGGGCCCGGGCGGTTCACAGGGCCGCTGTCTTGCCGGCCCCCACCTTGCAGCGCCCCAATTGTCACCAGGGGGAGCCCCATGTTCCGCCGCGCCCGTCGTTCACGCGCCAGAAGACGAGTCGTCGCTGCCGCTGCGCTGTTGGTGCTGGGAGCCGTGCTGCTCGCGGCCGGCCAGCAGCCCGTTGCCACGCCCGCGGCACAGGGCGAAGTGCGCCTGCTCGTGATCGAAGGTGTGATCAATCCGTTCACGGCGCGCTATCTGGAGCGCGAGCTTGGAGCGGCGCAGCGTGAGGGAGCTTCCTTCGTAGTCGTGCGGCTCGATACGCCGGGAGGACTCGAGTCCTCCATGCGCCGCATGATCGAGGCCATTCTCGGCTCCGAACTGCCCGTCGTCGTTCACGTGGCGCCGCCAGGTGCGCACGCCGCATCCGCCGGGATGTTTCTCACCATCGCGGCGCACGTCGCCGTCATGGCGCCAGGCACCAACATCGGCGCCGCTCACCCCGTCGGCATCGGTGCCGATCCGGACGCGGTGGCGGCGGCGAAGGTGGTGTCCGATGCGGCGGCGCTCGCCCGCGCCGTGGCCGGTGCCCGTGGACGTAACGCCGAATGGGCGGAGCTCGCCGTTCGGGAAAGTGTTTCGCTCACCGCCGACGAGGCGTTGCTTGAGAACGTGATCGACCTGATCGCCTCCGATCTCGAGGAGCTGCTGGCAGCCATCGATGGGCGTGAGGTGACCACTGTCGCAGGTCTCGTCACGATACAGTCGGAGGGGCTGTTGCAACACGAACGCCGGATGAACTTCGCCGAGCGGATCCTCCACGTGATCACAGACCCGAACATCGCCTACATACTGATGACGATCGGCGTCATCGGGCTAATCGCCGAACTGTACAACCCGGGCACATTCATCCCCGGCATCGTCGGCGTCATCGCTCTGATCATGGCCTTCCTCGCCTTCGGCAGCCTGCCTGTGAGCTGGGCTGGGGTGATTCTCCTCCTGCTGGCGATCGGCCTCTTCATCGCCGAGCTCAACTCGGAGGGGATCGGATTCCTCGCCGCGGCAGGAGTGATCGCGTTCATTCTCGCCGGCCTGCTGTTCTACAGACCGATCGGCCCCGTTTCCCCGGCGTTTCCAGAGGCGCGAGTGAGCTGGTGGGTAGTGACAATGATGGCGGCGGTGTTCACCGGATTCTTCGCCATCGTCGTGCGTGCCGCCTTGCGCACGCGCCGTGCGCCGGTGATGGTGGGTACGCAGGCGCTGGTCGGGCGCGCCGGCGTGGCAGTCAGTGTTCTGGCGCCCGACGGAAGGGTGCGCCTCGATGGCGAGGTCTGGAGCGCGCATGCCGTTGACGATCACATTGAGGCAGGCGAGCCGGTGCTGGTACTGAACGTCGAGGGCGTGACGCTCCAGGTGACCAGACCATGACCCCCCCGGGAGCAACGCCGCACCGCTCCTCATCCGGAGGATATACCGATGCCTGAAGATCCCACCACCCTGACCGTACTTGGTCTGCTCATCTTCTTCGTCATCACGGTGGTGATGATGGCGATACGCGTCGTGCCGGAATACCAGCGGCTGGTCGTGCTTCGGCTGGGTCGTGCGCTGGGTGCCAAGGGGCCCGGGCTGATTCTTCTCATCCCGGTGATCGACAAGGGAATTCGCGTCGACCTGCGCGAGCGCTACTTCGACGTGCCGCCCCAGACCACGATCACCGAGGACAACGCGCACCTCTCGATCGACTTTCTCGTCTACTCGAAGGTGGTGGATGCGATGCCCAGTGTGCTGGCCGTGGAGCACTATGAGGGTGCCGCGCGCGGGATCGCCATCACCACGCTGCGCGCGGTGGTCGGCAGCATGCCGCTCGACAGCGTGTTATCCAAGCGCGAGGACATCAACGAGGCGCTTCGCGACAAGCTGGACGAAGTCACCAATCGGTGGGGGATCAAGGTTACCGCCGTCGAGATTCGTGAGATCACGCCGCCGCACGAGATCGCCGAAGCGATGACGCGTCAGATGTCCGCGGAGCGCAGCCGGCGCGCTACCATCCTCGAGGCCGACGGCCACCGCGATGCCGCCATCCGTCGCGCCGAAGGCCAGAAGAGGGCGACGATCCTCGAGGCGGAGGGCCATCGCGAAGCCGCCGTGCTTCGCGCCGACGGACTCGCCACAGCTCTCGGACGCATCTCCGAGGTCGCGCGCGGACTGGATCAGCACACCATGAGCCTCCAGTACCTGGACGCACTCCGACAGGTGGGCAGCGCCGATTCGACGAAGCTCGTGGTACCAATGGAGCTGGTGAATCTCATTCGGCCGTTCGCCGAACAGATGGGTGCGCAGCGGGGATAACCTCCCGTCGACTCGGCGCGCGCCGTATCTTGGGGAACCCCTTGAGAACCGATATGCCCCAGGATCTCCGTGATCGGGTGACGCGCGCTCTCGGCCAGACGTACGCCATCGAGCGCGAGCTGGGTGGCGGCGGGATGGCGCGTGTCTACCTCGCTCGCGACCTCGCGCTCGATCGCCAGGTCGTCATCAAGGTGCTGCCGCCGGAGATCCGGGTCAGCGCCAGCGCCGAGCGATTCAGGCGTGAGATGCACCTGGCGGCGCGCCTACAGCATCCGCACATCGTGCCGTTGCTCAGCGCCGGTGAAGCAGACGCACTGCTCTACTACACGATGCCATTCGTGGAAGGGGAATCCGCTCGCGCGCTGTTGGCGCGGCGAGGCAGCCTGCCAATCCCCGAAGCGGTGGCGATCATCCGCGATATCGCCGATGCGCTGGACCATGCACACCGCCACGGTATCGTTCACCGTGACATCAAGCCGGACAACGTGCTCATCTCCGGTGCACACGCCTTCGTCGCCGACCTTGGCGTTGCCAAGGCGCTCAGTGATGCATCGTCGAGCCGGGGGCTCACGTCGGCCGGCATAGTGATCGGCACGCCGACGTACATGGCGCCGGAACAGGCCGCCGGCGATCCGCACACCGACCACCGCGCAGACTTGTACGCGCTCGGCGTGCTCTCCTATGAGCTGCTTGCGGGGCGCCCACCCTTTCACGAGATGCCGGCTCAGCAACTCTTCGCCGCCCACGCCGCGCGAGTGCCGGAGCCGCTGACCACATACCGGCCCAGCGCGCCGCCAGCGCTGGTCGCTCTGGTGATGCGACTGCTCGAGAAGAACCCGGAAGACAGGCCGCAAAATGCTCGGGAACTGGTCGACGAACTGGATGTCGTCAACGCACCGGTGGTCGCAGCGCCGGCGAGGGAGCAGCTGACTGCCTACGATCGTACGCGCATCCGTCGCGTCTCGCTGGTGTTGCTTGCGCTGATGATTCTGCTGTTGCTGGCCGTCATCCTGGCGTTTGCGCCGCCGGGTAGATGAACGCCAGCCTCCGGGAGCGGCTCGAGCGCGGGCTCGAAGGAGCATACGCGATCAAGCGCGAGCTTGGCGGCGGTGGCATGTCGCGCGTCTTCGTCGCCCAGGACACCACGCTTGGCAGAAGCGTTGCGGTCAAGGTGCTGCCGCCGGAGATGGCGATCGACATCAGCACCGAGCGGTTCCGTCGCGAGATCCAGCTCGCCGCGCAGCTTCAGCACCCGCACATCGTTCCCCTTCTCAGTGCCGGCGAGGCCGACGGCCTGCTCTATTACACGATGCCGTTCGTGCAAGGGGAGTCGCTTCGCGCGCTGCTCGATCGCGGAGGCCAGCTGCCGGTTGGCACCACGTTGCGCCTGCTGCGCGAGGTGGCCGACGCGCTCTCCTATGCTCATGCTCGCGGCGTCATTCATCGCGACATCAAGCCGGAGAACGTTCTCCTCACCACCAATCACGCCGTTGTCGCCGATTTCGGGATCGCCAAGGCGCTGACGGCGTCTACGAGGGACAGCACCATTACCGCCGCCGGGCTGGCGCTGGGGACGCCGGCGTACATGGCGCCCGAGCAGGCGGCAGGCGAGCTGCGAGTCGATCACAGGGCCGACCTCTACGCTCTTGGCGCCCTGGCGTACGAGCTGCTTACGGGGCGCCCTCCCTTCCACGATCTGCCTCTGCCCCAGTTGCTGGCGGCGCACGCGACGTGCGCTCCGGATCCAGTGAGCAAGTACCGGACAGCAACGCCGCCGGCGCTCGAAGCGCTGATCATGCGACTGCTCGCCAAGAATCCTGCCGACCGTCCGGAGAGCGCCACCGAGGTGCTTGCCTCGCTCGACTCCATCACGGTTCCGGCGGCGATCGACGCGCCGCCGTCCCCGACACGCTTCTCTCTGCGTCGCACCCCCGGGGGCGTCGCCGCGGCGGGACTGCTGCTCATCCTCATCGTCGCAGCCGCACTCCTCTTCGCTCGGCGCGGCGGCGAATCAGCTGCTCTCGATCCGCAGCTCATGATAGTGGCGCCCTTCCGGGTAAGCGGCGATGCCGAGCTTGCGTATCTGCGCGAGGGGATGCTCGACCTGCTGGCAGCCAAGTTCACCGGCGAAGGTGGACCGCGAGCGTCTGACCCGCGCACGGTGTTGAGCGCATGGCGTCGGCGCGCCACACAGAATGCCGCGGATCCCGTTCAGGCGGAAGCTCTCGCCATGGCCAGAGATCTGGGCGGATCCCAGCTACTGCTCGGCTCGGTGGTCGGCTCCTCGAGACGCATCACGCTAACCGCCACTCTGCTGGAGACTCCGTCCGGGCGTTCGAGGGGGAACGCCACGGTCGAGGGGCCGGTAGACAGTCTCGGCGCCCTCGTCGATCGCCTCGCGGCACTGCTGCTCACGCGCGGAGCCGGCGAATCGGAGCGGCTTGGCGGATCCCTCGCCAGTATCACGCTACCCGTTCTGCGGTCGTACCTCGATGGACGCGCCGCGTACCGGCAGGGGCGATACGAGGATGCGGCGCGCGCATTCGAAACGGCCTTGCGCGAGGACACGACGTTCGTTCATGCCGCGCTGGAGCTTCTTCAGGCCGCAAATTGGGCGACCATTTCCGACGGTCAGTTGATGTTGCGTGTGCTCGCGAGAGAGCGCCACCGTCTCGACAGGCGCGATCGTGGGTATCTCGATGCAATCCGTAGTCGTGACCTTCGCCTGGCAGTACCGATCGCACGGCAGATCGAAGCGTGGCAGTACGCCGTGGAGTATGCGGCCGATCGGCCGGAGCCCTGGTACGAGCTGGGCGACATGTATTTCCATTTTGGCGCGTTGATGGGTGTCAGCGACTGGCGCGCGCGCGCACGCGGGGCATTCAGCCGCAGCATCGAGCTGGACTCCGCTTTCGCTGCCCCGCTCGCGCATCTGCTCGAGCTGAGCATGCTGGACAAGGACGACCACCAGACGCGTGAGATCTGGCGTCTCTACAGCTCGCGAGTCACGGAAGCAGATCTCACGGATTTGCTTCGTTGGCGCGTCGCCGTTGCGCTGCACGACACTGTTGAACTGCGCCAGGTGCGATCAAGCGTGCCCCAAATGAGCATGGGGAGCCTCGCTCGTATCGCCGGCGGCATGATGATCGACGGTGTTGGTCTGAACGACGCACCAGCGGTTACACGCGCACTTCTCGATCGTGCCGGCTCCCATGTGCAGGTTGCTGGAGCGGTACGGACGGCGTACGCGTACTACGCCAACTCCGGCAAGCTCCGCTCGGCTCGGAGACTCGTCGCGGAGATGGGCCCCTTCATACCCTCCTGGGCCGAGCTGCCGGAAGATACAGGTCCGCTGGTTCGCGTGCCCGCAGCGGCCCTGCCCGGCTGGACAATCTTCAACGCGCTCTACTGGGACGGCGACGCGGAGGACGCCCGGCAGGTTCTCCCCGCTCTGGAGAAGGCCGCCCTGTCGACACTTCAGGATTCGTCGGCGCTGGTTTCCTTCTGGTCCGCGTGCGCACTCGCGCATTGGCACTCACATCGAGGGGATGCGGAATTCGCGGCCCGACTCGTAGACATCATGCGTGGCGCCAGCCAGATGCCGCTGGCCAGAGCCGTGGGAGGCGACCTCCGTATCTGTCCGCTCACCGTGGAGGCGATCATCGAACATGGAGGCGGGACAGGCGAGCGTATCGCTCTCGACCGGCTCGAGGCCGCGCTGCGGGATGGCTCGCTGCTCGTCGATGAGGCCAATCTCGTCGCCGCAAGATTGCATGAGTCACGTGGCGACATCGATGCGGCACTCCGCGCCATCCGGCGACGCAGCAATCACTGGAGGACCGGGCCGGTGTATCTGTCCACCTACCTTCGCGAAGAAGGCCGGCTGGCGTCGCTCGCCGGCGACCGTGATGGCGCGATACGGGCCTACCGGCACTACCTCGTGTTGAGAACCGACCCGGATCCCGAGCTCCAGTCGGATATGGAAGGAGTGCGCGGTGAGCTGGCTCGCCTCGAGGCCGATTCCGGCTGAACTGGCGACACCTTGTTCAGCTCTTGTCGCTCCCCAACTTTCCCGGTAGCACCACGTCGCGCCCGTACTTCAGACGCAGCGAGTCCACCGCCCGCGCCAGTGCACGGTCCCGTTCCGACTCCACATCCGACCCGCCACCGGTCTGGAACAGAGCGAGCTGCTCCCCTTCGGGATCGTCGCCCAGCGATGACAGTGCTACGCCCAGCAGCCGCGCCCCCACGCGCCGCGCGCGGCGCAGCTTGCGCAGCAGCTCGCGCGCCACGCCGAAGATCACCCGGTCAGTGGAAACGCGTATGGGCAACGTTCTGCTCGCCTGTCGCGTCGTGAAGTCGTAGTCACGCAGCTTCACCGTGACGGTGCGCGCCACCAGTCCATCGTCGCGAAGATCCCCGGTAACTCTGACCACCAGCCGCAGCAGCTCGCGCTCCAGCTCCGCGTCGGCCGCGATGTCCTCCGGAAAAGTGTCCTCCCTGCTCAGGCTCTTCTGCTGATCGCCCGTCGATACCTCCCCCTCATCTATGCCTTGCACACGATCATACAGCCAGCTTCCGGCGCGCTCGCCAAGCCAGCCGCGAAGCGTCGCCAGGTCGTGCGCGAGCACATCCGGCACGGTCTTCAGCCCATGGCGTTCCAGTCGCTGGCGAAAGCGCGGGCCGACCAGCGGTATGTCGCCAAGCTCGAAGCGATGCATGAACGCACCTTCCTCGCCTGCTGGCACAACGTGCACGCCAGTCGCGTCGTTTCCGGGTCGCGGCTTGGCCAGCTCGACAGCCAGCTTGGCGATGAGCTTGGTGGTACCGCCCCCGAACGAAACCGAGAGCCCGGTCTGCCGAGCGATCTCATCGCGCATGCGCATCGCCGTGTCGGCAAGCGACTCGCCGCGATAGAGCGCTTCCGTGCCCCCCATGTCGAGGTACCATTCGTCGATGCTCGCCGCTTCCACGATGGGCGTGAACCGCTCGAGTACCGCGCGCACCTCACGGCTCCGCCGCGAACACGCGCCGCGCGGCACAGGTACGCAAACCGCTCGCGGACAAAGTCGCATGGCCCGGGCGATCGGCATGCCGGACCGCACTCCGAAGCGCCGCGTCTCGTAGGACGCCGAGCACACTACCCCTCGGCTTCCAGGCGAGCCGCCGACGATGACCAGCGGCTCTTGACCGATCCCGTCAGGATCCTCCATGCGTGCAACCGCCACGAAAAAGGCGTCGGCATCGGCCAGCAGGATTCGGCGGGACATGCTGGAGTGTAGTAACGGAACCACCCGAGCGAAACGTCCGGACACGCATTACCTTGCGCCGCGTGACCGCCAAACGCTGGCTCGCCGTCGCCCTCTCCTTCGCCGCCGCCATCGGTGTCTCCATCTACGTGGTCGCGACCACCTGGCCCGAGACCGAGCAGCAGGCACTCCTCGCGCCATCCGTCCACCTGGTACTCATACTCCTGGTGGCCGTGGAGATCACCGCTCGGGGGCTCAAGTTCCGGCTGAACGCCGCCGCTCTCCGCATTCCGCTGCGCATGCGCACCGGCATTCGCGCAAGCCTCGGCGGCGACTTCGGCTCGGCCGTCACACCATCGCGTACCGGTGCCGAACCGGCGCGCTTTCTGGTCCTGGCGGAAGCCGGCGTCCCCAAGGGGGGCGTGTTGATGCTTCTCTTCGGGGAAGTCTTCCTCGAGATGAGCTCTCTGGCCGTGGTGGTGCTCGCACTGCTGCTCGTTTTTCAGGCCACGGACTCGGCATTTTTCGGCATCCTGGCGCTGGCCATCGCCTATGCGTTGCTCGTAACCGGCATCGGTGCGCTCGGTGTCTTCATATCGCGCCGGCGCGCACATGGGAAGCCGCCACAATGGGTGCGCCGCTTTGGAGTGAATGCCGGTCACTGGCGAACCTTTCAGCGGGCTCTGCGCCAGCTTCGTCATCACATCGCTCAGGTTCGTCATGCGCGCTGGGGACTGGTGTTGCTCGCGATACTCGCATCAGTGGTGCACGTCGTCTGCCGCATCGCAGTGCTGCCCGTGCTCGCGTATGCGCTCGGCTCCGACGCTTCACTCGAGCCGCTCATCCTCTGGCCGCTCGTCCTCTTCTATGGAGGGATACTCATTCCTGCGCCGGCGGGCGGCGGCGTGATCGAGGTGGTCTTTGCCACGGCTCTGGGTACCACGCTCGGTGCGGGGGAGCTGGGTGCATCGCTCATCTGGTGGCGCTTCTACACCTTTTACATCTACCTTCTGCTCGGCGCGCTCGTGGCCGGCGATGTCGTGAAGCGGGTGCTGGCGCGCGGTGCTTCGCGAAAGGTGATGGAGGAGATGCTCCGCGAGGACGAACATGCCACCGCCGAGGAGGAGCGGGCAGCGGCCGGGCGCGCCCAGGAGCAGACGCGAACCGCCTCCTGAGCCGCCCCCTGATGACTACTGTTCGCGCGCCCGCTCGCGAATCGCGGCGCGAATCCGCGCCAGCTCCTCCTGCTCCACCGGACCGGAAAGTGTGTGATACACACCAGCGGCATCCGTCCAGTGGATGGCCTGCACACGATCCATGTCGAGCTTGAGCAGCGTTCGCTCACCAGCAGCGTCATCTTCAGCCGACGTATCTGCCGGAGGCTGTTCCCTGCGGAGCTGAAAGCGACGCTCGACCGCCTGGTGAGTCACCTGGATGCCGGGCCTCACTGCATAGACCGTGGTGTGTATCACTCCAACCAGGTTGGTATCCGCCCGCTGCGAGGCGACCACGAGCTGTACACGGGATGTGTCGTCCGTCATCGCATCGACATGCCCGATCGCAAGCGGCAGGGCCGGTGCCGCAATCGCCAGATCGGCACGCTCGGTTCGGCTGGTGTCCGGTGCTCCGGGTGCCCGCGCCGGCGCCGGCGCCGGCGCGGTCTCTGGAACCGCCAGCTCCGCCATCCTGCGCCGGGTCGTATCCGGCGTCACCGGTGCGCGCGGCAGATCGGCAGCGCGACCGGCATCCGCCCTTGCCGATACTCGGCCGGCGAGCGTGCGTTCGCTCACTGCCGCGTCGCGCTCGACAGCGTAGCC
>CAYXRS010000027.1:0-28613 GCA_964467195.1 uncultured Gemmatimonadaceae bacterium
AACATCGAGAAGGACGCGGCACTCGAGCGTCGCTTCCAGCCGGTCTATGTAGGTGAGCCGACCGTGGAGGACACTATCGCGATCCTGCGTGGCCTCAAGGAGCGCTACGAGGCGCACCACGGTGTGCGGATCACCGACGGCGCGGTTGTGGCGGCGGCAACGCTCTCGCATCGCTACATCGGTGACCGATTCCTGCCGGACAAGGCGATCGATCTGGTTGACGAGGCGGCATCGCGACTTCGCATCGAGATAGATTCGCTGCCGCAGGAGATAGATGAAGTGGAGCGCCGGGTGATGCAGCTCGAGATCGAACGGCAGGCGCTTCAAAAGGAAAAGGACGAGGCCAGCCTCGAGCGCAAACGCAATCTGGAGCGCGAGCTTGCGGAGCTGCGCGAGCGGAGTTCCACGATGAAGGCCCAGTGGCAGGCCGAGAAGGAAACACTGGCGCGGGTGGGCGAGGTCAAGCAGCGCATCGAACAGGCGCGAGTGGACGCGGATCGCGCCCAGCGCACGGGCGATCTTCAGCAGGCGGCGGAGATCACCTACGGACTCATTCCCAAGCTGGAGGGGGAGTTGCGCGATGCCGAGCAGCAGCTCGCCAGCCGTGCGGATGGTGGAACGCGCTTCCTGAAGGAGGAAGTGGATGCCGATGACATTGCCGAGATCGTGGCGAGTTGGACCGGCATCCCCGTGTCGCGCATGATGGAAAGCGAGCGCGTGCGGCTCACCAAGCTCGAAGACGTTCTGGGATCGCGCGTGATCGGTCAGCAGGAGGCAGTTCGTGCCGTTTCCGACGCCGTACGTCGCTCGCGCGCCGGTCTGCAGGATCCCAATCGTCCCATCGGTTCCTTCATCTTCCTCGGACCTACCGGTGTGGGGAAGACAGAAACGGCTCGCGCACTGGCGGAATTCCTCTTCGATTCCGAGCAGGCGATGGTGCGCATCGACATGTCGGAGTACATGGAGAAGCACGCAGTGGCGCGACTGATCGGCGCACCTCCGGGATACATCGGCTTCGAGGAGGGCGGGCAGCTCACTGAGGCGGTGCGTCGTCGCCCGTATTCGGTGGTACTGTTCGACGAGATCGAGAAGGCGCACGCCGAGGTGTTCAACCTCCTCCTCCAGATCCTTGACGACGGGCGGCTCACGGACTCGCAGGGTCGTACGGTGGACTTCCGCAATACGGTCATCATCATGACTTCGAACATCGGCAGCCACTACATCCTCGAGCAGGGCGCCGCCGACTGGGCCGAGGTGGAGCCCCACGTGCTGGCGGCGCTCCGGCAGCACTTCAAGCCGGAGTTTCTCAACCGGGTGGACGACATCATCGTGTTCCGCCCGCTGGGTATGGAGCAGATCGAGCACATAGTCGATCTACAGCTTCGGCGCCTGGAAAAGCTGCTGGCCGATCGTCGTCTCACCATTGAGGTGACGCCGGAGGCGAAGCGAACGCTTGCGGAGGAGGGATACGATCCCGCCTACGGTGCGAGACCGCTCAAGCGAGCCATTCAGCGAATGATCCAGAATCCACTGGCGCTGGCGGTTCTGGAAGGACGGTTCAACGATGGCGATCACATCGTCGTAACCCGTGCCGCAGAAGGGGCGCTCGCGTTTGAGCGCGCAGAGGCTGCCGCCGCTGCGGCGCATTGAGTGTCGCGCGCGGAGACGGACAGGCAATGGATGCAGGAGGCACTCGCCGCGGCGCGTGAAGCACGTGACGCGGCCGACGTGCCCGTTGGCGCCGTGGTGGTCCGGGACGGCATAGCCATCGCGCGAGCCGGGAACCGCACCGAGCGTGACGCCGATCCAACCGGGCATGCCGAGCTGCTGGCGCTCCGCGAAGCGGCACGCATTGCCGGTAGTTGGCGTCTCGCTGGCTGCACGCTGTACGTGACGCTCGAACCCTGTGCCATGTGCGCCGGCGCACTCGTGCTGTCGCGAATTGGCCGCGTGGTTTTTGGCGCATGGGACGAGAAGGCCGGAATGGCCGGATCAGTAGTCGACCTCCTGCGCCACCCGCAACTCAACCACCGTCCCGAAGTGCAGGGTGGCGTTCTTGAGGGAGAGAGCGTCGAACTGCTGCGTGAATTCTTCATGAAGCGGCGGGATTGATCGAGCGGCGGGATTGAGGTTCAGGTCACGTCGCCAGCCGACAGCCGGCAGCCGACAACTGGTACTGGTACAGGTTCCAGTACCCGACAACTCACTTCGTTGACTCCGTCCGGCGGCGAGACTAATTTTCAGTGTCTGGATACTCTCGGCATTGCGCTGGGAATCCGTTCCCGGACAGGTGGCCGAGTGGTTGAAGGCACCGGTCTCGAAAACCGGCATACCGGCAACGGTATCGTGGGTTCGAATCCCACCCTGTCCGCTCGTGGCGGCGGCGCGCGAGTTCCAGACCTCGCCGGCCGCCGTTTGCATGTACCTGGGATGGGTGGCCGAGTGGCTTAAGGCGCACGCCTGGAAAGCGTGTGGGCGGGCAACCGTCTCGTGGGTTCGAATCCCACCCCATCCGCTTCGCCCCGCGCCGCCACATGTGCGCGGGGCGTTTGCCTTCACTGCGCTCGCTGAAACACGTCGCCACCCGTATCGTAGTGTTGGCAGCTTCCCGCGCGCACCAGCGCGCGAGGCACGACGTTGGACCCATAACGGAGCCATCATGAGCCGCCACAAACGCCGCGCCGGCTTCACCGTTCTCGAGCTTGTAATCTTCCTGGCGGCACTCATAGTGCTCGTCATCATCGCAGGTCCGCGCCTGATTGGAGCGCTGGAGCGGGAACGAGAGCCGGTCACCCTCGAGATCATCGACTCCGTACCGGACATCGTAGCGACCGGTTCGGTGGAGGAGCTGGCGGTACGTGTCGTGAACCGGAAGGGCGATCCAGTGACGAACCGGCGCGTGGAGTTCCTCTCCTCGGCAGCTACGGATTCGCTCGTTCCCGCACGCCCCAGCACGGATACTACCGGCATTGCACACGTCAGCTGGCGCATCGGCATCGATCCCGGCGATCGGACGTTGCGCGTCGTTGTGCACGGCACCAAACTGGAGACACAGATCGCGACGCAGGCTATTGTTGCACCGGAGCCACTCTCCGAGGAGCCAGAGGAGAACCAGCCCGCGCTTCCGCCCGCGCCGGCTTCCGAGGAGGAACCGAACGTCAGCCGGTGACGAAAGGCTCCCACCGGAGGTTGCGTTGCGACAGATTACGGGAAGCGCTCGTGAGCCGATGTTCGGCTCGGCGGCCTCCGACTTCCAGGTGAGGGTTCATGAAGAAGCACTTCGTTTCCGGCGTCGCTGGCATCCTGCTCCTCGCAGGGTGTGACCTGACGGTTGCGCCGTCGGAAAGCAATTTTGCATACAGCACATTCGTGGTGGAGCGGGATGAGGTCTCGGGCGATCTCATCATTGAGCCCACCACGATGTTCTTTCGGGCCTCACAGGCGTCGCTGGCGGATTCGCGTCTGATGGGTGATGGCTGCTCCGTGCAGCCGGTGGACGAGTTTCACATCCCGGTCAACCTTCAGCACATCAATGGCGGCGACAGCGTGCTCGTCGAGAGCGCCACCAACAAGGTGGCACTCAAGCCGGTCACGATCCCGCAGCGCACCGAGTACCGCCGTGTCGGCCCGCCCCGGCTGGTCGCGCTGCATACCGACACGCTGAGAATCACCACCTTTGGCGGCGCTGGCGGATTCCCGCCGCGAACGCACCGGATAGCGATGGTGCGGCCAGCGGTCTTCGAACCCGTAGTCATCCCCGCCACAGCCGTAACCATGGAGGTACGCTGGTCCAACGCGACCAACGATCCCGCGGCGAAGGTCGAAGTGAGCCTACCATACCGTGATATAGACGACGACTTCGTGCAGGTGGTGTGTGTCTTCAGCGACACCGGCGTCGGATCGGTGCCTGCCGCAGCCACCACCGGGCTGCGATTGGCCGAAGATCCCATGGCCGGACGTGGACTTCGCTTTCGTGCGAATTTCCAGCAGAGTGGCGGGAACGTGATCGCGGCAATGATTTATGCAGAGTCGGGTATCGAAGTCGAGGCCGCTCCTGTTCCCTGAGGCACCCGTCTAGTTCCCTGCATTGACACTTACCTGCGCCTGCCCGCTTGCCGGGCCAGCGCGTGCCGTGATCGTCGCGCTGCCGGGGCTCTGCGCAGTCACCAGCCCGGTTTGGTTCACGGTGGCGACGCTGACCTTGTCACTCGACCAGTCCACCGCGACTCCGTCCAGCGGCAGCCCATTGGTATCGAACACCAGTGCCGAGAATTGCGCGGTCGGTGACTGACGCGTGCTCAGCGTCACCGCCGGCGGTGTGACTTCCACCCGGCCGATCACGATTGGCTCGCCGTCCTCCGAGCTCTCCACGGTGAGCTGAGTGGAGCCCTCGACGCCTTCTACGCTGGCCGTGATCGTGGTCGTACCCTCAGAAACGCCGGTCGCCTCCCCGCTGGAAGACGAAATTGAGGCCACGTCAGGCGCACTGCTGGACCACGTGACGGTCCGTCCGGTAAGCGTGCTCCCGCCGGCGTCGCGAACGACTGCGGAGAATTCGATCTTCTCATCCACAGCGATCGTCTGGCCAGCAGGGTTTACCGTCACGCTTGCCACCGCCGCCTGTACCACGGTAACCGCAGCCGTGCCTTCCACCCCTTCCACAGTCGCGGTGATGGTAGCGCTGCCGGGCTCCTTCGCCGCCACTACACCATTGGACGAGACCTCGGCGATAGCCGCATTGCTACTGGTCCAGGTGGTCGTGCGGCCAGTGAGGACCTGATCGGCGGAGTCCCGAGCCGTGGCCGTCAATTCCTCCGTGCCACCTACGTTCAATGTGACTTGTTGCGGGCTCACAGCTACGCTGACCACCGGACGCTGAGTGACGGTGAACGTGATGGTGCCACTTCTGTTCTCGACCGTCGCCGTGATGACGGCCGAGCCAGGCCCGGCCGCCGTGACAACGCCCTGCTGCGTTACCGTTGCCACCGAGCTATTCCCGGTGGACCAGGAGATCGACCGACCGGTCAGCACATTTCCCGCGGCGTCTCTCACCACTGCTGTGATCGGGATCTGCTCGCCGACGCGAATTGCGGTGCGCGGCGCTTCGAGGGTCACGCTCTCTACCGCCGCGATACTAACGGTGAGGGCGGCGCTCCCAGTCTGCCCCTCGGACGTCGCCGTGATGTTGGCGTTTCCTGCCGCGTGGCCTGTTACGACGGCCGAGTCTACCGTTGATCCCTGGGCGACGGTGGCAACATTCTGACTGCTGGTCGCCCAGACGAAATCGCGCCCGGTGAGCTCGGCACCGGTGGAGTCGTACGCGATGGCGCGCAGGCGAACTGTGCCATTCACCGTCGTTTGTGGGGACGGTGGGACGACGCTCACCGAGTGCACCCGGCGCGGGGAGATCTCGACCTGTGCGTAGGCTGACCGACCCTCGGAGCTTGCCGCAATCTGGGTGACGCCGGCACTGATACCTGACACTACACCGTTGGCAGACACCGTTGCGATGTCCTCCCTCTCCGACGCCCAGAAGATAGTACGTCCAGCTAGCGGCTGACCCTGCCCGTCCAGCGGGGTGGCCGTAAAGGCCCGGGTCCCGCCAACGGCGATAGTGGCCACGGGTGGCGCTACCTCGAGTGCGGCTACTGCAACTCGGCCGGGACCTGTGGGTGCACCGCTGCATGACAGCACTGCCGCTGCGACCACGAGAGCGAACGTCGACCGATTTATTGGAGCGAAGCGCATGGCAAATGGTGCGGGTAAGCGCCGCCGGGTTCTTGGTCCAAGGACCAGAATGGCAGGACGCGGGCCGCCAGTTCGGGTCGCCGCCGAGAGTCAGATACGGTAGTGGGCGGACGGCGGCTCCCAGTCCTTCGAATGACAATAAGTTAGGAGGCGCTACAGCGCTGGTACAGGGCGGTAGTGGGGGTGGCTCGAGTCGTGACAGAAGGGCTAATTGTCGACCCGCTACCCACAGGGCAGAATACTGCCAGCAAAGGCCCCCTGTGGCAGTGCCGTTGCCGTCAGGCCGCAGGCAACGGATGCGAGACGTCTGTGTCTGGGCAAACGGCGGACGTTTGCGCGCCCCTTCACCTGCACACCCTCAAGCGCCATATTCCCCCGCCGATGCCCAGACCGCGAACAAGCATCCTCGATGCGCGAGCCATGGAGCGAACGCTCCGGCGCATGGCGGATGAGATCGTCGAGTTGAACGACGGTACCGACAATCTGATCATCGTCGGTATTCAGCGCCGGGGCGTTCAACTGGCGGAGCGGATCGCCGAGTCGATCCGGCAGCGTGAGAGCGTGGACGTTCCACGCGGCGCGCTCGACATCACCCTCTACCGGGACGATCTCCAGACGATCGGTCCGCGGCCAGTTGTCGGTGAGACCGATCTCCCCTGGGCGCTCGAAGGGAAACGCGTCGTGATCGTGGATGACGTCTTGTATACCGGCCGGACGGTACGCGCCGCACTCGACGAGCTAGCCGATTTCGGGCGCCCCGACCGCATTGCCCTGGCCGTGCTCGTGGATCGTGGCGGCCGCGAGCTACCCATTCACGCTGACATCGTCGGGAAGAAGGTGGATGTGACCCCCGGCGAGCGAGTGGATGTGCTGGTGAGCGAACTCGACGGCGAGGACGGAGTGATTCAGGTCGCCCCCGGGGGATCGTGACGGCGCCCCTTGGCAAGGATCTCCTCGGGATCGAGCCGCTCTCCGCTGAGCAGATCCGCCTCGTTCTCGACACTGCCGAGCCGTTCAAGGAAATCAGCGAGCGGGCCATCAAGAAGGTGCCCGCGCTTCGCGGCAAGACGATCGTCAACCTCTTCTTCGAATCGTCCACTCGCACGCGCATCAGCTTCGAGTTCGCCGAGAAGCGGCTCTCGGCAGACACGGTGAACGTGGCGTCGGTCGGATCCAGCGTAGCGAAGGGCGAGACGCTCGTGGATACGGCGCGGAACCTCGAGGCGATGCGCATCGACATGGTCGTGATCCGTCACTTCGCTTCCGGGGCGGCAGGTTTCCTGGCGGAGCGGATCGAGTCCAACGTCATCAATGCCGGCGATGGTACTCACGAGCATCCCACGCAGGGGCTTCTCGATCTGCTCACCCTTCGTGACCACTTGGGGAAACTGGAAGGGCTGCGCGTCTGCATCTGTGGTGATGTGCTGCACTCCCGGGTGGCTCGGTCGAACATCTGGGGACTGCGTACCATGGGCGCTGATGTTGCCGTCTGCGGCCCGCGCTCGCTGCTGCCCAATGCTGTGGAGGAAATGGGCCTGCGCGTCTTCAAGCGCATCGACGAGGCGCTGGAGTGGGCCGATGCGGTGAACGTGCTGCGCCTCCAGCTCGAGCGCATGACAGCCGGATACATACCCTCACTGCGCGAGTACAATCGTGTCTTTGGGATCACCCGTGAAAGGCTCGAGCGCACCAAGCGGCATGTGCTGGTGCTGCACCCTGGCCCGATGAATCGCGGCGTGGAAATCGACAGCGACGTAGCCGATGGTCCGTACAGTGTGATACTGGATCAGGTGACGAACGGCGTTGCGGTGCGAATGGCGGTGCTCTATCTGCTGGCTGGTGGCAGGCCGGAGCTGGCGGAGGCGGCCAAGGGTGGAAGCGGCGGGGGAGGGGACCACTAGTGCGACCGATACTCTTGCAAGGGGGGCGGCTGCTCGACCCGTCACGCTCGCTCGATGAGCGTGGTGACCTGCTACTGGCCGAGGGCAAGGTCCACCGGTCGGGGGGTACGATCGAGGCGATCGGCGACTGGGAGGTGCTCGATTGTGCCGGCCTCGTGGTGACGCCGGGCTTCATTGACATTCACGTTCACTTGCGTGAGCCGGGCCGCGAGGATGTGGAGACGATCGCCACCGGTGCTCGTGCCGCGGCGGCCGGCGGCTTCACTGCCGTCTGCGCGATGCCGAACACGGAGCCCGTCACTGATAACCAGGCAGCCGTGGGGTTCATCATCCGGCAGGCGAGTCGTGCCGGTGCCGCCCGCGTCCATCCGATCGGCGCGATCTCGGTGGGGCAGAAGGGTGAAGCGCTGGCCGAGTTCGGCGAGATGGTGGGAGCCGGCGCGGTGGCCGTGAGTGACGACGGGCATCCGGTGACGAGCGCACACCTCATGCGTACGGCGCTGGAGTATGCTCAGACGTTCGACATTCCGGTTATCGAGCATTGCGAGGATCTGACCCTCGCCGCCGGTGGTTCCATGAACGAGGGTATCATGAGCGCTCGTCTGGGACTGAAGGGGATCCCCGCCGAGGCCGAGGAGGTCATGGTGGCGCGGGATATCCTGCTCGCTCGCCGTACTCGCGGTCACCTGCATCTGGCGCACATGAGCACGCGTGGCTCAGTGGAGCTGATCCGATGGGCCAAGGAGCGCGGGATTCGCGTGACCGCCGAGGTAACGCCACATCATCTCACGCTCGATGAGAGTGCGTGCGAGGGCTACAACACCCACGCAAAGATGAATCCGCCGCTTCGAACTCGCTCGGATGTGGAGGCCTTGCGTGAGGGGCTCGGCGACGGGACGATCGACGTCGTCGCCACCGATCACGCACCGCACCACTATGATGCAAAGGAGCGCGAGTTCGCGGACGCGCCCTTCGGCATCGTTGGGCTGGAAACCGCTCTGGGCATTCTGATTACCGAGTTGGTGGAGAGTGGCGTGCTGGATCTGGCAGCACTGGTGGATCGGCTTTCCTGCGCACCGGCGCGCATTTTCAATCTTCCCGGCGGGACGCTGGCAGCCGGATCGCCGGGCGACGTGACGGTTCTGGATCCTGCGCGGGCGTGGACGGTGGAGCCGTCGACGTTCCGCTCCAAGGGACGTAACACACCCTGGAGCGGTCGCGAGTTGCGCGGTCGCGCCATCTTGACCATCGTCGAAGGACGCGTGGTGCACCGGCTGGAGCATTAGGGCTATGGCGTCGCTCGCTGTCCGTCGCGAAGTCGTGCGCATCTGCCGTCGATTGTACGAGCGAGGGTTGATCGCCGCCGGAGAGGGCAACGTATCGGTGCGCCTTGGTTCGGCCCGGATACTGATTACTCCGCGCGGCGTTCCAAAGGGCGAGCTCGGCCTCGAGGATCTGGTGGAGCTCTCGCTGCCGGGCGACCATTTGCGCGGCGAGCGTCGCGCATCCACGGAAGCAGCGGTGCACCTCGAGATCTACCGGCGCCGGGGGGACATCGAAGGTATCGTGCACGCGCATCCACCTGTCGCGACAGGGTTCGCCACCGCCGGTCGGACATTGCCAGTGGACGCCTTACCAGAGGTTACATTCGGGTTGGGGCCGGTGATTCTGGTTCCATACGCCAGGCCGGGTACGAATGAGCTGGCGGATCGTGTGGGGGAGGCGGCGGTCGCACACGATGTGCTCCTGCTCGCCAACCATGGAGCGGTTACCGCAGGGGCGTCGCTGGCGGTTGCGCACCAGCTAATGGAGAGTCTTGAGCATGCGGCGCGGATCGTGTTCGTGGCCAATCTGCTCGGTGGTCACACGCGCCTGAGCGGTGCCGAGGTGGCTGCACTGGCACTCGAGCGACGAACGGCATCGCAGGCGGCACGCCTCGGGCGAGCCGCGGGCAGCACCAGTGGGAGAGAGTGAGATGACGGATGATAGAGGCAGCCACGACGATGCGGTGAACGCGCTGTTTGCCGAGCGCGCGCGCTACGAGGAGTGGCTGAGCGCGCTGGAACAGCGGCGTGACACCACCCCCGCGCACATCTACGCTCGCGTGCATGCGGACTACTCGGCGCGGCTGCAGCGCGTGTTCGACGAGCTCGGCGCGCACCGCGCGGCGGTGGAGGAAATGATCAGCGGAATGCTCGATCGTCTCACCATGCTCGATATCGATGAGGCTAAGCTGCGCGACGAGCGCGCCGAGGCCGAGCTGCGTGGCATGATTGGAGAGTATTCCGAGGAGCAGTGTGCCGAGGTGATCAGGCGCTGCGACGAGCAGACAGTGATCGTGGGCGCGGAGAAGGCCGAAGTGGGAGCGGAGGTGGCGCGCTTGCGGGCAGCCCTCGAGGGGTCACCGGCGACTGCCGCGAGCCTTCCGCCGGCGCCGCGTCCAGTCACTCCCGTGGAAGAGCAGATCGTCCTCGAGGAAGAACCCGTGATCGATTTCGGCGTCAAGGCTGCCCGAAGCGGCGGGGAACCGGTTACTGGAGAGGCGCGCGGATCCAAGATCGAGGGCGAGCACGCCGAATCCTTCGATGAGCTCGAGTTTCTGCGGACTGTGGGCGATTCTCCCGGCCCAGGCGGCGACGCGGGAACTCCAGTGGACCATGCCGGCGGCAGCATGTCGCAGGCGCGCTCGTCGCCGGAGGCCGGCCAGGATCACTCTGCATCCGACATGCGTGACAGCATACCCTCGTTCGTCAAGCTGTCGCCGTCCGAGCAGGTCAAGACGCTCAAGTGCCAGGAGTGTGGCACGATGAACTATCCCACCGAGTGGTACTGCGAGCGGTGCGGGGCTGAGCTGGCGGCGCTCTGACTCGCGAGGCGGGCACTGCACGCCCTGTCGAGCGATTGCGAAGCATTCCCCGCCGCCAAACGTCGCCGCCGTGATGCACAAAGCCCGCACCGGATTGGCGCGGGCTTACGTTAGTCATGGTCGGTAGCCGATCAGGCGGACGCCTTGGCGAGCTTGCTCTTGTGACGAGCGGCGGTGTTCCGGTGAATGAGGCCCTTGCGCGCGGCACGGTCCAGCAGGCTGATCGCCTTCAGGCGTTCCTTGGGGCCGGCCTCCTCGCTGCGCGCGTGCTTGATCGCGGTGCGCAGCGACGAGCGCTGAGCGCGGTTGCGAATGGCCGCGGCGCGCGACTTCCGCATGTTCTTCTTGGCGGACGGGATGTTCGGCACGTGAAACAGTCTCCGAGTTTCGTTGCTCAGTCACGCAATGACAGCTGTCCAAAGTACCGGCAAAAACGGCGGATGTCAAGCTGTGCCTTAGCTTTGACAGCGCCGCCGCCCCTCCTTAGGTTTCGCGCGGCGACCGGCGTGGGGGTCTTCTCACGCCGCCCTCCCCCTGTTCCCGAAACGTTGAATCTGGAGTTCATCCTCCTCGGCGCGCCGATGCTGCTCGTATCGGTAATAGCGCACGAGTACGCTCACGGATACGCGGCTCTCACTCAGGGCGACCCCACTGCCTACCAGCTTGGCCGGCTCACCTGGAACCCCATCAAGCACATTGATCCGTTCATGACCATCCTGATGCCGATCCTCACGGCGTACACGATGGGCATCATGTTCGGCGGGGCGAAGCCGGTACCCGTCAATCCGCGGAATTTCCGCAACTACCGGCGCGGCGACATTATCGTGTCTCTGGCGGGCGTGACGGCCAACGCTGCGATCCTCGTGGGATGCGTCGTCCTCTACGCCGTGATGGGCGCGCTTGGCCAGGTGCTTCCAGGTGCCGGTGGTGTGCTCGCTGTCGGGCAGCGCATGCTGCTGTTCGGCGCGCTGATCAATGCCCTGCTGATCGGATTCAATCTTATGCCGATCCCACCGCTGGACGGCTCGCATGTGGTCAAGCATCTGCTGCCCCCGGCCTGGGCAGTGCAGTACCAGCGAATCGGCGCGGCCGGTCTGCTGATCCTGATTTTGCTGCTCTCGTTCGGGCGAGGCGTTCTCATGGCCTGGTTGTCTCCCTTCTTTTGGGTAGTCCAAACGCTGTTCACGTTGGTACGACCGCTCGCTCTGGGCTCGCCATGACGGCAACTTCCTTCGCCGCTCCGGAAGCGCCGGCGTTCGTCGTCGAGCTGGATCAGTTTTCCGGACCGCTCGATCTCCTGCTCGCGCTGATTCGTGATGAGCAGGTCGAGATCACTGACATACCGATCGCGCGAATCGCCGAGCAGTTTCTGGCGCGCATCTCATCCATGGAGCTCGGCGAGGCGGCGGAGTACCTCGAGATGGCGGCGCGGCTTCTCCGAATCAAAGTGCAGATGCTCCTGCCCCGTGCGGGGGAGGAGGACGAGTGGGAGGATCCACGCGCCGAGCTCGTGCGGCGGCTGCTGGAGTATCAGCAGATGCGCGAGGTCGTGGACGTGCTCGAGCATCGCGGAGAGGAGCGCCGGAGCCGCTTCGCACGGGGCTATGTTTCGACGGATCCGGTTCCAGTCTCAGGACCGCTGGCGCTGAGCCTTCCGGAGCTGCTCGCCGCCGTCGATCGTGTGCTGCGCGTGACCCGGGAGCCGACGGTGCACGACATCGTTCCGCGCTCCATCGATGTGGACGGCGCAATCAGCCTGATTCGTGAGGCGCTGTCGTATCATCGGCGCATCGTCTGGACGGAGATAGTTGCGCGCGACGCGGAACCATGGCAGATACTGTCGGCGCTCCTTGCCCTCCTGGAGATGGCACGTGGAGGCGAGCTGACGCTGCTGCAGCCGAAACCCTTTGCGGAGGTGGAGATCACGCGTGACAGCGCTGGCGAAGCTGCTTGAGGCCGCGCTCTTCGCGAGCGCCCGTCCGATTCCCATCGAGGAGCTTGCAGCTCTTGATCCCGACGCGTCACCCGCGGCCGTGGCAATGGCGCTGGATGAAGTCCGCGAGACGTACGATGTCGGAGGTCATGGAGTCGAGCTGGTCGAGCTCGCCGGTGGCTGGCAGATCCTGACGCGCCCCGAGTACACCGAGGCCATAGAGCGGGCGCAGCTCGCGGCGCGCCCGCAACGGCTTTCGGCCGCCGCGCTGGAGACGCTCGCCATCGTGGCATATCGCCAGCCGATCGGCCGTGCCGAGATCGAGGAGATTCGCGGCGTGGGCGTAGGAGGAATGCTCAGAACTCTCCTCGAGCGCGGCTTGGTGGATGTGGTGGGACGTGGAGAGGGTATCGGACGGCCTTTGCTGTACGGAACCACGCCGCTCTTTCTCGAGCAATTCGCTCTGCGCCACCTTGAAGAGCTGCCGCGTAGCGACGAGCTCGCCATAGCCCTGCGACCGGTTCAAGCGGCGGGCTGATGCCCGAAACCATGCGCCTGCAGCGCGCGCTGGCGCGTGCGGGCGTGACGTCGCGTCGGCAGGCGGAGTCGCTGATAGTCGCCGGAAGGGTGCGCGTAAACGGCGAGGTGGCTCACGTTGGGCAGGTGGTGGACCCGGCTACCGATCGAATCGAGGTTGACGGTCGCCGGATCGGGACCCCCGCTCCGCCACGATGGCTCGTGCTGCACAAACCTCCTGGCGTGATGACCACGCGACGCGATCGGGAAGGTCGCCCGACCGTCTTCGATCTCGTCCCTGCGATACCCGGTCTCGTGTACGTTGGTCGCCTGGACTACCTCACGGAGGGCGTGCTGCTTTTCACGAACGATGGGGCGGCCGCGCACGCCCTGACCCACCCCAGCCGGGAGGTCGAGCGCACGTACGTAGCGGCGGTACGTGGCAGCGTAGGTGCGGCGGTCCGTCAGGCGCGGCGCGGCGTGCAGCTGGAGGACGGTCTGGTAGTTCCCCGCGCGGTGAACGCAAGCTCCCGAGGCCATGGCGTCTGGGAGTTCGAGATCACCATTGCCGAAGGGCGTAACCGCGAGGTGCGCCGCCTGTGCGAAGCCCTTGGCCTGGCCGTGGAGCGGCTGGTCCGTACCCGATTCGGGCCGGTCGCGCTTGGTTCGCTGGCGTCTCGCGCCCACCGTCCCCTCACCGCGCGCGAACTGCGCGCGATAAAGGACCTTGTCTCGGCTCACTGAAAGGGGGCGGGAGAGGCGTTCTCGCCGGACGAGGAGCAGCTGTTCCCGGCCCCGATTTTGAAACCAGGTCTCTCCCGGCAGGTATAACGCTGGGATCACCTTACCGATCACGAAAGGAGAACGCGAGCGTGGCTACGCGAGTCGCTGCAGCGGCGGATACGGCGCTCATCCAGAGCATCGTCGAGCAGGTGGGACGGCGGGTCGTGGGCCAGGATTACATGGTCGAGCGACTGCTGATTGGGCTGCTCACGGGTGGTCACGTGTTGTTGGAGGGCGTACCCGGCCTGGCGAAGACGCTGACCGTCAAAACGCTGGCCGAAACGATCCACACGACCTTTCAGCGCATCCAGTTCACACCCGACCTTTTGCCGGCCGACGTGCTCGGCACGATGATCTACGATCAGTCCACTACCGAGTTCCGGCCCAAGAAGGGTCCGATCTTCGCGAACATCATTCTCGCCGACGAGATCAACCGTGCGCCTGCCAAGGTCCAGGCCGCGCTGCTAGAGGCAATGCAGGAGAAGCAGGTGACGCTGGGCGGCACTACGTACCATCTCGAGGAGCCATTCCTGGTTCTCGCCACACAGAATCCCATAGAGCAGGAAGGCACGTACACGCTTCCCGAGGCACAAGTCGACCGCTTCATGCTCAAGGTGCGGATCACCTATCCCAATCGCAGCGAAGAAAAGGAAATTATGAGGCGTATGTCGGGGGGACAGCATATCTCCGTCGAGCAGGTCGCCACTCCCTCGGCCATCATGGAGTCGCGCCGGCGGATCGCCGATCTGTACCTCGACGATCGCGTCATGGATTACATCGTCGACATCGTTCATGCAACCCGCTACCCCGGTGAGGCGGGCTTGGGCGATCTTACCCCGCTGATCGAGTACGGAGCGAGTCCACGCGCTACGATCTTCCTCGCGCAGGGCGCGCGCGCCCACGCCTTTCTGCGTGGGCGCGGCTTCGTCACCCCCGACGACGTCAAGGCGGTCGCTCCCGATGTGCTGCGGCACCGCGTCCTGACGACGTTCGAGGCTGAAGCGGAGGAGGTCACCAGCGACGAGATCGTGCGTCGTGTTTTGGCGCGCATCGAGAGTCCATGACTTCTGCTTCCCTGCGCGAACGCCGGTCCGCTCCGGTACCACCGGAGGTGTTGCGGCAGGTAAAGCTGCTGGAGCTTCGCACGCGTGGGTTGGTCAACTCCCTCTTTACCGGGGAGTATCACTCCGTGTTCAAGGGACAGGGGATGGAGTTCGCCGAGGTCAGAGAGTACACTCCTGGCGACGAGGTGCGTTCCATAGACTGGAACGTGACCGCGCGCATGCGGCAGCCGTACGTCAAGCGCTACGTGGAGGAGCGGGAGCTCACAGTGGTGCTGGCGGTGGACCTGTCGGGGTCCGGGCGGTTCGGCACCGTACGTCGCTTCAAGAGCGAATTGGCCACGGAGCTCAGCGCCGTGCTCGCCATGTCCGCCGTTCGCAACAACGATCGTGTTGGACTGCTCCTCTTCACAACCGATGTCGAGCATGTGGTGCCACCGGGGAAGGGACGCAAGCACGTGCTGCGTCTCATGCGCGATCTGCTCGGCTTCGAGCCACAGAACAGTGGCACCAGGTTGGCTGCGGCAACCGACTTCCTGGCAAAGACGCTCCCCCACCGCTCGATCATCTTCGTAATCTCCGATTTCGTGGATTCCGGAATCGAGCGGCCGCTCAAGCTGCTGACTCAGCGGCACGACGTGGTCGCGGTCTCGTTGGAGGATCCGCGTGAGCTCGATCTTCCTGATGTCGGCCTGGCGCGATTCCGCGACCCGGAGAGCGGCGACGAAGTCTACGTGGATACCAGCGACGGGGAAGTTCGCACGTACTTCACCCGGCGCGTGCTTCAGGAGCGCGACGCGCGTCGGCGACTGTTCAGGCGGCTCGGTATGGACGAGATCGCCGTTCGTACCGACCGGAGCTACGTGGAGCCGTTGCTGAGGTTCTTCCGGCTGCGCGAAACCCGGGGGAGGCGGCACTGATGCGAGGCATCGTCGTGCTTGCCGCGGTGGCTATGCTGGCGGGAGCAGTGGCGGCAAGGTCGGGAGCGCAGGCGCAGCAGCGCGAGCGACTGCGCATGGGAGTGCTGGTTAGGCCCGAGACGGTCACGGTCGGAGACCATTTCCTGATCAGCGTGAGGGTCCGTGGACCGACCGGCTCGACGTTCGACTTTCCCCGTGCCCCAACGGAGGGTCGAGTTGAAGCAGTGGAGACGCCGCGTCTCGTTCCGGCGGAAGACACAGCGGCTGTCGAGCAGACGATGATCTATCGCATGGTCGCCTGGGACACCGGGGCGGTGGTCGTCCCGGTGGGAGCGGTGACGGCAACGGTGGCTGGCAGCTCCAGAGCGCTGCCACTCCAGGACGTCGTCGTCTACGTGCGCAGCGTGCTCCCAGCGGATACGGCGTTGCATCAGCCCCAGCCGGCGCGAGGCATCTTTGGATGGCTGCGACCGTGGTGGCATTGGCTGTTGGCCGCATTGATCGGACTCGCTCTGCTGGCGTTGCTGCTCTGGCTACTCTCGCGACTGCGCCGCCGGCGGCGCACGCTGCTCGCCTCAGCGGTTCCGCCCATCAAGTGGGCCGAATCCGAATTCGATCGCATCGAGTCACTCCGCCTCCTCGAGGCCGGCGAGCGTGGGCGGTACGTGGCGCTATACGTGGAGGTAATGCGCGATTATCTCGCGGCCCGGCTCTCCGGTGCGCCTACATCGCTAACCAGCACGGAATTGCTCGAGTCGCTCCGCGAACGGCGGGACATTCCGGTCGAGCGACTGGCACCGATCCTTGCCGAGGCGGATCTGATCAAGTTCGCGCGGCGTCCGGTCACGAGAGAACGAGCTCGCGAGCTTGCAGGGGAGACGCGAACCGCCGTGAACGATGTCGAGCAGGCGGTGTTGACAAGCGAACAGGAAGTGACGGTGGAGCCGGAAGGTGAGGCGGTGGCAATATGAGTCTTCCCTTCGGCCTGACCTTCGGAGCTCCGTTGGCGCTGCTTCTGTTATTGCTGCTCCCAATGTGGTGGTACTGGCGGCGCCATCGGCGGGCGGCAGCGATCGTTTTCTCGCGTACGGACGTGCTGGCCGATGCGCCTCCGCATGGCGCGCGACTGGCGCGCTGGCTGTTCATACTGCGAAACGCGGTTCTCGCAGCTCTCATCATTGGCGTCGCACAGCCGCGCACCGGCGCCCGCATCGAGACGGTCACCAGCGAAGGGATCAACATTGCAGTGGTCGTGGACATCTCGAGCTCGATGCTGGCGCGGGATTTCCAGCCGAGCAACCGCATGGAAGTCGCAAAGCAGACAGCGGCCGAGTTCATCGGGAACCGTCGCGGCGACAGAGTGGCACTTGTTGCTTTTGCCGGGGAGGCGCTCACCCAGGTGCCGCTCACCACTGACTACGCGGTGCTCCAGGCGGCCGTAAGCAACCTTCAGCCCGGGCTGCTGGAGGATGGGACGGCAATCGGTACGGCCATCGTCACGGCCGCCAACCGGCTGCGAGATGCGCCCGGTGCCTCCCGGGTAATGGTGCTGCTCACCGATGGCGAGAACAACCGGGGTGCGGTAGACCCGCGCACGGCGGCCCGGGCGGCCGCCGCCTTCGATATCCGGATCCATGCGATCGGTGTCGGGATCGACGGACTTTCCCCTGTACCGGTGGGCCGCGGGATCGGCGGCGGCCTCCGTTACGAGATGCGGCACGTCAGCATCGACGAACCGCTGTTGCAGGACATCGCCAATTTCACCGGGGGCCGCTACTTCCGCGCTCGTGACCCTGGAGCCCTTCAGCGCATCTATCAGGAGATCGATCGTCTCGAGCGAGTGCCGGTGCGAACCCGCTCATTCGTGCGATTCTCCGAGCGTTTCCGCTGGCCTCTTGCCATCGCACTGCTGGCCCTGACGCTGGAGCTGGGCCTGGCCGCGAGACGAGGACCGCTGCCATGAGCATTTCGTTCTTCGACATCCGATGGGTGGTGCTGCTGGTGCCGCTGCTGGCGGCGCTGGCCGCGTTGGCCGTCGTGGTCGCGAATCGCCGGCGCGAGCAGAGATTGCGGCGGATCGCAAGCCAGGGGCTGCTGGAGCGGCTCGTACCGGCTGCCGCGATGCGCAGGCCCTGGTGGCGGGCACCGCTGATGGCCGTCTCGGTGGCGCTCGCCACCGTGGCATTTGCCGGTCCGCGGTGGGGGCTGGAACAGGCGATCGTTCGTGCTGAGGGCGCCGACATCGTACTAGCTCTCGATGCATCGCTCTCGATGTTGGCGGAGGACGACCGGCCCAACCGCCTCGAGCGAATGAAGCAGGAATCGCGGCGACTGATCGCGCAGGCCGAGGGCGACCGCTATGGTATCCTGGCGTTCGCTGGTCGAAGCTACATCCTCACACCACTCACGGTTGACCGTGGGGCGCTGGAGCTGTACCTCGACAACCTGGATCCGAGCGTCGTTGGACAGCCGGGGACCACGCTCTCGAGGGCCATTCGCCAGGGAACTGACCTACTGCTTGCGACACCGACGGGCGCAGACCGGGCGATTGTGGTAATGAGCGACGGCGAGACACACGAGCCAATGGAGGATCTGGTGGCGGCGGCGCAGCGCGCCGGACAGAACGGTATCATGGTGATTACGGTGGGCTTCGGCACCGAAGAAGGGGGCAACATTCCGCGGCCGGCCGCTGGCGGCGGCATGCAGCCGCATCGGGATCAGGAAGGGAACATCGTCGTCAGCCGCTACATGCCGGACATGCTCCAGGCGGCAGCGCAAGCGGGCAACGGGATCTTCATCGCAGCAAACGCGACCGACAAGGCGGCCCGCGTGCGACAGGCAATGGCGACGCTGCGGCGCGAGGCGCGACAGGCACAAGCCGGCGGCGATCTCCGCTCGCAGTATCAACTCTTCCTGCTGCCGGCACTCTTGCTCATACTGCTCGACACGCTCCTTGCGGAGCGACGCGGTCGCCTGGATCGCGGGCGTCACGGTCGCACGGTGCCAGCTCGCGCCGCCACGGCCGCGGTGCTGGCGTTGCTGGTGGCATTGCCCCCACGCGTCGCCCTGGCGGACGACTTCCGCGATGGCGAGCGACTGTACGCCGAAGGGCGCTACGCGGAGGCGGCCGCGGCGTACAACAGCGTGATTCGACGTGGTGATGCCTCGCCGCGTGTGCTGTACAACTACGGCACTGCACTCATGAAGGCCGGACGACCGGAAGATGCCATCGAACCACTGGAGCGAGCAGCCAATTCGGACGATGCGGATATTCGCCATCGCGCTCTGTTCAATCTCGGATTGATCTACCTCGAGCGTGGTCGGGCGGCGGAAGGTGAGGCCGCCGAGCAGGCATTCAATGCCGCCGTGGAATCGTACCAGCGCGCGCTGCGCGTGCGCTCGGAGGACGCCGACACAAAGTGGAACTACGAGCTTGCGCTGCGCGAGCAGCAGCAGGCCTCTGGCGGTGGCGGAGGCGCGGGCGAGCAGCAGCCGCAGCAGCAGGACCCCCGTGGTGCGCAGGCTGAGTCTCCGGCAGCCACTCCGCCCGGAGCGGTCGACCAGCGGCAGGCGGAGCAGATCCTCGAGAGTGCAGCGCGAGAAGAGAGCGACGTACAGGCTCGGCGACAGCGCGAGGGCCGCGCCGCACCGCCGGTGGGAGGCCGCGACTGGTGAACGCGCTACTGCTGTCTCTCCTCCTTCAGGCTGGCACTCCGATGACGCAGGAGCATGCGCTCGTTGCTGGGGCGCCGGTGGATACGACGGCGGCGGTAAGCATTCACGCGCGCCTCACTCCCGACACGGTGTATGTTGGGCAACAGGCACTCTACCAACTCATCGTGTTCGTCGATGAGCGGTGGCGCGACCGGGTAAGGCGCATGGAGGCCATACCTCCCGAGATGCGCGGGATGATGGCGTACGAGGCGCCGCAGCGTTCGGGCGTGCTGCCCACCCGGGTGATCGGCCGCCGTCGATTCGAACCCTACATATACCAGCGGCCGATCTTTCCGCTCACGGCGGGTGAGCTCGTCGTGCCGCCCTCGCGTCTCGTCTACGCCATGCCCGTGTCGGCGAGCTTCTTCAGCCGCGTGGAAAGCATGGAGCTGTGGAGCGACAGCGCACGAATCGTGGTTGTCGATCCGCCTCTTGCTGGCCGGCCCTACGACTACCGCGGCGCGATCGGCCGCATGAGTGCGGAAGCGAGGATCGATGCGACATCCTCGCGGGTAGGCGATCCGCTCACGCTGATGATGCGGATCACCGGGCGCGGCAACGTGAAGCTGTTCCCACGCCCCGACATCGAGATACCGTGGGCGAGTGCAGTTCCGGCCGGTGATCGCATCGAGCAGGGGCCGGATTCGCTGCGCATAGGAGGAACCAAGGAGTTCCGCTGGGTGATCACGCCGCGGCTTCCCGGCACGCAACGCCTTCCGGCGCTCCGATATCCCTACTTCGATCCCGAGTCAGGCCAGTACGGCGTGGCCGAGACCCGCCCCCGTGCGGTGCTCATCGAGCCCGGTACGCTGGCGCAGCTCGATACGTTGCCCGCAGCGCAGCCGCCGTTGCCGCTCCGGTCCGTGTATCGCGGTGCGCTTGGCCGGCCGCCGCATGGGACACCGCCATTCTGGGTAGTCATCGCGCTCGCACCACTGCCAGCCCTGGTTCTGGCCGTGCGGCGTCGACCGGTTCAGCGCCGCAGACCGAAACGCGTGCGCGGCGGCCAGCTCATCGAGCAACTCGATGCCAGCCACGCGACGCCGGCCGACATTCGTCGCGCGTTCCTGCAGGCAACGGCGATGCGACTGCACGTATCGGCAATCGTGCTCGGCGATCCCGTGTCCTTCGAGCGGCACGCCCGGCGTGCAGGTGTCACCGCACAAACCGCGAGCCAGGGCGCGGCGTTGGTGGAGAGTCTGAATGCTGCCGCCTTTGGACCGGACGGTGCGCACTCGGAGCGGGCGCGCGAGCGTGCGTTGCGGGTCTACGGGCGTGTGGATGCGGAGGCCGTGCGCCGCTCCGCGCGAATCACACCGCTGGCGATTATCGTGACTGCCGTCGCCCTACCCGTTGGCGCAGCTCTCGCCCTCGACGGAGCGGACGACGTACGCCGCTTCGCCGGTGGCGTGGCCGCATACGAGTCCGGAGAGTATGCGGACGCGGCCCGTGCATTCGAGGATATCGCTCTGCGGGTGCCGCGTGCCGCAGATGCGTGGGCCAACCTCGGCACGGCCTCGTACGCCGCCGCGGATACGGCCCGGGCGGCGTGGGGCTGGCAGCGCGCGCTTCGGCTCGAGCCGCTCGCTCGCGACGTGCGGGACCGGATGGTTATCCTCGGCGACTTCGGCAGCGGCGGCGCATCCGTGCCAGCGATTCCGGTGGTGGCACTGGCTTTGGTTGCGGCCGCAGTCTGGCTGGTGGGATGGAGCGTTACAGCTGTGCGCATCTGGCGACGCGAGGGCGTTGGCACGCAGGCGCTGGTGATCGTATTTTCGGCGGCCCTGATAGCCGGTGCGGCGTGGTCGCTCGACCGGCGCGTAGCCGGCGATTCGCTGGCGGTGGTAGCCCACAACGAGCCGCTTCGATTCCTTCCGGCGCTGGGCGCGGAACGGCAGGGCGTGGCACTGGTGGGGAGCGTGGCTCGCATCGAGGAGCGGAGTGGTGGCTGGGTGCGCATCTCGGCGTCCGGCCGCAGAGGGTGGGTGGAGCAGGCAGCGCTGCTTCCCCTCGCGCGCGATTGACGCTGCTCGCGGCGTCCCGGTAGCTTTGCCGGGTGCCTCACATATTCGTTCTCTCCAGCGCAGTCATCGATCAGATCGCCGCGGGCGAGGTGGTCGAGCGCCCGGCGTCGGTGGTGAAGGAGCTCGTGGAGAACGCACTCGATGCCGGTGCGACCACGGTGGAGATCGCCGTGGAGGAAGGGGGCCGCGCGCGCATTCGAGTGGCGGATGACGGGTGCGGGATGGAGGGAGACGATGCCCGCCTTGCGCTCGAGAGGCATGCGACGTCCAAGATCCAGGCGGCTGGGGATCTCGTTGGCGTGTCCAGCTTCGGTTTTCGAGGGGAGGCGCTACCGTCCATAGCTTCAGTCTCGCATCTCGAGATCGCGACCGCGCCGGTGGACGGCGAGGGTGTGATTCTGCGATCGGATGGTGGCGCCGCCATGCAGATGGACCGCGCCACCCGGCGGCGCGGCACTACGGTAACCGTCTCGCGGCTGTTCTTCAACGCGCCGGCGCGTCGGAAGTTTCTGCGCTCGGCGCGCTCCGAGTGGCGCGCCATAATGGACGCGCTCACACCGCTGGCGCTCATCAGGCGCGACGTGCGCTTCACCGTCTCCGCCGACGGCAAACAGGTGCTGTCGCTGCCGGCCGTTACTTCGATGCGTGCTCGCGTAGGTGCGCTGTGGGGAGGAGCGCTCGCTGAACGTCTGGTCGAAGTGGACGACCTCGCCGGGCCCGTGCATATCAGTGGTCTCGTGGAGCGCCCCGCGGACGCGGGAAACGGGGGACGACGTACGTTTCTTTCGGTGAACGGGCGCGCGGTGCGTGACATCGGGATCATGCGTGCCGCCGAGGCCGCGTATCGCTCCACAATTCCCGCTGGCGTACGCCCCACCATGCTGCTCGAGGTAGTGCTTCCGGGCGGCGATGTCGATGTGAACGTGCACCCCACCAAGGCCGAAGTGCGCTTTCGCGACCGATGGCCTCTGGAGCGTGCCATCGAGCAGGCGGTGCGCCGCGCCCTCGGTACCACCGAAAGCGCCGGCACGTTTGGCGGGCGCGGATGGATTTCCACACGGGAGGGAGTGCCGAGCGTCGGGGTCATGGCGCCGTTCGCCGACCGCGAGATGCTCGATGCCCGCCCCGTTTCGCTGGGCCCCCTTCTGGAAGGCGTGGATACAGCTTCTCCCGAGGCAGGAATCCGGTCGGCCACGGCTCTGGAGGAGAGCCAGGTACTGGAAGTGCCGCCGCTCCTTCAGTTGCGGCGCACATACCTCATGTTCGAGCACGAGGATGGTATCGTGCTCATTGATCAGCACGCCGCTCACGAACGCGTGCTGTACGAACGGTTCATGGGCGCTCTCGACCGCGGCGAAGCGCCGTCGCAGCGGCTTCTCTTTCCAATGACGCTCCACCTGGGACCGGCTGAATCCGAGGCCTTCGAGGAACATCGCGATGCCTTTGAACGACTGGGCTTCGAGATCGAGGGATTCGGGGGTCACACGCTGATCATTCGCAGCGTGCCGATGCCGCACCCCCGTTTCCAACCGGAGCGATGCCTGCGTGAAACACTGGACGCGCTCACAGGCGACCGGCTGCCGGGCGTCACCGCGCGTCACGAGCGGCTGGCCGCCACCGTCGCGTGCAAGGCGGCTATCAAGGCGGGAGATCCGCTGTCGCAGGGGGAGATGCGTGAACTGTTCGTGGCGTTGGCGCGCACACGTCTTGCACCGCACGACGTGCACGGCCGCTCCACAATCGTTCACCTGTCCTGGGACGAGGTCGAACGGCGCTTTGGCCGGCGCTAGCATCCGGGTCATCTGCGGACCGACGGCCGCCGGCAAGTCGGTGCTGGCGATGATGCTGGCCGAGCGGCACGAGATCGTCATCATCAGTGCGGATTCGCGACAGGTCTATCGCGGATTCGACATCGGGACGGCCAAGCCGACGGCGACCGAGCAGGCGAGCGTACCGCACCGTGGCATCGACCTCGTCGATCCGGTCGCGCGCTACTCGGCAGCTCGCTGGGCGGCGGATGCGCATTCGTGGATCGACGAGGCGGAGCAGATGCGGCGCGTGCCGATCATCGTGGGCGGCACCGGCTTCTTCCTGCGCGCGCTGACGGAGCCGCTCTTCGAGGAGCCGGTGTTGGACGAGGGACGTCGGCGCGCCATCCAGTCGGAGCTGGACCTTCTGGGAGCGGCGGAGCTCCGCCGGTGGTGCGAACGGCTCGACCCGCAGCGCGCACACCTCGGCAGGACGCAGCGCCTGCGCGCGGTCGAGATCGCACTTCTCACCGGCCGCCCCATCTCGGAGTGGCATCGGCGGGCGGCACGCGCGGGGGGCGTGCAGGTACGCTATCTTGTGCTGGACCCGAAAGAGGATCTGGAGCGAAGAATCGTGGATCGCACGAACGCAATGTTGGTGTCGGGATGGGAGGACGAGGTGCGCCTCCTGGCGGAACAAGTGCCTGCGGGCGCACCGGCCTGGAAGGCGACCGGCTATGCCATCGTGCGTGACATGGTCGCCGGTAAGGTCGCGCGCAGTTCAGCGCTCGAGAGAGTGGTGATCGATACGCGCCGCTACGCCAAGCGGCAGCGCACCTGGTTTCGCCATCAGCTTGAGGAAACCCGCGTCACGCGACTGGACCCCCGTGCACCGGACCTCTTGCCTCGTGTGGAGCGCTGGTGGCAAGGGGAGGATGCGGCGTGAGGATCGGCATTACCTGCTATCCCACATACGGCGGATCGGGCGCGGTGGCGACGGAGCTCGGAATCGCACTGGCCCGCCGCGGACATGAGGTGCACTTCATCACCTACCAGCAGCCGTTCCGCCTCCCAGCCTTCCTTCCGAACGTCTTCTTTCACGAGGTGGACGTAGGCCGCTATCCGCTTTTCGAGTACCCGCCTTACGACCTGGCGCTGGCGGTGCGCATGCACGAGGTGGTGGTGGAGCGGAAGCTCGACCTGCTGCACGTACACTATGCCATACCACACGCCACCAGCGCATGGATCGCGCGCGAGATGCTGGAGGAGAATGGGCTCGGCGTACGGATCATCACGACCTTGCATGGTACGGACATCACGCTGGTGGGACAGGATCCCTCGTTCAAGGCGATCACGAAGTTCTCCATCGAGCGTTCCGACGGACTGACCGCGGTGAGCAGTTATCTTCGCGACGAGACGTATCGCGCGTTCGGCTGCACAGGATGTGACGTGGAGGTGATCCACAACTTCATCGATCCGGAGCTCTACGACCGATCGCGGTACCCGAGCCCGCTGCTCGAGCAGGCAGCCGGCCGCAAGGTGCTCATGCACGTTTCGAACTTCCGGCCGGTTAAGCGGGTGCGCGACGTCGTCCGAATCTTTGCCGAGGTCCACAAGCGCGTGCCGTCGATACTCGTGATGGTGGGCGATGGCCCGGACCGGGTGACCGCGGAGGAGGAGGCGCGGACGCTCGGTGTCCATGGCGACACGTACTTTCTCGGCAAGATCGATGTCGTCGCGCCGGTGCTTGCCTCTGCGGATCTGTTCCTGCTGCCGAGCACGAGTGAGTCGTTCGGGCTGAGTGCGCTGGAGGCGTTGGCCAGTGGAGTTCCCGTGGTAGCCACACGTTCGGGAGGGATTCCCGAGGTGGTGCGTGACGGTGAAACGGGCATCCTTTGCGATGTGGGTGATGTGCCTGGGATGGCCGACGCGTCGGTCTCGGTACTTCGTGACAAGGCGCTGTGGGAAAGGATGAGCACCGCTGCCGCTGCGGACTCGCGCGAACGCTTCAGCGAGGCGGAACTGGTGGCGCGCTACGAGGAGTTCTACAGCACCACGCTTCGGTGAGCGTCGCTTCGACCTGTTCCAGATGACGACGCTCCAGGCGATCATACTTGGTATCATCCAGGGCCTTACCGAGTTCATTCCCGTCAGTAGCTCGGGGCACCTCTTTCTCACCCCATGGCTTCTCGGATGGCCGGCGCCGGGCCTCGCCTTCGACGTGGCGCTGCACGTCGGTACCGTGGTGGCGGTAGCGGCGTACTTTCGCCGGGAGTGGTTGCGTCTGGCTGGCGCGGCATGGCAGATAGTGAAAACACGGGACCTGGCGACGCCGGAGCGGCGGCGCGTCGTCTTCCTCATCATCGCCACCATACCGGCCGCGATCGTCGGGCTGTTGGTGGAGGATCTGGCCGAGACGGCGTTCCGGGCGCCGGCGATCACTGCGACCATGCTCATCATGGTGGGTGTGACCCTGTGGACGGTTGACCGCTTGTCATTGCGTGCACGCGGTATGGATGACATGCGCTGGAGCGATGCTCTGTTGCTCGGACTAGCGCAATGCGTGGCGCTGATTCCCGGTGTCTCGCGTTCCGGCGCGACGATCACCGCCGGGCTTGCCCTGAGGCTCGACCGGCGAACTGCGGCCGCATTCAGCTTCCTGATGAGTCTGCCCATCACCCTTGGCGCGGTGGTCTTGAAGGTGCCGCAGGTCGTGCGTACGGAGGGGATCACAACGCCATTCGTGGTTGGCATTCTTGTCTCAGGCATCAGCGGCTGGCTTGCGATCAGCGTGCTGCTCCGATTCGTGAGCACGCACAGCTATGGCATCTTTGCCGTCTACCGCGTGCTGCTCGGAATCTTCGTCTTCTTCATGCTCTGGTTCCGTGCCTGACGTCCGCTGGGCGGGACTGAACGAGGTCGAGTTGAAGACGCGGCTGGTTGTGCCCGAGATAGTGCTGCTGGATGAAGTCGCATCCACGATGGACATCGCGCACGAACGCGCCGCTTCCGGTGCGCCCGCGGGGACTCTGGTGTTGGCGGACGCCCAGCGGAGCGGACGGGGGAGGGGGGGGAAGGAATGGAAGTCGGCACCCGGATCCGGTATCTGGCTCACGGTGCTCGAGCGTCCGCGCGACACGCTCGGACTGAGCGCTTTGTCCATCCGCACAGGGCTCGCGGCCGCGGCCGCACTCGACGCCTTCGCGACTGAGCCGGTGAGGATGAAGTGGCCCAACGATCTCCACCTCCGCATCGGTAAGCTCGCGGGGATCCTGATCGAGATACGGTGGCGACAAGAGAGGCCGGAGTGGGTGGCAATAGGTCTGGGGCTGAACGTTCGATCGCCGGGTGTGCCGGAGGCGGCGGCACTCGGCGAGAGCGTGAGCAGGCTCGATGTGCTGTGCGCGCTGTTACCTGCGCTGCGGCGCGCGGCGGGGATGCAGGGCGAGCTAACAACGCATGAGCTGGCGTCGTGGCAGGCGCGGGATATCAGCGCCGGACTTCGTGTTCGGGAGCCGGCTGACGGAGTGGTGCGCGGTCTGGCGGCGGACGGCGCGCTGCTGGTGGAGACGGCGAACGGAACAGCGCGCTGCGCGAGCGGCTCGCTCGTACTCGCGGAGGAACCGTGATCCTGGTCATCGATGTCGGCAATACCGAAACGACCCTTGGCGTGTTCGAGGGAGAAAAGTTGCGCGTGCACTGGCGCGTGACTACGGAAGTGAGCCGCACGCCCGATGAGATCGGGCTCCAGCTTCGCGCACTGCTCGACGCTTCAGGACTGTCTCCCAGGCGACTCGGCGGCGCGGCGATCGGCTCGGTGGTCCCCGCACTGACCGATGCGCTGGCATCGGCGTGCTCGGAATGGTTGGGCGTGCGTCCGCTCGTGATCGATGCGAACACGCCGCTGCCGATCCGATTGGAGGTGGATGAACCGCTCACAGTTGGTGCCGATCGCGTCATCAATACGCTGGCTGCGAGTCGTCTGTACGGGCGTGATACGATCGTCGTCGATCTTGGCACCGCTACGACCTACGACTGCATCACCGGAGAAGGCGCATTTCTGGGCGGCATCATCGCGCCCGGAGTTCGGACCTCCATGGACACGCTCATCCGGCGCACCTCCAAGCTTCCAGCAACGGAGCTCGTACCTCCGGCGCGCGCCATCGCCACTCGGACCGAGGAGTGCATCAGGGCAGGTGTCGTCTTCGGAGCCGCTGACTCGATAGACGGGCTGGTTCGGCGGCTCAAGGCGGAGTGGCCGGGCGGGCGGACTCCGTTCGTTGTGGCCACGGGCGGCCTGGCGGACCTGATCGCGCCTCATTGCGCCGAGATCCAGGAAACGGAGCCCACGCTTACGCTTATCGGATTGCGGATGGCGCACGGCATAGTGGGGGGCGCCGTGGCAGAGCGCTAAGGCGACCCATCCGGAGGCAGCTAGCTGGCAAGGCTGGCGGCAGCGCCTCTCCCCACCAGGCGGCGGCGCCAGCGCACTTCTGGCAGCCAAGCACTGCCATTTAAGCAGGCATGCTGCTGCCAAGACGTTCAAAATGACTAACTTAGAGGGTACACTGCATGCTTCGGCGGACCTTGACTCCGGGGTCTGGCTCAGCTAGTTTCAGGCTTGGGTTAGCACTCGATCGATCTGAGTGCTAACAGCTGCAGATCCATACATGCTTTGGTGCAACTCATTACGGAGGACCGCAAGTCATGGCCACTAAGGGTGCCACGTCGGTGAAGGTCAATCCTCTCGCCGATCGTGTCGTTGTGAAGGCGCTCGAGGAGAGCGAGCAGATGCGCGGAGGGCTCTACATCCCCGATACCGCCAAGGAAAAGCCGCAGCAGGGTGAGGTGATCGCCGTCGGTCCGGGGCGATTCGAGAAGACTGAGCGCGTGCCGATGGAAGTGAAGGTCGGCGACAAGGTGCTCTACGGAAAGTACAGCGGTACCGAGGTGACCATTGACGGAGAGCAGTATCTGATTCTTCGCGAATCAGACGTCCTCGCGATCGTCAACTGAGTTCTGAAAGAGCTCCGGTGCACGCGACTTCGTTCGGCGCCACACCGGTCCAATGATCATCAACCCAATCGGGTGAACACCCGCAGGAACCCAAGATACTCATGGCAAAGGAACTCCATTTTGACGTCGACGCTCGCAACGCGCTGAAGCGCGGCGTCGATCAGCTCGCCGAGGCGGTGAAGGTTACCCTCGGCCCCAAGGGACGGAACGTCGTCATCGAGAAGAAGTTCGGCTCCCCGACAATCACGAAGGATGGCGTGACGGTGGCGAAGGAAGTCGAGCTGAGCGATCCGCTCGAGAACATCGGTGCGCAGATGGTGAAGGAGGTTGCCACCAAGACCTCCGATCTCGCCGGTGACGGCACTACCACCGCGACCGTGCTC
>CAYXRS010000028.1:0-28546 GCA_964467195.1 uncultured Gemmatimonadaceae bacterium
AATGCGGCAGGATCCGCTGACGGGGCGAGGAGCACGAAGCGCTCCGCCTCGAGTACCCACGCCGCAGCCAGCGCCGCCGCGCTGCCGCCGCGTGAGTGCGCAATCACCGCACGCGCCGGACCGCGGTGATCCGCCACCGCGCGCAGTGCGCGAGCAAACTCCGGCATCGAGCTCAAGCCGCGACCGGACGCGCCGTGACCAGGCGCATCGAAGGTCACCACGCTGTACCCCGACTCGATCAGCGGCCCAGCGAACGCACCCAGGTGCCCGCCGCGACTCCCCCAACCGTGCGCCAGGTACACCGCCGGGCCCGAGCCCCATGCCCAACCGGTCACGGCTCGGCCGTCCGCCTTGAACACGAAGCGACGCCCCGAGCGGAGGAAGGCCTCCACTTCGGCCGGCGCCCCGTTGTTGGGCGGTGTGAAGAACCAACGCTCGGCTACCTTGGCGGCGAGCGGGGGCGACAAGGCCTGCAGTGCGCCGAAGGCACGACGCGCAGGAGCCGGGATCACGATACCACGAACGGACATCGGCGAACTCCGTAGTCAGGAAGGACGCGGCACAAGTGGACGCGCGGCCGCGAGCAGCGACTCGAACGCTCGGCGCGCACGGGCCTCCGCTGCGGGATCGCGCATGAGCCGAGTGTGATGGTGCCAGGCCAGCATGATGCCGTAGAGGTCCTGGGCGAACTGGTCGGGATCGGCATCCGCCGCGACGTGCCCTTCGTCGATCGCCCTGCGCACCGACGTGGCGAGGAAATCAAGCCACTGTCGCTGGAGGTCGACCAACCGTTCGCGTACGGGGCCCGGACGATCGTCGAGCTCGCTAGCGGCGGCAACGAACACGCACCCGCCGGGAAGCCCGGAAGCCCATGCCAGCCAGCGCTCGAACAGCGCACGCAGGCGTGGCTCGCCTCGCGGCTCAGCCAGCGCTGGCCGCACCACCTGCTCCACGAAACTGGCAGCGCCGTGCTCGAGCAGCTGGATCTGCAGCGCTTCCTTGGACTGGAAGTGCCCGAACAGCCCGCTCTTGGACAGGTGGAGGTCGTCGGCCAGCGTGCCTATCGTGAGGCCGGTGACGCCCACCTGACTGGCCAGTTCCGTGGCGCGGTCGAGAATGGCCTGCCGCGTAGTTTCACCTTTACCCATTTGGACAAGAAAAGCACGAACGTTCGGCTTGTCAAGGCTTGGCCTTCATGGGTAACGGAAGTACGCCATAAGGAGCACCTCACGTTGACAGCTAGCAAGGCGTTCGGCTCTTTCTCCGTTGACGACCTGAAGCGTGCCAAGGCATGCTACGGCGAAAACGCTCGGCTTGATGGTGACTGAAGCCCAGAATCTTAAGCGGATGCCGCTGGCAGCTCGTCTCGCGCAACGATCTGAAGGACCCGCCTGCCTCGTGACATACTGCGACGCCGCTGTCGGCCATCCATTCCACGGCCCGTACCACGACACCGAGTACGGCTTCCCCCTGCATGACGACGACGCGCTTTTCGAGCGGCTCGGGCTGGAGATCAACCAGGCCGGTCTGTCGTGGCTGACGATCCTCAAGAAGCGCGACAGTTTCCGACGTGCGTACGGCGGATTCCAATTGGAGGTGGTTGCGGGTTACGGTGATGCTGACCGCAGGCGGCTGCTGGCCGACGTCGGGATCATTCGCAATCGGCTGAAGTTCAGTGCCGCCATCGAGAATGCGCGTGGCATACTCGCCTTGCGCGAGACGCACGGCTCGTTCGTCGCCTGGCTCGAGGCTGGATGGCAAACCCCTCAGGCGTGAGGTGACTGCTTGCCATCGGCGTGGTCCAATTACCCGGGTTCGAGTCTGGCTTTCTCCCCAGGACGTCCTTATGTCAACCGCAAACACCACGGGACCCGAGACCGTGACACGCCCCGACTGGGTGGACGCCAACATGTACCCCTTCCCGTCTCGTTACCTGGATGTGGGCGCGGGCCGCATGCACTTCGTGGATGAGGGCGCGGGCCCGGTGCTTCTGATGGTCCATGGCACGCCGACCTGGTCCTTCCTGTACCGGCACGTCATTCGCGAGCTCTCGAGTGACCATCGTGTAATCGCCGTCGACCACCTGGGCTTTGGACTCTCGGACAAACCCGAGCATTGGAGCTACCGTCCCGAGGATCACGCGCGAAAGCTGGCGATGCTGATCGATCGGCTGGCGCTGCGCGACATCACGCTCGTGGTCCACGACTTCGGCGGTCCAATCGGTCTCTCGTACGCGATCGCTCACGCCCACAATGTTCGCGCGGTGGTGCTCTTCAATACCTGGCTCTGGTCGCTCCGCGGTACCACGGCGGAAAGAATGAGCAAGGTTATGAGTGGGGCGCTCGGGCGTTTCCTCTACACGCGGCTGAACTTTTCACCGCGCGTGCTGATCAGAGCGGCCTTCGGCGACAAGCGGAAGCTCAGGAAGGACGTGCATCGTCAATACATCCGCGCATTCTCGGGCCCGGCAGAGCGGAAGGGGCCCTGGATTTTCGCAAGGGAGCTCGCCGGATCGAATGACTGGTACGAGAATCAGTGGCGGCGTATCGATCAGATAGCGGGAAAACCGACCCTAATGCTTTGGGGGATGAAGGATCCGGCCTTCGGCGCGGATGCCCTCGACCGGTGGAAGACGGCGATCCCGGACGCGCGTATCCGACAGTTCCCGGAGGCGGGTCATTTCGTTCAGGAGGAAGCGCCCGAGGAGGCCACTCGTGAGATTCGGGCGTTCCTGACAGAGCTGGTCAGATCCTCAGCTGTTCAGGGCGGGGACCTGCGCAGGAGCGAGGCGTCTCCGCACGGCTGATCACTGAACTACAACGGCACGCGTGTAGTCGACGACGTGTCCGCCAGGCAGCTCCCGTCCGCTAACTATGACCAGAGCCGAACCCGGCCTCTCGAAGCTGACCATGGCGGTGTGCGAGAAGTCCTGAATGACCCCGAGACATGCCAACACGGCCTCCGTCCGCTCCACATCGAAGGGCGTCACCGACGCTTCAAGATCGTCCACCCTCGCCCTTGTCCCATCCCGCCGCCAACATGAACTGAGCCCGTAGGTTCTCACCGTTACAGCGAAGCTCTGCCCGGCCTGCACGGTGTCGGGCACTGTTATGTGCGGGTCGTCGGACCGAATGCCGGCAACGATGCCGACATGGCGATCCTCGTCGGGGCCGGTAAGGGGACTACACCCCGCGGCAACTAACGTCAGGCATGCTATTAACGTAGGCCTCATTCACTCCTCCGATGGAGCTCAGTGTCAGCGGCACTGCTGCCACCGGCTACCAACCTCCGCACTGGTAGGCGCGGTCACAAACCAACCGTTCACCTCTCTTGACGCGCCTTGATCTCAACCTGGTCTGGGTCGCAGCATATCCTGTTCGCTGAGACGTCCACACTGGTCCCTTCATTTCCCCCGGCATTCCGCCACGTGACCGTTGCTGCTCTGCGCCACTTCCTGTCGATTCTGCTGCTGCCCTTCGCGGTGGTGGTCGTCGTTCCGTTATGGATACTCCGGTCATGGCCTGCGTGGGACCTTCGCTGGACGGGCGCAGCTCTCGCCCCAGTGAGCAAGGCAGCCGGAGTGTCGCTGTTCATCGCTGGATTCGGACTGTTTACGTGGTGCGTCACGCTTTTCGCTCGCGTCGGCGAGGGCACGCTCGCACCCTGGGATCCTACGCGCCGGCTGGTGGCTGTAGGTCCCTACGGCTACTCACGCAATCCGATGATCAGTTCAGTCGCCGCAATGCTCATCGGTGAGGCACTGTTCTTTGGTTCGGCGCTGCTCGCCGGGTGGTCGGTCGTGTTCATCGCCGTGAACCACGTCTACTTCGTCGCGTCAGAGGAGCCGGGATTGGCACGGCGTTTTGGGGCCGCCTACGCCGAGTACAGGCGAAGTGTGCCGCGATGGCTGCCACGGAAACCGCGGTAGTGAATCATGAAGCTGGAGTGAGCAACGTGCCATCTTCCATCGATGATCCATCCAACGGATACGAGGCTGTCTCGTCGGAGTTCATGGCGGTGCGCAGCCGTTCCACCATCGGTGTGGCGACGGTTCGGATGTGGGCTCGATCGCTACCGCCGGGCGCGCCGATTCTGGACCTCGGCTGCGGTCACGGCGAGCCGATGGCCACGGCTCTGATGAACGATGGGTTCGCGATCCATGGCGTGGATGCCTCGCCCACGCTTACGGCGGCGTTTCGCAGTCGCCTGCCGCACGCCAATGTCGCCTGTGAGGCGGTGGAGAGCTCGCGTTTCTTCGGTCGAACGTTCGACGGGGTCGTCGCAGTCGGTTTGCTGTTCCTGCTTTCGGATGGAGCACAACGAGATCTCATTCGCAGAATCGCACCGGCGTTGAACCCCGGCGGCCGTTTCCTTTTCACGTCGCCCGCCCAAGCCGGCGCGTGGACGGACGCGTTGACCGGCCGTGAGTCGCTCTCACTGGGGGCTGAGGCCTACAAGTCAGTGCTCACCGAGGCCGGGCTGGCTCTGATTGGCGAGCAGGTCGACGAAGGTGACAACCACTACTTCGATTCTCGCAAACGCTGACCGGGGCCCACGCGAGCGGGATCGACGTCGGGAGTCAGCGTGGCCGATCAGTAAGGCAGGTCGTTCGGTCCGAGACCCGTGTAATCCGGCTCGGGATCTCGATGGAACTGCACCGCTTCGATCTCCCTAAGTCCCTGTCTCAACGCCTTGGCCACGCGGTGCATTCCATCCATGACGACTCCGCTCGCGGACAGGATGATCGGGAATGCGAGATCGGCTTCGTCGATCAGCCTGATGTGCTCGAGCATTGCGCGCCAACTCGGCGCCTCGTCGTCGCCGAACCATGGTTCGTCGAGCTCGCGGATCTCGCTCAGCGGAATCCATCTCCGCGGCAAATGGCTCGAGAGTTGGATAAGCCGATCCACGTCCCAGGCAAGAATTCCGCGACTTGAGTGCTGAAAGTAGTATTGCTTCCGCACGTATCTGTGGTCACCCATCTCAAGTTCGCCCGGGCGGCCTTGGTAGCCGGCGGAGCGAGTATCACGTTCGGGCTCGAGGTCCAGCTCCCGCCGCGAGCGGCCGCACGGATCCGGGCGCTCTTCGCCTACCCTCCCCCTCCCAATCCCTCGCTTGGCACCGGCTGCACCGAAGGCTGCGGGATGAGCGGTGTTTCCGCGTCGGCCGCGAGCATCGCGCTCAACTCGGCTTCGTCGTCCAGATCATGGACGAAGATCACGGACACCGCCGCAGCGAGCAGACACGCTCCGCCTATGAGAACGAAGTAGAGCGGCGTGTTGGGATTCCCCACGCCGAAGACAACACGCGAGATCGGCCCGAAGGCGAGCGCCGCGAGGATCTCTGGAATGACGATGAAGAAGTTGAACACGCCCATGTACACACCCATGCGCGCGGCGGGAATCGCGCCCGAAAGGATGGCGTATGGCATCGATAGAATCGACGCCCACGCGATGCCGACGCCCACCATGGTGAGCAGCAGCACGTACTGGTCGTGAATCAGATACACCGACAGCAGGCCCAAGCCACCACACACCAGTGCGCCAGCGTGAACCTTCTTTCGACTCGTCGCCGCAGCCAGACGCGGTAGTGCCATGGCCACTACAAAACATGTGATCGAATAGAATGCGAACGTGAACCCGCCCCATTCGATGCCGCGCGTGTAGATCTCCGACTGCGGGTCGGTGGCGCCAAAGACATGCCGCGCAACGGTGGGCACGAAGAACAACCACATGCAGAACAGGCCGAGCCAGGTCAGCGTCTGCACGACCGCAAGCTGGCGCATCGTGGCCGGCATCCCACGGATTGCACTGCCGATCTCGCCCAGCAATGCGCCCAGACCGCGACGTTCGCGGCGCGCGCGCTCGAACGCCGCCATGTCTTCGGGCGGGAACTCCTTGGTCGTGACCACGGTCCACAGCACCGCTATCAGGAATACGAACGCGCCCAGCTGGAACGCGTACTTGACCGTCAGCGGGACGCCGCTAGCAGTGCTGCCGGTGACGCCGAGCTGGGAGAACACGTACGGCAGCGCGTTGGCGAGGCTGGCTCCGATTCCGATGAACAGCGATTGCCACACGAACCCGCTCGTCCGCTGCTCCCTGGGCAACTTGTCCGCCACAAAGGCGCGGAATGGCTCCATCGAGACATTGATGGACGCGTCCAGAATCCAGAGCAGACTTGCCGCCATCCACAGCGAAGTGGATGTCGGCATCACGAACAGCGCCATCGACGCGAAGATGGCACCGACCAGGAAATAAGGGCGCCTGCGACCAAGCCGACCCCAGGTGCGGTCGCTCAGCGCCCCCACGATCGGCTGGACGAGAAGTCCGGTCACTGGTGCGGCGAGCCAGAGCAGCGGTACCTCGTCCGGCCGCGCGCCGAGTCGTTCGTAGATCGCCGACATGTTGGCGAGCTGAAGTCCCCAGCCGAACTGAATGCCAAGGAACCCGAAGCTCATATTGAACATTTGCGGCGTCCTGAGCCGCGGCTTCGTCACGCTGGACATTGGCAGGGGTAGGGGGAGGAGGGAGAGGAGGGAGTAGCTGCTCGAGTAGGCGTTCGTGCGGCCCGGCCCTTGGCCCCTTCCTGAGCAGACACGCCGGGCGGCGCCCAAGATGCGTTCGGGACGACGGAATGAAAAGGTGGTAGTTACGGTTCGGCCGGGCTTGCCTCGCGGCGTACCCTAGTGCTACGCTTGGCCCCCGCCCCGGACCCACCTCCAAACCCGCCGCACGACGGAGCCGACATGCCCCGCACCAAGGCCGCGACCCTCTCCGCCGCTTTCACCCTTGTTGCCTGCCTCCTGGCAGGATCCTCGGTTGCCGCCGCGCAGCAAGCGGAGCGGGCCGCCCCCACCGCTGCGGAGTGGACTCGTGGCGCAACCTGCTATGAGGTCTTCGTCCGCTCCTTCTTCGACAGCGACGGCGACGGGATCGGAGATCTGCGCGGTCTGATCCAGAAGCTTGATTACATCAACGACGGCGACCCCGCGTCGCAGCGCGACCTTGGAGCTCGCTGTATCTGGCTAATGCCGATCTCTCCGTCGCCCAGCTATCACGGCTATGACGTGACTGACTACTACCGCGTCAACCCGGACTACGGCACGAACGAGGACTTCAAGGAGCTGGTGGCCGAGGCTCACAAGCGGGGCATCCGCATCCTTGTGGACATGGTCATCAATCACAGTTCCAACGACCACCCGTATTTCCGTCATGCCGCCGTATACACCGATTCGCCGTGGCGGGACTGGTACATCTGGCTCCCCGAACACCCCGGCGTGAAGAATCCGTGGGGCGGAGACAACTGGCACCGTTCGCCGGAGCGAGAGGAGTACTACTATGGCTTCTTCTGGGGCGGAATGCCGGATCTGAATGTCGAGAACCCGGCCGTGGTGGAGGAGCTCAAGAAGATCGCCACCTTCTGGCTGGAGGAGATGGGGGTGGATGGCTTCCGGCTCGACGCGGTGAAGCACCTGGTAGAGGCGGAACAGGGTCGGGTTGTGGAGCACCTTCCCGGCACTCACGCGGTGCTGCGCGAGTACGGTGCGCATGTGCGGAGCGTCAAGCCGGAGGCATTCACGATTGGCGAGGTGTGGGACAGCATCGAGAAGACGATGCCGTATTATCCGGACCAGCTGGATGCCTACTTCGCGTTCGAGGTTTCGGACGCCATCCTCGAGGCCGTGAAAACAGGATCGGCTGCCGGGCTCCTCCGTCCGATCCTGCAGCTGCAGCGCGCGCTGCCGCCGGACCGCTGGTCGCCCTTCCTCCGCAATCACGACCAGACCCGCACGCTGACGGCGCTCGATGGCAACGTCCCGCGAGCGAAGCTCGCAGCTTCGATCCTTTTGACCATTCCTGGTCTGCCCTTCGTCTACTACGGGGAGGAGCTGGGAATGACGGCCGACAAGCCGGATCCTCGGTTGCGCACTCCTATGCACTGGAGCCGCAAGCCAGCTGCCGGCTTCACCACGGGTTTTCCCTGGGAACCGCTCCAGCCGGATTCGATGACTGCGAATGTGGAGGCGCAGGACGGGGATCCACGGTCGCTGCTCAACCTCCATCGAAGGCTGATCCACCTGCGCGACCGGCACCCGGCGCTGGCCGCGGGGGATCTGCTACCTCTCACCGCGAGTAACGAGTCGGTGGCGGCGTTCCTGCGCCGAGAAGGTGATCGCGCTGTGCTTGTGGTCGCCAATCTGGGGACCGCGCCGCTTCGGGGCATTAGCCTGTCGTCAACGGATCAGGTGCTCCCGTCGGGGCGTTATGCGCTGACCAGTCTCATCGATGGTCCGTCCGCCGCAGCGCTCCAGATAGGCGCAGATGGTCGCGTGCGCGGCTACGTACCGCTTCGGAATCTGGGGCCACAGGAGGTCCACATCCTCGACATCGCGACCGGTACCCGAGCACGCTGAGCGGGGCGACAGCACGCGACGGCTGCGCGCGTAGCGCGTCGGGAAGTCGCTGGAGCGCCTCCGTGGGGCAGTGGCCTGGCATTCCGCTGCTCCTGAGCGATCAAAGCGAGAGCAACGCCGTTCGTCCAGCCGAAGCCGTCCTGGGTCGGATATTCGCCCCCGCCGGCCGGGCGCGTGGGATCCAACACATCGTACTTCTCCATCATTCGCCCAGTGGCGCGGTAGGTTCGGCGGTTGATAGCCAACCAGCGCGCTCGAGCGCTGTCCGCGAGCGCCGCCTGGCCATAGCGGCGCAGCCCCTGGATTCCGAGCCACTGTAGCGGCGGCCAGCCGTTGGGCGCGTCCCACTGCTGTCCCGACGTGATCAGAGTGCTTACGAAACCGCCGGTGCGAAGAAACGCACGCTCCAGTCGCGCCGCCACGGCGCCAGCCTGCGCCTCGGTGGCCAGGCCGAAGTAAAGAACTGCCGCCGCGGCCATGGTGGGACGATCGGTCACCCGTTCGCCACTCGTCCACCGTGCATCGTAGAAGAAGCTCGTGGCAGGATCCCAGGTCAGCTCCAGCAGGGCGTGGCGGCGGGCGGCCGCAACCTGTTCCCAGCGCACCGCCGCGACAGAGTCGGCTGGCTCGCCGCGATGGCGGCGCAGGGCGGCGATGGTACGCTCCGAGTGGTACAGCAGGCTGTTCAGGTCGATCGGTATGATGTCGACGGTCTCCAAAGAACGGAGGTCCGACGGATCACGCATCCACCTGCTGGAGAAGTCCCATCCGCTCTCGGCGGCCGCGCGCACGTTGCGATAGAAGCGCGACCGCGCGACACCCGAAAGCGTGCGGCCCAGCGCCTCATCCTCACGATAGGATTCTGGGCGCGGCTCGGCGAAGTCGTCCCAGTACCGATTCAGGAGCGCCCCGTTGCGCAGGCGGACCACCCGGCGGTGCGCCTCTCCCGGCGCTATGGTGCTCCCGCCGTCCATCCAGAAGGCGTGCTCCGCCTCCAATGCGTCGAGATAGGAATATGCCTGCGCGGTGTCCGTCGCCTGCGCGTAGAGTCCCACCATCGCGGCGAAATAGGGCGGCTGACTGCGTCCGAGATAATACGTGCGGTTGGCATTCGGCACGTGACCTACCAGACGGATCAGGTGCGCGAAATTGTCGAGCATGCTCTTCACGAGATCCGTCCGGTCGCTTTCCACGAGGCCGAGCATCGTGAAGTACGAGTCCCAGTAGTAAACCTCGCGGAAGCGGCCGCCGGGCACGACGTACTGATACGGAAGGGGGAGCAGCGTGGAACGGTGCTCCGGATCGTCGGCCGAGCGTGTGAGCACCGGCCAGAGCGTGCGGATATGTGTTTCCATGGGGCGTGACGTGTCGGCATCAACGTCCTCGCCCACTACGCCCGGAAGCGCGAAGTAACGCTCCACGAACCGAGGCAACGAGAATTCCGCCGCGAGACGTTCGCTGGCGTATCGAGTCGCGATCTCCTCGGGTGCAAGCAGCGGCCACGCGTCGACAAAGGTTTTCGAGTCCTCGAAGACGCCGGCTGTCTGTACGTCGTGAAAGAGCGGACCGAGATCCTGTGAGGGGCGGTAGACGGTCAGCGCCGGCGACGGATCCGGCTGCCGGTCGACGGTCGGTGCCGGCGAGGGAGCCGCCGTGTGACACGCCGCAGCCAGTGTGAGAGCGAGGAGCAGCAGCACCCTGACCAGCGACGTTCTCAGCACCGTGGCCAGCGACGTTCTCAGCAAGGTGACCAGTGACGTTCTCGGCACCGTGACCAGCGACGTTCTCAGCACCGGCAGGCGCCGTATGACAGCACTGACCGCAGAGGCGCCGAGGTCGCTGGAAGCACGGGGAGATTCCGACCGGCCTGGCATTTGACAATCCTGTCTCTCTCGCTGCGCTCTCGGCGTTCTCTGCGTTCTCCGCCGCTAAAGCCGTTGGTTTTCAACGACTCTGACCCCCTTCCCCCCTTTCCCGCACCAGCACGCGGTAGCCGTTCGCGGGGATCTCCAGCCGACCGCTCGCCGGCAGCGTGACCACGGTTTTGGTGAACCAATCCGTGTACTCACCGGCAATTGGCAGGCGAGAGAATGTCACCTGGGCCGGGCTATCGGCGAAGTTGACGGCAACCAGCACGGTGTTGGATCCGCTCGTTCGCGTGAACGCATAGACGCGCTCTCCTCCAGCCGTGCGAAGGGTCGTCTGGGCGCCGCCCCTGGCGCCATTCCAGAGTGCTTCGTTGTTGCGCTTCAGATCGAACATTGCCCGATAGAAGCTCGACAGCGACGGACCGCTCCAGTCCACCGTGTCCTTCTCGAAGAAGCGGAGCCGCTTGGAGAGGCTGGCCTCCTGCCCCGTGTAGAGCAGCGGGAGCGAGTTCTGCGCCGTAGCACTGATCACGAAGGCCGGCAGATGGTTCTCCCCCATGCGCTCGAATTCCGTCCCGGCCCAGCTGTTCTCGTCATGATTGCTGGTGAAGTACATGCGGTACGCATCCGGTGGATACGTTCTGCGATCCCGCGCGAAGTATGCATCCAGCTCCGTTACACGCTTTGAGCCCTGTGCAACCTCATTCAGCAGGTGGTGAAACGCCCACCCGTAGGTAGCGTGGAAGGCCGCGTGATACTCGGGACCCTCCGCCTCGGCCAGCATGAACAGCTCCGGCTTTACGGCAGTGAGCTCCCGTTGCACCTCCAGCCAGAAGTCCATCGGTACACCCCAGGCGACATCGAAGCGGAACCCGTCAATGTCCATGTTCTCCAGCCACCAGCGCATCTCGGCAATCATGGCAAGGCGGAGCTCCGGATCGTCGAAGTCTAGTTCCGCAACATCGGTCCAGTCGGTTTCCCTTCCCTGATCGTCGCGCGGGAACGAGATGGTGCCGTCGGCGCGGCGCGCGTACCAGTTGGGTTGTTCCGTGATCCAGGCGTGATCGAAGGCCGTGTGATTGGCTACCCAGTCGAGAATGACCTTCATCCCCTGCTGGTGCGCAGCATCGACGAACGCCCGAACATCTTCGGCGGTCCCGAACTCGGGATTGATGGCCGTGTAGTCCGAGATCGAGTAGTAGCTACCCAGCTCCCCCTTCCTGCTCTCCACGCCGATCGGCTGGATTGGCATGAGCCAGAGAAGGTCCACACCCAGGCTGTCGAGCCGGGGCAAGTGCTGCTCCAGCGCGCGAAAGGTGCCCTCTGGTGTGAACTGCCGCACGTTGATCTCGTAGATCACGGAAGTTCGGCTCCACTCTGGCGGCGCGACCGCCTGCTCCACCGCCGACTGCTCGGCGACGCGGCACGCCGTCAGGATGAAGCAGATGAGAAGGAAGCGACGGGCGTATTTCACCTTGTACCTCGTGGCGTGTCGTCGGGTGTCTCGGCAGCTGGGTCGATCGCGAGACGAGTGAGGCGTACATGATCGAGCAACGCGGTATTCTCGCGCCGGTTCATGTTCTCGTCCAGCGGGCCGTAGCGGATCGTCAGGGTGTGCGCCCCAGGGGCGAGGCGAACCAGCAGAGCGTTGCTCCACCCCCACTCGCTCCAGCGATCCGTGCCGCGCTGCGGCATGACCAGCACACCCGCGGTATCGGCGTTCACGAGCAGCGTGCGAACGGCGACCTTGTCCTCGGTGTTAACCGGGCCATTGCCGTTGGCATAGCGGACGTCCACGGCATAGGTGCCCTCCTGCAAGACCTCCACGGGCAACCGTACCACCACATTCTGCTGACGCGTGAGTCGCACGTAGCCGTTGCCCGAGAAACCGGGGTATCGGCGCTCGAGAGTGATGCCTGAAGGCTTCACGACCATTTCCGCGGCGGTTCCGACAGCACGGACCGGCTCGCTCAGAAAGGACTCGTCACCGGCGGCGTTCACCGCAAGCACCTGGTACTCGACCAGCGCGTCGGTGTGGCTCGCGACGGCGGTGAGGTTCGAGGTACGAGCGATCGCTCTACCATTTCGATACACCGCGTACGCAACCGCATCAGGTACCGCGCCCCACTCCAGTGTGCTGTCGCGCACTGTCATTCGGGGCGTCGCCGGAGCGAACCGGTTCTCCACCACGTTGATCTGGGCGTCCGGCCAGCGGCCGTTCATGGTGATCTCAACCGTGTGCTCGCCGGTGAGCGTTGCTGGAATCTCGGCACTCGGGATCGTGTGGCCGTCGAGGCGCACCGTGGAGATCCCATCGCCGTGCCCGCGCACCGTGATGCTGAGCGTGGCTCCGCGGTACCGTAGACCGCGCAAAGTGCGCTCGCCTCCGTATGACGGCGGTACCATCGGCCGGAGAACGAGCCGCTCAGGCTCGAGCCGCACGCCGAGCAGCACGCGCAGAGTACTCGCCAGGGTGCCGGCAACGCTCCACAGCTGGCGGTCGGAGTTGAGTGCCGTTCCCTCGAAGTGACCGGTGGACGCGACGATGTTCTCCTTGTTCGTGAGGAAGAGTGCGGCTGCGCGCGTGTTCGCATCGAGGCCGTGCTGAATGGCGCGCGTGTTGCCGCCTTCGGCCGCCGCCCACGTCCAGTACGCAGTGACGAAGGGCCAGATGGCCGCGTTGTGATAGAAGCGCTCTCCGGAGATGTACGGCCAGAACGTGGGGATACCGAACGAAACTACCGGCGCACTCCGCATCAGAGCCTGCCGCTGTTCGAGCGACGCCGCCCCATAGATGGAGGCAAGCGACTCTCCCAGCGCTTCGGCACGCTGCGAAACGGTGAGATGCGTGCGACCATACCGGTACTGCCCGTACCAGCCGCGCTCCGGCTGCCAGAGGTGCGTGGTCATCCCTTCCGCGACGCCTGCAGCGATCGAGTCCCAGCGCGCGGCAGGCTCGCCGAGTGCGCGCGCCATGTTAGCGAGCACCCGGTAGGCGGCGAAGTGAATGGCGTTGGTTCCAAGGTTCTGCGACCGGTAGATGTCTGCCGGTTGCATCCAGCGTGGGTAGCTCTGCTCACGCCAGTCCAGAAAGGACGACTCGCCGTTGAAGAGCCCGGTACTGCGGTCGTGCGCCGCATGCAGGTCCGCTTCCGCGGAGCGGCGCACTATCTGGTACGCCTGACGCAGCCAGTCGGCGTCTCCGCTGGCGGCGTAGAGCTCCCAGGCGGCCAATGCCCACCCCATGCGGTCGGTGGAAACCGGCCATGAACCACCTGTGCCCGTGTCCTGAATGATGCGGCCGTCGGAGTCCACCTTCGCCAGCAGACTCTTCCGCGTGGCATCCGGGGCGATGATCGCGAGCGAGAGTATTGCGCTGAGCGCTACGTCCCGTGTCCAGACGCCCTCCCACTTGGCGCCGGCGGAGAGAGCGCCGTCCTGGCGCACGAGCTGGCGGAGCTCCTCCAGCGACAGACGGAAGAGCGCATCCTGAAGCAGCTGCGACGAGCTCAGATCCGGAAAGCCGGCCAGGTCCAGCTGCCGGGCCCACATGGCGCGACCGTCAGTCGTCCGTGGCCGCGTGTATTCCGTCTCGATTTCTACGGTTCCCTCGTAGATCCCATCCCCATTCGGATCGCTGAGCTCTACGGGCGAACCAGGTCGAACGATGCTGTAATCCCACGACAGCGGTTCCGGATCGCCCAGAACGTACACATGCCTCAGCTCACCGCGGTGAATTCGGGCGCCGAGCGGCGGATCATAGTGACCGTCCTCGCGCAGCGCCCGCAGCACGTGGCGCAGGTCCACGCGAAAGGTCACACGCGCCGTCCCTTCCTCGCTGCCCGCAGACATGTCGGGTTCGGGCGGAGGCGGGGCGCTCTCGACGCCGAACGTGTAGAGCGGCGTCTCCATCCGGCCATCACGCGGACGCAGGTACACCGTGTGTTCGGTGCCCGGCGGAAACTCGTTCTCCAGCCCATTGATGCTGAAGCGAAAGCGCACCTCACGTGCGGCGCGAGGATAGGTGGAGACAATCGTGTCACGCGAGAGCGCTACGGCCTCGAACTCTCCCTGGAGTACGGACGTGTCGGTGACGGTGAAGCCTTGCCCCGCCCCCCTCCGCGTGCGCTCGGTCTGCGAGTCGGGTGACGTCGCGTTGCAGGCAAGCAGCACGGTGACGAGCGGGACTCGGGCGCCGCCGGCAGCCCATCTCACGAGAAAAACCACCAGAGAACGCCCACAAGAAGTACGAGGACGACACTTATCATCGCATCGCGCCCGCGTCCGGGTTCGGCTGCCATACCGGCGGCACCTGCCTCGGCGGTCTGGAAGGTGAGCCCCGCCACCTTTGACCCGGCCGGCTTCGCCGTCGTGAGGCTGACCGCAACCAGCACCAGGGTGCAGATCACGAACAGCACTACGGCGAAGTGCAGGAAGTTGATGTTGGCATACGCGAGCGGAACTCCACCGAGCGCCGCCTTGTTGAGCTCAGCTATCAGTCGGCCCATTCCAAGCACGAAACCGGTAATGAGCGCGGCCATCGCGCCGCGTGCATTCACGCGTGGTGACAGGATGCCGAGGAGGAAGACGGCGGCGATTGGTGGTGCGATGTACGCCTGCACGCTCTGGATGTACTGGTAGAGTTGCCCGGAGATCAACTGCATGAGAGGAATCCACAGCAAACCGAAACCGACCAGCGTGGCGGTGGACAACCGCCCCACCCATACCAGACGACGTTCGGAGGCAGCGGGGTGAAGTTTCTTGTAGATGTCCCACGTGATGAGCGTGGACGTGGAATTGAACACGGACGAAAGCGAGCTCATCAGGGCAGCCAGCAAGCCGGCGACTACGAGACCTCGCAACCCTACCGGGAGCAGCGTCCCGACGAGCGCCGGCAGCGCCTGGTCGGGGCGCGCCAGATCGAGCTGCCCCTGCTGTGCCAGCACGTACGCGATCACACCGGGAATGACGAAGATGAAAACCGGCAAGAGTTTCAGGTAACCGGCGAAGATCGTTCCAAGCCGCGCCTGGTGCTGGTCACGCGCCGACAGCACGCGCTGGACGATGAACTGGTCGGTGCACCAGTACCAGACGCCAAGGATTGGCGCACCGAAGAGAATGCCCGTCCAGGGAAAGTCGGGATCGGTGGCGGGGCGCCACATGCTCATGAAGCCGGGCCCTGCCGCTTCGGTCATGGCGCCCCAGCCTCCCACCTGTGACAGTCCGATGAGCGTTACCGTGACAGCACCACCGATCAGCACGAACATCTGCAGCAAATCGGTATACAGCACGGCGCGCAGGCCGCCAAAGATGGTGTAGATGCCGGTTGCAACCACGACGACGAGAGCGCCAGTCCAGAAGTTGATGCCCATCAGTGCCTCGAACACGATGCCGCCGGCGGCGATCGTGACGGAGATCTTCGTCAGCACATAGCCGATGATGGATACCACTGCCAGATACCAGCGCGCCCCGGAGGAATAGCGACGTTCGAGAAACTCCGGCATCGTGAAAACGCCGCTCTTCAGGTAGAACGGCACGAACACCCAGCCGAGCATCAGCAGGATGAGCGACGCCAAAACCTCGAACTGCCCCACCGCTACACCGCTTGCCGCACCGGTGCCGGCGAGTCCCACCAGATGTTCGGAGCCGATATTGGAGGCGAACAGCGAGGCACCGACGACGAACCAGCCGACGTTGCGGCCAGCGAGGAAGTAGTCGGTCGAGCTAGCCCCTACTCCGCCCACGCGTCTGGTGGCCCAGACGGCGATTCCGAACACCAGCGCGAAGTAGAGCCCGATCACTGCCCAGTCCAGCGTCGCGAGCAGACGCATGTTGGAGCCTCTCCTGTTCGGTCAGGGTGTGTACGGCTGGTGGCCCGCCGCGCATTGAGGCATCGCCAATACGCGGCAGGTGGAGATCGATCAGCGAGCGGGTCGGATGCGGATTGCCTGGCCGCCACCGGCGGCAAGCGCTACACGGAGCTGCGAGGTGGATGTTACCGGCTGGGACGAAATCGACACGGGCAACGGATTGTCCCGCCAGTGGGCACCGGGGCCGTCGGCGTAGATCTCGGCCACGTATCGGCGACCGGCAGGGAGGAACGAGAGCGGCACCTCGAAGGTGCGCGCCTCCTCGTCGGTAATGGCGCCGATGAACCACTCATCCTGGCCACGTGTCTTGCGCGCCACGATCACGTAGTCGCCGATCCGGGCGTCGATGACGCGCGTGGTGTCCCAGTCCACCGCGAGGTCGCGGATGAACTGGAAGGCAGTATGCCCTTCGTAGTTCTCGGGGAGATCCGCCGCCATCTGGAGCGGAGAGTAGATGACCACGTACAGGGCGAGCTGCTTGGCAAGCGTGGTGCGCGGGCGGGCCTCCTCGGGGCGACGCGGGACTCCCGTAGGTCGCCGGATCAGGATGTCGAAGATACCGGGAGTGAAGTCCATGGGGCCGGAAAGCATGCGCGTGAAGAAGAGGATCGTCTCGTGCTCCGGCGGATTTCCACCCTCACCACCCCAGGCATTGAATTCCTGGCCGCGCGCTCCCTCACGTGAGACGATGTTGGGCCAGGTGCGACGCTCTCCCGTGTCCTTGATGGGCTCGTGTACGTTGACCATAATGCGATGGTGGGCAGCCGTCTCGATCACGCGGCGGTGGTGACGCACCATGAACTGCGACTGGTGCGCATGGCCGTGTTCAGTGGTATCGCCCACGTAGCCGGTCTTTACCGCGCGTACGCCGTGCCGCCCGTAGAGCGCCATGGCGGAATCGAGCTGGCGTTCGTAGTTGTCGACCATGTTGGCCGTTTCATGGTGCCCGATGAGCGTGATCCCCTTCTGCCGCGCGTATTCGGTAACTTCGCCCAGGTCGAAGTCGGGATAAGACTGTGTGAACGAGAAGTTCGCCAGCCCGGTATTGAACCAGTCGATCTCCCAGCCCAGGTTCCAGCCCTCCACCAGCGTGCCGCCAAGGTTGTTGGCCGCAGCGAAATCCATGTAGCGCTTGGTATTCGCGGTCGTGGCACCATGTGTCGGCCCCGGGCCCCAACTCTCGAGGCCGATGTGCAGCGACCACCAGATGCCGTTGTATTTCATAGGTGTGATCCAGCCTGTGTCCTGAATTCGGCTGGGCGGGTTGAGCTTCAGTGTCAACACCGACGGCGCAAGATCCTCGAGACGATCGGCCAGCTGGATTGTGCGCCAGGGCGTCATGAACGGAGCGCGTCCCCGTACAGCAACGCCGTCAGCCCACCTTGCGAGCGCGGAGCGGAGCGTGCGCGGGTCGGTCCGCGCCAGGTACATGCCCGCGTAATCCAACAGGTTGGCTTCATGGATCACCACCTGAATCCCGCTCTGCATCTGGAGCGTAAGCGGCGTATGCACGGTGTCGAGACGGCTCACCGGTCCGCTTGAATAGAGGATCTCCTGTCGGTCCGGCTCCGGCCGGTTCGCGGGTATCCACCAGGATCTCGCGTCATCCGCCATCACAAACTCCGTGAGCTCCTCCATCATCTCGAACTCACGGAAGCCAGCGCTGTCGAGGAGCTCGTAGCGGAATGCCACGCCATCATCGAAAGCACGAAAGGCGACCACGAAGCGCCGGGCGAGCGAGGACTGCTCGGCGACGGAGACGCGAAGCTCGTTGTGGTGATCGCGCACTCGCGCGACCTCGCCCCACGGCTGAGTCCATGCAGTGTCGACGCTGCCTCGCACGACGCCCGTCACGCGCAGCGAATCGTGCAGCCGCGGCGCACCACGGAACTCGAATCCGAGCCGCGATGGCATGATTACCAGCTTGCCGTTTCGGCGTACCGAGTATCGCAGCGTTCCCTCATGCTCGTCGACGGTGATCTCGTTCTTCCCATCGGGGGACGCGAGTAGAAGCGGCGTTTGCGCAAGGGCAACGCTCGCATTGAAAAGCGCGGCTGCTGCTGCCGCGATGAGAGTCACGAGGCGACTTTTTGGCATGAACATCATGGCTGAGTCATGGGAGGATGGTGAACGAGCGCTCAAAGCGCGTACCGGTGTGAATGGCAATTGCCGAGTCAGGGAGAGCGTGAACTGGATCATGCCACCGTGATCGACCTCGACTGCTCGCTCCCGCGCACGTATCACCGGCACGGCCGCCGGTGAGCAGGTCGCAGTAGGTACCGGCAGACAGGCCCGTAGCAATGCTCGCGGTCACCGAGGTGGATTCCCGACTGATCGCCACGAAGCCTTTGTCGCCACGGGAGAATGCAATGGCATTACCGCCGTTGTGCCAGCGCCCGGCAAGGGCGGTCCCAGCGACCGCGCGGCGAAAGCCGGTCATGGCCAGGATCACGGGATCCCGATGTTCGCAGACCCACTCCCCCATGCTGACAGTCTCGAAGGTCGCGCCGCAGCGCACCACCTCCGCAACCAGCAGCGAGCACTCCGAGCAAGACGCCGACGGTGAGCCGGATACCAGGAGTCACGATTCCCTGCCCGCTCCTCAGAAAAGCACTACAGCTTCGCCGCGTTCGCGGCGAAGCTGTAGCTCGAGTACCAGAGGCGCTGTGAAGAAACCACCCCGCCAGCGGCGGCGACTCATCGACCTGGCACCTGCGCCAACGTGCTGGCGCAAATGCCGCGGTCGAAGAGCCACCTCAGTAGCCCGGGTTCTGCGTGAGATTGGGGTTGGCCGTCAGCTCGGCGGCCGGGATCGGATAGAGATTCCGGTACGCCTCCGTCGTCGTTCCCGCTGATGTATTCCCCTTCCACGCCCACACGCCGCTCGTAGTGAACCGGTTGAACCTGATCAGGTCGGTCCGGCGGTGCCCCTCCCACCAGAGCTCCCGTGCCCGCTCGTCGAGAATGAAGTCCAGCGTGAGATCGTCAGCCGCGATGTTGCCTGTCGCGTTGCCATAGGCGCGCTGGCGCAGCTCGTTCACGTAGTCCACCGCCTGCCCAACCGAACCGCCGCCGCCGCGCAGCACCGCCTCGGCATACATCAGATACGCGTCCGCCAGACGGAACATCGGATAGTCGGTGTCCGGGAAGGTGGCGTTGGATCCCGGGGCACCAGTGGACGTAACGTTCCGGTACTTCGGTGCAGCGTAGCCGTGTGTGAACTCACCCAGCGAACCGATGTCCAGAGTCTGGCCGGCGGTGTGGAAGATCGAGACGCGCAGGTCGGGTCCGCCAGCCCCGCCGAAGAGACCTACGAACTGAGGTGTCACCCGCAGCCCCCACCAGCCAAAGTCCAGTCCATACGCAGCGGCGTCCATGCTTCCGCCAACTGCCGCATGCGACAGGAACGTCGTGCCGCCCCAGCTCCTGATGCTCTGTCCGTCGAACGGAACCGAGAAGATGATCTCTGGGGACGTGTGGTTGTCGGCGAGAAAATTGTAATGGTAGTTCGACGCCAGCTGGTACGCGTTCGAGCCGATTATCGCCTGCGCCTCGGTCAGCGCCTGCCCGTACATGGCTCCAACGCCGTAAGACTCGGCGTTGAGGTAGAGCTTGGCCAGCACCATCCGCACGGCTCCCTGGTCAGCGCGCCCGTACTGCGCCGCGCCAGGCGCGGGAAGTTCGGGACGTATATCGGTCAGCTCGCTGACGACGAAGTCGAAGACCTGCTGGCGGGTGCTCTGTTCGGGCGGGCGAACGCCAAGCTGGTCGGTCTCCCTGACGAGCGGGATGTTGCCGAACAGGTCGAGGCCGTGCCAGTAGCTGAGCGCGCGAAGGAATCGCGCCTCGGCCCGGTATTGCTGGACGTCGGCGCGCAACTGCTGGCTCGCGCCGCGGGACGTGAGCTTGTCATCCGTGGTCTCGCGCAGGAATTCGTTGGCCAGCGCCACCTGGAAGAAGATGCGATAGTACAGCGCCGTCACGAACAGGTTGCTCGACCCCCACTGGTGAGTGGTCAGCTCCGGCAATGTGGGATCTCCCCAGCCCAGCACCGCCTCGTCGGTAGGCAGCTCCTGCAGTTGCCAGAGCCCGCGTACGTACTGCGAAAATCCTTCATCGATTCCCTCGATGTCGGGAATCCCGGCAGGTCCTTCCTGCCCGGTGACCGCTAGCCCGGCGTACAGCTTGGCCAGGAAGGCGCGGTACGATGCCGCACTGTTGAAGACGTTGCCGCTGCTGACGGTGCTCTTTGGTGACGTCGTGACATCGGTGCATGCCGCCGCGACCACCAGCAACATGGCCACCACGAGAGTTTTCAATGCGTTTCGATACATGGCTCTATCCGTTCCTTTTCCGGAGTTGTCGGGGAAGTCCGTGTTCAGAAGCCGAATCCGGCACCGATGGTGAACGTACGGGAGCGCGGATAGATGTTGTTGTCGATACCCTGCGTTCCATCACCGGGAAGGAAAACCTCGGGGTCCACGCCACTGTAGTCGGTGATGGTGAATACGTTCTGCACCGTCCCGAAAATGCGCACCTGCTGGAGGGTCCCCATACGCGGCAGAGTGTAGCCCACCGTCACGTGGTCCATCCTCACGAACGATGCGTCCTCCAGGTAAACGTCGGAAAGGAACTGGTCGGTAACGAAGCCGTTGGCCAGCACCGACGAATGCAGGTTCACAGGTCCCGCGGCCTGGCTGACGCGATTGTAGAAGCCGTGACTGGAGGCCAGGTTGTTGTAGACGCGGTTGCCACGATGCGCCCGCACGGTGAAGCTCAGGTCGGCGTTACCGTACCCGAACTGCGACGTGTGGCCAAGGATCCACTTCGGTACCGGGTTGCCGGCAGGCACCCGATCATCCTCGTTGATGATCCCGTCGTTGTTCACATCCACGTACATGTCCAGCGCGTTGGCCGAGTAGATCGGCCGGCCACTGGCATCCCGCTTGTGCTGGTAGAGAAGGAACGTGTTGACGGCCTGGCCCGGCTGCAGAACCTGCACCTGGTTGCCGATTCCGCCGGAGATCCCGCCCACGAGGATCCGCTCGGTACCGCCGCCGAACGGGTTAATGGTCAGCAGCCGGTTCGTATTGGTGGACGCGTTGAAGTTGGCCGTCCATGACAGCGCGCTCTGCGCTGGCTCCAGCACACGGGCGTTGAAGCTGAACTCGAACCCGTTGTTCCGCACGCTGCCGATGTTCGTCGTGACGAAGTTCGACACGTGCGTGCCGGCCGCCACGGGAACGCGAAAGATCAGGTCGTCAGTGTTCTTGCGATAGTAATCCACCGAACCGTAGAAACGGTTTCTGGCGATGCCGTACTCGAGCCCGATGTTGTACGAGGTGGTTTCCTCCCACTTGATGTTGGGATCCACGGCAGTGGGACGGATCGTCGTCACGAACTCGTTACCGAACTGCGCGCGCGCGAACTGATCGCCAAACCGGTAGCTGGCGGCCCAGAGATAGTCGCCAATGGCCTGGTTGCCGTTCACACCCCACGAGACGCGCAGCTTGAGGTCAGACAGCCAATCGACGTTCTCGAGGAAGGACTCCGACGACATGCGCCACGCTACCGCGGCCGCGGGGAAGGTACCCCACTGGTTTCCAGGGCCGAAGCGCGACGAGGCGTCGCGTCGTATGCTGGCCGTCAGGAGGTAGCGATCGTGCAGCGAGTAGTTCGCTCTACCAAAGAAGGAGGCGTTCTTGCCCTCCCGAACGTTGAGCACCGTCCTGATCTCGTGAGCGGTTGGGATTCCGCTTTCGCCGAGCAGATCGCTGGTCAGGCCGCGCGCTTCGAAGAACGGATAGTCACCGCGCGACATTCCGTACGCGTAGCCAGCTGTCACCTCGAGATCGCTGTTGTAGCGATCGAGATCCGCGGCATAGGTGCCGAAGATCGCGAGCTGTCCGGACGACTCTCTCGGGTTGGACCGGCTCACGTAACCCGGATTGGGGCTCTTGGCCTGAGCCCACATGGTCGTCGGCTCGAAGACCCTCCGCTCGGAGGTCGCCAGGTCGTAGCCGACCTGCGTCGTGGCCGTGAGGCCCTCAAGGAAGGGGACGCGATACGCGGCTTCCAGATTGGCGATGCTGCGGAAGGTCGTGCCTTCCGAAACCGCAAGTGCCAACTCGGCAACCGGATTGTTCGGCGCCAGCTGGAAGTTCGTCTGCTCGAAGAAGTCCGAACCGATTCGGATCGGTTGCGTGGGGTCGAAGATCGTGGCCGCGCCGAGCCCTCCGCCGGGTGTGAACTGATCATCCGTGCGAGCGCCCCGCAGGCTTGCCCTGACGGCTAGCCGGTCATCGAACAGTCGGTGGTTGTAGTTCAGCGCCGCGGAGTAGCGCTCCACGGTGCTGCCCCTGACGACGCCGTCCTGGCCCAGGTAGCCAAGCGAGAGGCGATAATTCATATCGTCGCCCGCGCCGGAAACCGCCAGCGAATGCTCCTGGCCGGTCGCGTTCTGCAGCACGGCAGAGCGCCAATTTGTGTTCGCGTCTCCCAGGTACTGCATGTTGCCGGGGGCGTACTCCGCGATGACGGTCCGCAGCTGATTCGCGGACAGCATGCTGGGCTCCGAGACCGACCGCGAGGTGGAGGCCGAGCCGCGATACGAGAACTGGGGCCCCGGCGTGGTCCCCGACTTGGTCGTGATCATGATCACGCCATTGGCGCCCTGCGACCCGTAGATCGCCGTGGCCGAGGCATCCTTGAGGACGGTGATTGTCTGGATGTCCTCAGGGTTTAGGAAGGTGAGCGGGTTCCGGCCCGCAGACAGACCTCCACCAACCGGCAGGGGAATTCCGTCGACAACGAACAGCGGCTCGTTGCTGGCGTTGATCGACGTACCGCCGCGGATGCGAATCGAGGTTCCGCCGCCCGGTTCGCCGCTCCTGATCACCTGGACCCCGGGAATCTTGGCCTGTATCAGCTCCTCGGCGCTGACGATCCGCCCGGTGTTGAAATCCCCCTCGGAGACCGTCGCCACCGATCCGGTGAGATCCCTGGCCTGGCGTGTGCCGTAGCCCGTCACAACCAGATCACCCAGTTGAGTCGCCGACGGCTGCAACACGAAGTTCACTGTCGCCACACCACCCTGCGCGACGACGACGCCCGAAAGCGAATCGGGCGAGTAACCGATTCGGGTGACTCGCACGGTGTAGGTGCCGGGATCCACCCGAACCGTGTAGCGACCGTCATCGCCAGTGATCGCGCCGCGATCGGTACCCGCCACGCGAACCGTGGCGCCTACGACCGGGCCACCTGCATCTGCCCCTGTAACCGTGCCGGTAATGCTGCCCGTCTGCGCGAGGACAGGACCGCCAATCAAGAGTGCTGCGATCAAACCGGCCCACCCTGTACGTTTCATCTTTCCTCCGGGGAATTGAAGCATGACTGCTTTCGCGATCCTGTCCTGATGCGGCTTGTGTGTGGGCCGCCTTTGCCGCACGTCACCTCGGTTCCCAGGAGCGAAGCACAGAGTGGGGGCAGCGCTGGCTGGCGCGTGCCACGTCGGAAGAGGGCGTCCTCTTCAGGCGGCTATAGCTCGGAGAGTTCCCGACGCGACGGCGCGCAGGACGGACTCGGCTCTAGCCGGAGGAACTCCCGACACGTACCCTGTGCTGGGCAATGGGATGGGCGGAGCGGGGAAGTCGCATGACACGAGCGCTGCATGCCGCTTTTGCGGCTGTGGAGCGCCTGCCGACGTTAACCTCGGCTAGCGGGACAGTCAATAAGGGAGAGTTCCCCGGCGTAACCCACCTGGCGAACGCTCCGGCAAAGGAGACCGTCAGCACGGACGCAGCTCCGGCGGTGGGCATTCGTGAAGAGAGTGCCGTCAGCACGGGACGAAGGCTCCCACGGAGCGCATTCCGGAAGAGTGGACCGTGAGCACGCATAGTCGACATGAGCGGCGCGGCGCGATCGTAAGCCCAGTATGCCGTAACCTGCGCGCAACGGATCTGGCACGAACGGGTGCACGCCTGACCTTCGGCCAGACGTTCGAGTGATGTCGCGATCTATTATGGCGGCACGGATCTCCAGGGGTCAGTGATTCGGCAATGGCCGAGCTCTCCGACCTCTCGCTGAAGTACAGGCTCTGGCTCGCAACTTACCGGTGGCGCCGCATCGATCCGGTCCCATGGTCGCCACCGCGCAGGCCATTGCGCGCGCTGCGAATCGGTCTGGTCACGACTGCGGGGCTCTTCCGCCCGGGGGTGGACGTGCCCTTCGCCCCGATAAAGGGAGGCGACGTGAGCTTTCGCGTCCTCCCAGCAGACGTCAGCGTTCAGACCCTGGCAATCGGCCAAACGAGCGAGGAGTTCGACCCCGCCGGCATCGAGGCCGACCGGAATGTTGCACTGCCGCTCGACCGTTTGCGGGAGTTGCGCGAAGCGGGTGAGATAGGCGACATCGCGCCCGTGCACCTCAGCTTCAACGGCTCGATCACCGCGCCCGGCCGGCTGATCGCCACGACCGCGCCCGATGCCGCCGAGGTGTTCCGTAAGGAACAGGTAGACGCGGCCCTGCTCGTACCGGTGTGACCGATGTGCAATCAGTCCGTGGGACTGATCGCGGCGGCAATGGAGCGCGTGGGCGTCGCCACTACGTGCATCTCGCTCGTGCTATCGATTGCCGAGAAAGTGCGGGCTCCACGATCGTTGGTCGTTCCGTACGCGTTCGGATACCCCTTGGACAGGCCTAACGACGCCCAAGCGCAGCGGCGAGTGATGCAGGCAGCGCTGGAGATGTTGAATGACGAAGGACCGGGACCCGTGCTGCGGAAGCACGGGAGCTAGGGTGGCAGCCATTGGTCCGCTGGGCCAGGCATTGGTCCGCTGTATCCAGCGCCCCGGCCGGAGGATCCGGCCCGGGCTGCTGGCTCCGCTTCTGCCCTTCAGTGCCCTTTCCACCTGAGCAGATCCACTCCCGTGTCCACGTCCCACATGATGTCCAGCACGTCCATGGTGAGTCCCTTGCCCTTGGCAGCCGCCAGCGTACGCGCGAGCGCCTGACTGGTGCTCCAGGGAATGTCTCTGAACAGTTCCGGGTGGTCGGAGCGCACTCCGATAAGGTAGTAACCACCGTCCGTGGCCGGTCCAATGATCAGGTCGAGGCGCTCGAGCGAGTCGAAAGCCCGGTCGAGTGTCCGTCGATCCAATCCCGGGCAATCGGTCCCGACCACCACAACCCTCCTCGATCCTTCGGCCAATCGGCTTCGGATCGCGTGCGCCATTCGCTCGCCCAGCCCGCCCGCCGCCTGTGCTTCGTAGCGCACCTCGTCGCCCAGCCAGTCGCGCATTGTGCCCTCAGCGTCGGACGGAGTGAAACAAACGGTCACCTCGCAATTCCGTACCTTGCGCGCCACCTTGAGTGTGAGTTCGGTAAGTTCGCGATACGCCTCGAGTGCCCGCTCGATGCCGACATCGGCGGCGAGCCGGGTCTTCACTTCGCCGGCCACCGGCGTGCGCGCGAATATCACGAGTGCATTCGCGGGGGCGGCGCGGGACGGTGATCGCATCGGATGAGAGAGCTAGCGGATTACCTGAGGAGAACTACGCGTGAACAGAGTAGAGCATGTCGGGGTACGGCAGCCAGCCGTAACCTGAATGCTCCTACGATGAATCACAATCCGCTTGGCAGACGAACCCCGAGGTCGGGCCTGAAACCGAGCGACGCAACCAACCACGACCCGACACCCGACAGACCCGACAAGTACCTCCCCAATGACTCAGCCCTGGCAGACCATCGTTGCTTCCTCCCTCGACTGGGAGCAGGCGCATGCTTCTCTGGAGTCGGCCGTCTCCGAGTTTCCCGAGGAACTGCGAGGGACGCGGCCCGACGGTTTGCCGCACTCCGCGTGGGAGCTGCTCCAGCACATCCGGCTGACGCAAACCGACCTGATGGAGTTCATGGAGAATCCGAACTACGCCGAGCCCAAATGGCCCGACGACTACTGGCCTCCCGCTCCGGCGCCTCCGACGCCCGAAGCCTGGGAGGAAAGCCTCGCCGTGATCCGGCGTGACGTGAAGCGGATACAGGATCTGGCGACGCACTCCACGCTCGTACTCACCGAGAAGATTCCTTGGGGGCACGGCCAGACGTATCTTCGCACTATTCTCGTTGCCGTCGACCACACCGCCTACCACGTGGGCCAGCTGGTAGCGGTACGCCGGCTGCTTGGCGCGTGGCCGGTCAAGGGAGGGGGGTGAGGGGGGGAGGGGGTCAGAGTCCTTGAAACCGCGGTCACCAGGGGGTCAGAGTACTTGAAACCGAGGTTTCAAGTACTCTGACCCCCTTGATCCTTTCCATGTCGGGGAGTGGCGTGCTGGTCGTATCCCCGTGAGGGTGATGTCATGAGCCGGACACTCGTTATAGGCGGCACGCTGTTCATAGGTCGCGCGCTCGTCGAGCAGCTTCTCGCCGACGGCCACGACGTGGTCATCATGCATCGGGGCAAGGGCACACCGTTCGGTGACCGTGTGCATGAGATTCGCTGCGACCGCAATGACGTCGACGCCGTGCGGTCTGCCCTCCAGGGCCGCTCGTTCGACGTCGCGTTCGACAACGTCTACGACTGGGAGCGTGGCACCACGGCCGAGCAGGTGGTCGCGGCTGCGCTCGCCATCGCGACAGGGCTGCAGCGCTATGTGTTCACGTCCAGCGTGGCGGCATACGGCAGCGGCACTGATCACGATGAGGATGATGCTCTGGCACCGGCCGACCATCCGGATCCGTACGCACGCAACAAGGCAGAGAGTGAGCGAGCGCTGTTCCGACTGCATCGCGAGGCGGGTGTGCCTGTAACCACGCTCCGGCCTGCCTTCGTGTACGGACCGCGCAATCCCTTCTATCGCGAGGCGTTTTTCTGGGATCGCATCCTCGCCGGTCGCCCGGTAATCATTCCAGGCGACGGCACGACATTGATGCAGTTTGCGCATGTAGGAGACGTAGCCACCGCCACGAAGCTCGCGGCGGAGAAAGATGTGGCTATCGGCACCGCGTACAACCTCGGCAGCGATCCCGCTCTAACGCAGGTGGAGTTCGTGCAGGCGCTGGCGCGCGCCGCTGGCCGAGATGTGAGTCTCGTGCATGTGCCGCGCGAGGAAATCGAGGGTTCCGGCGGAGGATTGTTCGGCCCGCCGTTCTACTTCGGCCAGGCCCTCGACCTGCCATCACTGACTATGAACGTAGAGCGGGTGCGAGCCGGGCTGGGGCTGGAACTGATGACTCTGGACGACGGCCTTCGCGAGACGTTCAGCTGGTATCAGCAGCAGGACCGTCCCATCCCCGATTTCTCATGGGAGGACTCCCTCCTCGCCGAGCGGGCCGAGCGGGGGGAGCGTGGTCAGAGTCGTTGAAAGCCGGGACTAAGGGGGATCAAGAGGGTCGGATCAAGGGGGGTCAGAGTACTTGAAACTCACGTTTCAAGTACTCTGACCCCCTTGATCCCCTTGATCCCCTTGATCCTGATCCCCCTTGATCCTCTGACCCGCCTCAGTCGGATTTCAACGACTCTGACCCCGCTCCCCCCCGCTCCCCCCGCTCCCCCGCTCCCAGCCGCGTCTCGTACGCCGCTTCTGCCTGTGCGTGCGTGGTCCAGAACAGCCGCGGCTTCCGGGCGTTCAGCACATCCTCCAAGATGCCGAGGTGTGCATGCCAGCCGCTCGACACGCTGAGCACCGCGCTGCGATCACCGAGCCGGCGATGGGTGAGCACGAGCCGCACCGCTTCACCGTCCGGCGTGAGCTCGAACGTCACCTCCGAATCCTCCCCCGAGCTCTCACTCCAGGTATAGCTAAGGACGCGCGGCGGCTCGCAACGCACGACGCGGCCGTGCATGTGGGACTCTCCCTGAAACTCCCTGTACTGCTCCGGGGCCTTCTCGCCGGACAGGTCGACGTGGTGAAAGCGCAGGTGCACCTTCCCTCCGGAACGAAGCTCGATCGTTCCCGCCGCCAACCACGTCGCCCGCTTGTCCGATTCCGTCAGGTACGACCAGACACGCTCGATCGGACCGGGAAGCAGGCGCTCGAAACGTACGGTTCCGCTGGCGGTGATCACGCCGTAGTCGTTCATCGTCTACTCCTCTGCTTGGGTTGTGACTCCTTCTTTCCCTTGCTCCCAGGCTTCCCGAGCTCGCGCTCCAGCGCATCGAGACGTTCGGTCCAGAACCGCTCGTAGAACCGGAGCCAGTCGATGGCACTCATCAGGGGCCCCGCTTCCAGGCGGCAGATGTGCGTCCGGCCCTGGACAGTCCGCCGCACCAGGCCCGCTCGCTCGAGCGCGCGGACGTGCTTCGACGCCCCAGCGAACGACATCCGGAACGTCGCGGCCAGGTCGCCGACGCTCCGCTCTCCGCCGACGAGGCTCAGCAGCATGGCGCGCCGCGTGCG